>NZ_QUKM01000002.1:3893-327536 GCF_003481245.1 Blautia sp. TF10-30
CTATATTTTTTAATCCGTCGACGTTTTTACCTATCAAAATTTCTTAAATAGAGCCAACAGACATAACAAAACCTCGGAAACCCTTGTAAAATGGGCATCCGAGGTTTTTTGTCCGTTATTCAAACTCTACAAAGACTAACGCTTTTTGTTTAGGAATTATTCTCTGTAATGTTTCTCGTTCTTTTGATTATTTGATATATCCATATTATCCTGCCTATACGAGCTAATGTTATCATTTTGTTATCGGCATTGATAACACCTACTCGATAACTGTGGATAATAACTATATGTAGCATGTCAAATTATAAGCTATTTTGCTTAGAGATTCAACACAAAACTGAAATTTTACTTTTCCTTATATTCATCTGGTATTGCTATTTGAAATGTTTCACACAACAGCATCACATCATGCACATCATTTTTATCGTGTTCATATCCCAAATGAAGCATTACCTGACTCAATGGTTCAATACAAGAAACAGTTATATCTCCAACTTTTCCAATACCGGAAAAAGTTTTTGATGGAAATATATCTCCCTCATAAACAATTCCGTCATCTGTAAATTCAAAACAATGTAAATCAATGATTCTTTGTTTATCATCTTTCCAGACAGTATGACCATCCGTTGTATAATCAGTATTTACTTCCTCAAATCCATGCTGCTTAATCACATAAATATAATCATGATAATGTTTCAGTTCAACAAACAAATCAATATCATTGTGTATTCTTGATTCTCTTTTAAGAAGTGCATCAACACCCCATCCGCCATCTAAATATACTTTAATTTCGTTTTGCAAAGCATATTTTATAATTTCACATGCATCTTCTGTACGTACCATAATCTATCCTCCAAATTCAAATCTTTGTATGCTTTCCAACTCACTAAAAGCCTGAAATTTGTCAGTCTTTCATCCTTTTTGTTATCAATCACCAATTAGCTGTAATCCATTAGGATTTAGCTGATATATTTTATCGCACACCTCTTCAATATACTTTCTATCGTGAGAAATGCTAATGACAGCCCCCGGAAATTCTCGGAGCATTTTTCTTATTACCGGACCGGACAATGGTGAAAAATTTCTTGTCGGTTCATCCAGAATAAGAACATTTGCACCACTTAAGCTCATCCTCAAGAGAAGCACTTTCGCCTTTTGTCCGCCTGATAACTCCCGAATCGGATGCTCCATTTCATCTGGTGTGTATTTAAGTGAACCAAGGTATGTTCTAATTCTTGTACGCTCTTCTTTATCTCCTGTTTTATCAAGGTAATCAACCGGTGTAACATCCAAATCCAGCAGGTCTTCATAAGTTTGAGGCATATATTCTGCTTTAATGTCATTCCGATTTAGGAGTTCTTCCGCTATCTTTTTTAGAAGAGTCGTTTTTCCTGCCCCGTTGGCTCCTATCATACAGATTTTTTCTGAACCTTTTATTTTTAAATGAATTCCTTCTGCTAAAATTCTTTTGCCATCCGGAGTCACAAGCTTTGAAAGTTCATATTCTATGACCGTTTTTCCTGCGGGAATGTGTGAGTTTTCATCCCCTAATTTGACAAAGATTGCTTCTTCCTGTTCCGGCATCTGAGTCATATTTTCATCTTCTTTTTCAAATCTTCGTTCCATTGCCTTAACCGTATGCATTTTGTCCTTTAAGTTTTTGGCAACAGACGGTGCTTGTCTGGTACAACTTCTTAATGCACCTTGTACACTCTGCATAACTCTTTGATATTTTTCATCGCGAATCTTTTTCTCCCTACGGTCACTCAGTGCCCGCTGTTTTTGGATTTCAAATTTATGAAGCCGTTCTTCCACATAGCGTCTATAGGGAAGCTTTGCCACGGTATATCTCGCCTTTGTTTTTCGTATAATCTGCTCGATATGTATCACCATGTTGGCAGTACGCTCTATCAGCGTTTCATCGTGTGAAATAAAAAGCACAATGTGCTTCCAGTCATTTATGATTTTTTCCAGTAATGTAAGCGTCGCAATGTCGATGTCATTGGAAGGTTCGTCCAACAACAGCACAGAAACATCGCGAATGAAAAGCCTCATAAGTTGTGTCTTGACTTTTTCGCCTCCTGAAAGACTACCCATTGTCTGGTTACTGTAGAAAAAATCATTTTTCATTCCAAATTTTCCCGCAATAACAGACAATTCTTTAGGCGTTTTCTCCCAGAATATTTCCTCTTCAGAAAAATATTCGTATATTGTTTTTTCCTTATCTTCATCGAGCATCTCCTGCGGAAGATAACCAAGACGTTCGTGTCCCATTATCCTTTCCCCATCTGCTTCTATATAGTTTTCTACAAGCGACGGATTGTATATCCACTTCATTAATGTCGATTTCCCATTTCCCTCTTCTCCAATAATAACTGCCTTATCTCCATCATTTAGCACAAGGTTGAAATCATTAAGAATTATTCTCAGGTCTTTTTTATGTGTTAAATTTAATTTTTTTATCTGCAACATTAAAGTTTCTCCTTTTCGAAGTCTGAGCCAATTATTATTTTGAACACACAAAAACGAGTCTTTTTTGCATACGCAAAAATAGACTCGCTAAATAGCCCCTTATTTCTTTTCCAAAAGGAAAACAAAGGAAATGCCTCTTGCGATAATCCAACTTAAGCGTACACAAAACAAACCTATTCTCTACAGGCTCAATAACTATATGTGTCTTACTTAAATCAAATTATCTATTAATCATTTCCTCACCTTACACAAAATGTGCCTTTCTTTCTTCTAATGGCAATACTATCATACTGTATTTTTTGTGTCAATACATTTCACCTTATGGAAGTGCAAATTAAAATTTTCACTTCCTAATTATACATCCAACCATTACGAAATTCAATCTTTCACAACCTCTTTACAACCACAACCACAGCACTCCAGCAAACGCAGGAGCACCATACCGTAAAACGCTTATGTGTAAATCAACTCCGTTCCTACAACTTCCCTCACACAAGCCTGAATATTATTCATTCTTCCAATCCATTCGTAGGGATTATCTTTCTTTAATTGTTCCGTCACATCTTGTCTGTCGGCATATTCCTTTACCAGTCGAAGAAACATATCCTCTGCTTGCTTATCGACTTCTGCAAGATAACTATGCAGCTTTCCGCTTGTCAGCAGGTTCATATATAACACTTTATAGTGTTCCTTTAAATGCCTTGCATGTCGTTTCCCCCATAAACCAATCGGCTCTATTTCTTCTTCGGCTGGTACTGTGATGTTCGGCAATAAATAATCACCCACCTGTCTATAAGTTCCGCCCATTTCTTCAAAAATTGTCTTTGTCATTTTCCTTTTCCTCCTGTGATTTTTGTCTATCGTGATCGTGTATTATCACGCTTGCGACCTTTAACTGTTCTTGCCTGCTCCAACAAATCATCTATCTGTTTGCGACCAAAAACCTTACGGAGCAGGCTGTAATCTTTATTTTCTGCTTTTAGGATTTTGTTTTCTTCGGTCAATCTTTCATTGACTTTCTCCAAACGCTGATTGGTGCGGTATAACTGTGCATTCGCTGTATTCAGCCTATGATAGTTGTCCCACCCCTCAAAGCAGCGGGCAAGCACCGTTTTGACAAGTTGCTTCAATTTCCTTACAACCGGCTCTGCCATTTTGGTTTTATATGCCTTTGCAGTCATAAATTTCTCTGGTTCTGGCAACTGATATTTCGGTGCAGTATCAAGCTCTATTTCAAGATTTGACAGCTCGTCTTTTGCCTTATCATAGTTCAATACTCGTTCCGACAACACATCAAATTCAATCTGTTTCTGCTCGATTTTCGCACCTAATGCCGCCACTTCTTTTTCTCTTTCCTGCTTTTTATAATCCAAAACAGAAAGATGTTTTTCGTGTGTGCCTAAATGTTCCCACTCAATCCCATAACGTTCCATCACCGCCGCAAGCTGTTCTTTTTCGGACTGTATCCATTGCGACCACTCCGTATCGCCACGACTGCCGCCCTTAAAACCTTGCGTTGCAAGAGCCTGCTTTAGTGACACTCTTGTATCAAGTCCACGCTTGCTGCCTGTGGTAAAAGGTACAAAATCTATGTGCAGATGTGGTGTAGCTTCATCCATATGCAGATGAGCCGAGAACACCCGAAGCTGTGGATTTCGCTCCTGAAAACCCTGATAGTATTCATCTAAAATCTGCTTTGCCAGTTCTCCGTTTTCCGTATCGGCGTTCATATTTCCCTTACCGCCCACCTGTAAAATGATTTCGTGGAACGGTTTTTCCTGCTTGGAACTTCGGATTTTTTCATAATAATCTTTTATCTTTCGGTCTGACCTTATCTGCTTGGCATTGTATCTTTCCAATGCTTCATCAAACAATTCGTGATAAACTGTCTTTATATTTTCATTGCAGTAGTCGATATTGAGATGAGTACGAGTTCCGTCTACATTTTCTGCTCGGAACTTTCGGCTATTGTGATTGACCGAGCCTTTACCGACCATTGCACTTATCGTTCTCTGCATTTTTTCATCTCCCATCTGTAAATTTCAACATTCTCAGGTTTTGTTACTTTTGTCAAAAGTAACGCAAAAGCACTTTTGACGGGTACACCCATCAAAAATGCGACCTGTAAACAGGTTTTGCGTTCTCCGAAGGCTCTCCGAGGGGTGAGCGTGTGCCGGTGGCACACACGCCTGCGAACCGACCGAGCCAGCAGGCGAGACCAAAGAGCCGCCTTTGAAAAGGCACTCTCTGCACACTCCCCTAAACTTTATCCGGTGTCAAAGTGTGACGATGGTGACAATGTTTTTCACAGCGTGCTGCTCTCAAAAACATTGACACCTTTGACACCGTTTGTCACGCCGTCTGCTCGGTTTCTTTCCAAAGTGAAACCTTTCTTCCGTCGTGTGTGCGGCTGTTCTGATAACGGATACCGTAATCACGAAACAGCCTGCTTGCGTTGATACTGAGCCTTAAAGAAAGTACATTCGGCTTTATATCCACCGCAAGCCTTTCGCAAAGTTCCGAAGCAGTTCCTTCCCATCTGTCACTTTCCGAAAAGAGCGTATCCGCTATCTTCTCAAGCAGAGGTTCGGGCGGTTCTTTCCACATCTCCGTTTCCGATTTTGCAAAGTTCCACACCAATCGCTCGCTGTCCCTTACAAGATGGATTTTCATATCCTGCTGGTCTCTGCCAGCAACATCAAGTGTGGCATTGTTGGAAGTACGCTTGTCCTTACTGAGAACAAATGCACCGTCTGCCGCACCCATCAGACCATTCGTGCCTGAAATCATATCGAATATATCTTCCGATTTTTGTTTGCGTGTATGATGAACAATAAGCATTGAAACCTTGTAACTGTCTGCCAACGCTTTCAGCCTTGCCACAACATCATAATCACTTGCGTAGCTGTAATCTGCTCCGCCTGCTTCACGCACACGCTTTAAGGTGTCTATGATAATCAAGCCTGTGTCTGGGTGTTCCCTCATAAACCCTCTTATCTGTTCTTCCAGTCCGCCATTGACCGTTTTACATTCCGTTGCGAAATACAGATTGCCTGTCTCCTTTGCACCGAACATCTGAAACAATCGCTTCTGCAAACGTGGGTAATCATCTTCAAGGGCAAAATAAAGCACCGTTGCCTTACGCACCTTATACTCCCAAAGCGGTGTGCCTGTGCTGATATGATAGGCAAGCTGTGCCATCATAAAGCTCTTTCCCACTTTCGGGGAACCTACGAAAAGGTAAGTTCCCCTTTGGAGCAGACCGTCGATAAGTGGTGTCTGAACCTCAAACACCGTATCATACAGCGTTGTCATTGATACTGTTTTCAGATAGGAAGGGTCTAACTGTCTGAGTATTTCCCTTTGCATTTCTTCAAAAGATTGCTCGTACCCCTTGAAATCCGTATCCTGATTGACTATACTATTGTCAGTACATTTGGAAAGTGACTGTTCCGCATCTGTTGCCGCAGATACATTTGGAATAGTCATTTCTTTTTTATTCTCCATTCGCATCCTCTCCTTTCAAACCGCCGAGAATAATGGAAATCAGTTCTATTACACTCAGCAGTTCATCATCCACACCTTTTCCTGCTTCAATCCTTTTCAGTTCCGCAAGGACTGTGGCAAATTCCGTTTTCAACGCCTTATACACTCTCGGATTGCCCTGTACCACCACATCCTGATTTAAGCAACGGCGGTAACAATACTCCTGTTTTGGCAATCCTGATAGAGCTACAGCTCTGTTAATGAGTTCGTTTTCTTCGGGCGATACTCGAAACCCTACTGTGATATTCCTCCAACGATTTTTGTTATCTCTGTTCTTAGCTGACATTTTCAAAATCTCCTTTCCCTAAATCATCTAATTTTTCTGCCATCTCAATCTGCTTTGACGGAAAGAGGTGTGCGTACTGATAAGTAATATCAATACTTTCGTGACCAACTCGGTCAGCAATCGCCACCGCAGAAAAGCCCATATCAATCAAGAGTGAAATGTGGCTGTGACGGAGATCGTGAATGCGGATACGCTTCACGCCTGCCGCCTTTGCCCCTCTGTCCATCTCGTGATGAAGATAGCTTTTCGTCACCGTAAAGATACGGTCTTTCTTCTTCAATCCGTAAAGCATACCGAGATATTCTTTCATTTCCTCACACAGAAACTTCGGCATTTTAATCGTGCGGTTGCTCTTTTTCGTTTTCGGAGAAGTAATCACATCCTGCCCTTTCAAACGCTGATAGGATTTATTGATTGTGACTGTTTCCTTATCAAAGTTGAAATCTGCCGGAGTCAAAGCTAACAGCTCGCCCTCTCGGATACCGCACCAGTAAAGCATTTCAAACGCATAAAAGGAAACAGGCTTGTCCATCATCTCAAAAGAGAATTTCTTGTATTCTTCCTTTGTCCAGAACAGCATTTCCTTGTGTTCCTCACGTCCCATATTTCCCACCTTTGCCGCAGGATTGGAACGCAGTTCATAGTAGCGGACAGCGTGATTGAAAATGGCGGACAACTGATTGTGCAGCGTTTTCAGATACGTCTGTGAATAAGGCTTTTTCTTCTCATCACGATAGGCAAGCATTTCATTCTGCCAAGTAATAATCTCCTTTGTGGAAATCTCGCTGATTTTCAGTTTCCCGAAATACGGAAGTATCTTTGTGCGTATGATATGCTCTTTGGTAAGCCACGTGTTTTCCTTCAAACGGTTCTTCACATCATTGATATAAAGCTCCGTAAAGGCTTCAAAACTCATATCAAGGTCTGAAGAAGTCTGCAATTTGAACATTCTTTCCCATTCCTGTGCTTCTCGTTTGGTAGCAAAGCCACGCTTGCATTTCTGCTTGCGTTCCCCTTTCCAGTTCACATACCTTGCCATCACATACCAAGTACCGTTATCTTCATTCTTAAATACCGGCATTTACATTTCCCCCTTTCCTGCTCCGTAGAGCCTTTCGTAAAAATACTGGCGATTTACACGCCCTGCAATCGTAATAAAGCCCTTTGCTTTCAATTCCTCATTTAATTGTCTGATGAGTTTATATGCATAAGGTTTTGATACGTTTAGTTCCTGAGCCACATCTTCGGCTCGGATAAATCTGTTTTCCATATCCTTTTTCTTCCTTTCTTAAAATAATTTTTTGCTTGCCGCTTTCTCCGTGTTAAAGTTCCAACAGGCACTCCTGCTTGTCGGCAGGCGCTGTGCTGTCCCAATGCACCGCAGTACATCAGGCGCTCGCTCGTATAGGGGTTCCCGAAAAGTCGG
Organism: Blautia sp. TF10-30; assembly: GCF_003481245.1. Taxonomy (NCBI): domain Bacteria; kingdom Bacillati; phylum Bacillota; class Clostridia; order Lachnospirales; family Lachnospiraceae; genus Blautia; species Blautia sp. TF10-30. The sequence continues at coordinate 11,624 of NZ_QUKM01000002.1, forward strand.
AGACTTTTGGGGAAGAGGAGGAGCAGTGCAGCGAATGAGCTTTTGTGCTTGCACACAAGCGAACGATACGGAACTTGCTCCGACGAGGTCTTGGCGGTTTGGCTTTTCGGACGGTCATTCAGTTGTCGCATTAAGCATATTTGTTTAATTCGTAATTTATTTTACTAAACATATTTGCTATTGTCAAGTGGTTGCAAAGAAAATATTAAACATTTTTGTTTCGGTTTTTCTTGACTTCCACTAAACATTTCTGCTATACTTATTTCACTAAATATAAAAGGAGCGTATCATTATGGCTATCAGCGAAAGAATACATTTTTTCAGACTAATGCGTGGTATGACACAAAAGTATCTCGGTACAGCAATCGGTTTTCCAGAAAAGAGTGCTGATGTGCGTTTGGCACAGTACGAAACTGGTACACGCAAACCGAAAGCAGACCTTACAAATGCATTGGCACAGGTGCTTGATGTTTCTCCACAGGCTCTTGATGTTCCTGACATAGACAGCTATATCGGTCTTATGCACACTCTGTTTACCCTTGAAGATATTTACGGTCTTACTGTCAGTGAAGCAGACGGAGAGGTATGCTTAAAGGTCAACAAGGACAAAGGCAGAGAAGCATATGAACTCCTCAAAATGCTGTATGCTTGGAAAGAACAGGCAGACAAGCTATCTTCCGAAGAAATCAACAGAGAAGAATACGATAACTGGCGTTATCATTATCCAGAGTTCGACACCACACAGCGTTGGGCAAAAGTTCCATCACAGGAATTAAGTGACGCTCTCGTGGAAGCATTCAAAGACCACTTGAAAGATAAATAAGCACCTACAGGACCTGCCACTGGCAGCTCCCTACAGATGCTTTGGCAACGACAAAAAAGCCCTTAACTATGGTTATTAACCACAGCTAAGGGCTTAGTTTATAATATGGAATTTGTTCAGAGCCAAGCTCCGAACTTTAGTCTGCAAGCCACCTGTTAATTGTTCCGTTACCCATAAACCACTGGATAACAAGAATAATGGCACTTGCTATGACTGTTATCAATTTGTTATCAAAAGACTAATCGAAATCGCTGAAACCCGCATAAACACTGGCTTTTTTAAGCAACTCGATTTATTCAAACTCCAGACAGACAGTATGCCATATAAATAAAAATCATTGATTTTAAGGCATTTTCAGGAACTATCAACCACTAAAATCTATATGAAAACAGATTAAAAATGCAATAAAAATGCAATCGAAGTACATTCAGATTTTATAAGATAGACCAGCAAACCTCAATATCATCCCAAAATAGACGTTCAACAATGGGCGTCTATTTTTTGTTTCAAAATTAAATGGGGCTGAAAACAGCCCCGATGGGAATTGGAGATTTGACCCTCCCGGATTCTTCATGTCATGCCAGCCGTAATTTTTTCCATTGCCCCTGCACACTTTAGCAAAAATTCCCAGAAATTCCGTCGCCCACCATAATGCTTTTTACAGTTGTTATTATTGTCATAAGCGTACCTCCTGATATTATAAATCTCCACTGAAATCTACTTTTAAGTTGTTGGGAGTACATGACAGAGCTACATGAAAAAACACAAGCTAACAATCCTAACCATGACGATTTAATTTTTAACACCTAGATAATATCACAACCCTGTAATTTCTTCAATAGCCCCAGAAAGGATGTGATACTACGAAGAAATCACCACCGCCGGAGCGTTCCCCTCCGACTTTCAAACCAGAACCCAAAACTAACCATCAAACGCAACATTCAGAAAGGACAGGTACATCTATATGGAATTAAAATTCGTTATCCCCAACGTGGAAAAGACATTCGGCAACTTGGAGTTCGCCGGAGAAGACAAAACAGAACAGAGAAGAATCAACGGACGCATGACGGTATTCTCCCGCAGCTTCAATCTGTATTCGGACGTACAGAGAGCGGATGATATTGTAGTTATCCTCCCTGCCGAAGCCGGAGAGAAACATTTTGACTTTGAGGAACGTGTGAAGCTCGTCAATCCCCGTATCACCGCAGAGGGCTATAAAATCGGCACAAGGGGCTTTACCAACTACATTTTGCACGCTGACGATATGGTAAAAGCGTAAGGAAAAGGAGGACATCAGACTATGAGATTAGCAAACGGAATCGTGATTGACAAGGAAGCAACTTTCGGGGCATTGAAATTTTCTGCCCTCCGCCGTGAGATTCACCTCCAGAATGAAGACGGCTCGGTATCAGAAGAAATCAAGGAGCGTACCTATGACTTAAAATCCAGAGGACAGGGGCGTATGATTCAGGTTTCCATCCCTGCCAGCGTGCCGTTAAAGGAGTTCGATTACAACGCAGAGGTGGAACTTATCAATCCGGTGGCAGACACCGTGGCAACGGCTACTTTTCAAGGGGCAGAGGTGGACTGGTACATCAAGGCGGAGGATATTGTCCTGAAAAAAGGGGCTGCCATGAATCCGCAGCCGCCGAAGAAAGACGCTCCCCCTGTAAAATAACAGGAACATAAGAAGAACGCGAAAGGAGGATTATTCCCATGAAGCAGCTTTTCCCCCGTGGAAAACGTATCCGTCCCACGGATAAAGACCTTGTGTTCCATACTGCCCTTGCCGCTCTGTCCCCTGTATTCATGCTGGTTGTCCTGCTGTTTCATATCCGGCAGATTGCCGGAACCAACTGGCAGGAAGTGTCCTTCTCCCAGATAGCACAGGACGTAAATCTCCCTTACCTGTTATTCAGTATGGGCGTGGCAGGGCTGGTGTGCCTTACAGCAGTTCTTCTGTTCTGGCGATACCGCATGGATGGAGTAAAGCAGCTCATCCACCGCCAAAAGCTGGCAAGGATGGTGTTGGAAAACAAGTGGTATGAATCAGAGCAGAGAAAAGAAGACGCTTTTTTCAAGGACTTGTCTTCCAGCCGTTCCAAAGAAACCATCACTTACTTTCCCAAAATCTATTACAGGATGAAACAGGGCTTGCTCCATATCCGTGTGGAAATCACCTTGGGGAAATATCAGGAACAGCTCTTAAACTTGGAGAAAAAGCTGGAAAGCGGCTTGTACTGTGAGCTGAAGGATAAGGAATTAAAGGATTCCTACGTGGAGTACACCCTGCTCTATGACACCATTGCGAACCGTATCTCCATTGAAGATGTACAGGCAAAGGACGGCAGGCTCCGGCTCATGGAAAATGTCTGGTGGGAGTATGACAAGCTCCCCCATATGCTCATTGCCGGAGGAACCGGCGGCGGAAAGACTTATTTCATCCTGACCCTCATTGAAGCCCTGCTCCGCACCAACGCCGCCCTGTTCGTGTTAGACCCAAAGAACGCCGACCTTGCGGATTTACAGGCGGTTATGCCGGATGTGTACTACAAAAAGGAAGATATGCTCGCCTGTATTGACCGTTTCTATGAAGAAATGATGAAACGCAGCGAAGACATGAAGCTCATGGAAAATTACCGGACAGGGGAAAATTACGCTTATCTTGGGCTTCCTGCAAATTTCCTTATCTTTGATGAATATGTGGCATTTATGGAAATGCTTGGCACAAAGGAAAACGCCGCTGTCCTCAACAAGTTAAAACAAATCGTTATGCTTGGGCGGCAGGCTGGCTTTTTCCTGATTCTCGCCTGCCAGCGTCCGGACGCAAAGTATCTGGGGGACGGAATCCGTGACCAGTTCAATTTCCGTGTAGCTCTGGGACGGATGTCGGAAATGGGCTATGGGATGATGTTCGGGGAAACCACAAAGGATTTCTTCCTAAAGCAGATAAAAGGGCGTGGCTATGTGGATGTGGGAACCAGCGTTATCTCGGAATTTTACACGCCCCTTGTGCCAAAAGGACACGATTTCCTCAAAGAAATAAAAAAACTCATAGACAGCAGGCAGGAAGTGCAGGCGGCGTGCGAAGCGAAAGCCGCAGAAACGGACTGACCTGCTGTGGCTGGTGTGCCGCAAGGCACGCCAGCATGAACCCCTCGTATCTAACAGAGGGGTACAAATCGACAGGCAACAACCAAATAACAGGGCAGAATCCCACGGTACACAAGGGATTTTCCCATATCCGGCGTGTGTCAACAAGGCTCTGAAAGTTGACATACGCTTTTTTAGACAGGAGGGATTTTCACTGAATGAAGAAACATGGGTACGGGACATCAAAGAGAAACGGGAAGTTTACGGTATCTCACAACAGAAACTTGCCTTAGCTGCCGGAATCACCCGTCCGTACCTGAGCGATATTGAAACGGGCAAGGCTCACCCATCCGAAGCATTACAGGAAGCCATCACGGAAGCTCTGGAACGCTTCAATCCAGACAATCCCCTTGAAATGCTCTTTGACTATGTTCGGATTCGCTTCCCCACTACGGATGTGAAGCATATCGTGGAAGACGTGCTTCGGCTAAAACTCCCCTACTTTATCCATGAAGACTACGGATTTTACTCTTACACGGAGCATTACTATCTGGGGGATATTTTCGTTCTAGTATCGCCGGAACTGGAAAAGGGGGTGCTGCTGGAACTGAAAGGGCGTGGCTGCCGCCAGTTTGAAAGCTATCTGCTGGCACAGGAACGGAGCTGGTATGAATTTTTTATGGATGTTCTCATGGAGGACGGCGTAATGAAGCGGCTTGACCTTGCCATCAATGACAAAACAGGAATCCTGAACATTCCCCATCTGACAGAGAAGTGCCGGAATGAGGAATGTATCTCGGTCTTCCGCAGCTTCAAAAGCTACCGCAGCGGCGAACTGGTACGGCGTGGGGAAAAAGAATGTATGGGGAACACCCTGTATATTGGTTCCCTCCAAAGTGAGGTGTACTTCTGCATTTACGAAAAGGACTATGAGCAGTACAAGAAGCATGATATTCCCATTGCGGACGCAGAGGTAAAGAACCGCTTTGAAATCCGGCTGAAAAATGAGCGTGCCTTTTACGCCATCCGTGACCTGTTAGAACATGACAATCCAGAACAGACAGCCTTTCAAATCATCAACCGCTATGTCCGGTTCGTGGACAGGGACGATACAAAGCCCCGTTCTGACTGGCGTATCAGTGAGGAATGGGCGTGGTTTATGGGGGAACACAGGGGAAGCCTGAAACTGACAACCAAACCGGAACCCTATTCCTTTGAACGCACCCTGCACTGGCTCTCCCATCAGGTAGCACCCACCTTAAAGCTGGCTCTCCGTCTGGATAAGATGAACCACACCCAGATTGTCCATGACATCATCACCCATGCAAGGCTGACGGAGAAGCATGAAAAAATCCTGAAGCAGCAAGCCGCCGCTGCAAAGGAGGTGGTGCTTTAACGGCGGCAATCTTGGAAGCTAAGAACTCTTACAGGAAAGAAAGGAGCTTTTATGAATTTCGGACAGAATCTTTACAACTGGTTTTTATCCAACGCCCAGTCCCTTGTGTTGCTGGCAATCGTGGTGATTGGACTGTACCTCGGATTTAAGAGGGAATTTTCCAAACTTATCGGCTTTCTGGTGGTGTCCCTTGTAGCGGTCGGTCTGGTCTTCAATGCTGACGGTGTAAAGGACATCTTACTGGAACTGTTCAATAAGATTATCGGAGCATAGGAAACCCATTTTACACTTCCGTTATGGAGCAAGCCTTGATTGCTTCATGGCGGAAGTCCACTAGGGGCTTGGGGAGCGTAACTCCCCAAAAGAAAGAAGATGTAATATGATAGTGTATGATAATTGAGATAAACTAAGAATGGTGGTATAATTTCTTTAATAGTAATTGAAAGTGGAGGAAATGTATGAAAGATTTTATTGATTTTTTGAAATTACCGCCGAACATTTTAGGAGCTTTATCTATTGCCAGTGGTACATTATTATTATTGCCTCAAAAGTTAGCCCAAAAGTTTTATATTATAAATTTTCGAGAAAAATATGGTTTTACAATAGGCATTGTTTTTGTGATTTCCACAGCTTTACTAATCGTTTTATTACTATCTAAAATTTTTCATTTCTTTTATGACAAGTATGCTTCTAAGAGATTGGGAACTGCTCAGATTAAATATTTGAAAAATATGACACCAGAACAGATGACAATCATTCGGGAGTTTTTACGTGAACCAACTCACACCCTGCCATTACCCATGAACAATGGATTAGTAATAGAACTTCAACATTTACAAATATTAACCCCTGCCGGACAAACTCATTTAGTAAGTATGTTAGACCCACAAATCAATTATTTTTTACAACCTTGGGTAATTAAAAAAATCAATAGTGATGAAGAATTAAAGCGAATATTTTATTAGAAAAATGGCAACTGACAAACAAAGTTAGTTGCCATTTTTTTCTAAGAAAGGACGTGATACTGATTGAGGAAATGAGAATCTACATCCTGAACACCACACGGTTTTACCATGAGGATTTTGAGGAATATCCTGGGGCATGGTTTTCCTGCCCTGTGGATTTTGAAGAAATCAGGGAACGTCTTGGGGTTCAGAGTGAGGAAGAAATCGAAATTGAAGACTATGAGCTGCCCTTTCCATTGGAGGGCAACACAAGGCTCTGGGAAATCAACGCCCTTTGCCGGATGGTACAGGAAATGCAGGGAACGCCCCTCTATTATGAAATGGATGTAATACAAAAGCGGTGGTTTTCCAGCTTTACAGAATTTATCGACCACAAAGACCAGATACGCTGCTATCCGGTGCAGGACGGGGAATCCCTCACCCGTTATCTGGTGCAGGAGGTACAGCTCTTTGGAGAAGTACATCCAGACCTGTTGAACCATATCGACTACGCTGCCATTGGTCGGGAACTGGAAACCAGCGAAAACTACCTGTTTACAGACAATGGTATCTTTTATTACCGCTAAAAGGAGGTAGAGGAACTTGGAAGAAATGCGGATTTACATTGCCAACTTAGGCAAATACAATGAGGGCGAACTGGTGGGGGCATGGTTCACGCCGCCTGTGGACTTTGAGGAAGTCAAAGAGCGTATCGGTTTGAATGATGAATATGAGGAATACACCATCCATGATTATGAGCTGCCCTTTGAGATTGACGAATATACCCCCATTGAGGAAGTCAACCGCCTGTGTGAAATGGTGGAGGACTTACCGGAGTACATTCAGGAGGAACTATCAGAGCTGCAATCCTACTTTGGCAGTATCGAAGAACTCTGTGAGCATGAAGACGATATTATCTGCCATTCCGGCTGTGATGATATGGCGGATGTGGCTCGCTACTATCTGGAAGAAAGCGGACAGCTTGGGGAACTTCCGGCACACTTACAAAACTATATCGACTATGCTGCCTATGGGCGTGACATGGAATTGGATGGAACCTTTATTGTCACGAACCACGGCGTATATGAAATCATACGATAGACCCGTCTGTATCTCTTTTTGAAAGTACAGGCGGCTTTTTTATTTCAGGGGCGGCTTTTGCTGCCCCATCTTTTAGAAAGGACGGACAACATGAAGAAAATACGAAGCTATACCAGTATCTGGTCGGTGGAAAAGGTACTCTATTCCATCAATGATTTTAAGCTGCCATTCCCCATCACGTTCACACAGATGGCGTGGTTCGTGGTATCGGTACTTGCAGTGATACTCTTGGGGAACCTTCCTCCTCTTTCGTTCATTGACGGGGCATTTTTAAAATATTTCGGCATACCCTTTGCCCTCACTTGGTTCATGTGCCAGAAGACTTTTGACGGGAAGAAGCCTTACGGCTTCCTGAAATCCGTACTGGCATATCTGGTACGCCCGAAACTAACGTATGCAGGAAAGCCCGTGAAGCTGGAAAAGGAATATCCGGCACAGCCCATCACGGCAGTAAGGAGTGATATTTATGGCATATCCGATTAAGTATATCGAAAATAACCTTGTGTTCAACCATGACGGGGAGTGCTTTGCTTACTATGAGCTGCTTCCCTACAACTATTCCTTTTTAAGCCCTGAACAGAAGTATCAGGTACACGATTCGTTCCGGCAGCTTATCGCCCAGAACAGGGACGGGAAGATTCACGCCCTGCAAATCAGCACGGAATCCAGCATACGGGCGGCACAGGAACGCTCCAAACAGGAAGTGACAGGCAAGTTAAAAGACGTTGCCTGTGCAAAGATTGACGCACAGACCGAAGCCCTGATTTCCATGATAGGGGAAAATCAGGTGGACTACCGCTTTTTTATCGGCTTTAAGCTGCTTGTCAATGAGCAGGAAGTCACCATGAAGCAGTTTGGCAGGGAAGCAAAGACTGCTGTTTCCGACTTCCTCCATGAAGTCAACCACAAGCTCATGGGGGATTTTGTTTCCATGAGCAATGAAGAAATCTGGCGGTTTCAGAAGATGGAAAAACTACTGGAAAATAAAATCTCACGCCGTTTCAAAGTACGGCGGCTTGATAAGGACGATTTCGGCTATCTGATTGAACATTTATACGGGCAGACCGGAACCGCCTACGAAGATTATGAGTATTATCTTCCGAAAAAACGGTTTCAGGAGGAAACGCTGGTGAAATACTATGACCTCATCAAACCCACCCGTTGTCTGATAGAGGAAAACCAGCGGTATCTGAAAATCGAACAGGAAGACGGGACAGTCTATGCTGCCTACTTTACCATCAACAGCATTGTTGGGGAACTGGACTTCCCATCCTCGGAAATCTTTTACTATCAGCAGCAGCAATTCACCTTTCCCATTGATACCTCTATGAATGTGGAGATTGTGACAAACCGGAAAGCCCTCTCCACGGTGCGGAACAAGAAAAAAGAGCTGAAAGATTTGGACAACCACGCATGGCAGAATGACAGCGAAACCAGTACAAACGTGGTGGACGCTTTAGACAGCGTGAATGAGCTGGAATCCACCTTAGACCAGAGCAAGGAATCCATGTATAAGCTGTCCTATGTGGTTCGTGTGACGGCTCCCGACTTGGAAGAACTGAAACGCCGCTGCAATGAGGTGAAAGATTTTTATGACGATTTGAACGTGAAACTGGTTCGCCCCTTTGGGGATATGCTGGGGCTGCATGGGGAATTTCTCCCTGCCAGCAAACGGTATCTGAACGATTATATCCAGTATGTCACCAGTGACTTCCTTGCTGGTCTTGGCTTCGGGGCAACACAGATGTTGGGGGAACCGGAGGGCATTTATATCGGGTACAGCCTTGATACAGGAAGAAACGTGTACTTAAAGCCTGCCCTTGCCAGTCAAGGGGTAAAAGGCTCCGTCACCAACGCCCTTGCTGCCGCTTTTGTCGGCTCCCTCGGCGGTGGAAAATCATTCAGCAACAACATGATTGTCTATTATTCCGTATTATTTGGGGCACAGGCACTCATTGTTGACCCGAAAGCGGAACGGGGACGTTGGAAAGAAACCCTGCCGGAAATCGCCCATGAAATCAATATCGTAAACCTGACCTCGGAAGAACAGAACAGGGGCTTACTCGACCCGTATGTGATTATGGAAAACCCAAAGGATTCTGAATCACTGGCAATCGACATCTTGACCTTTTTAACGGGCATTTCCAGCCGTGACGGGGAAAAGTTCCCTGTTCTTCGGAAAGCCATTCGTGCGGTGACAAACAGTGAGGAACGGGGGCTTTTCAAGGTGATTGAGGAACTTCGGGCGGAGGGAACCACCATCAGCACCAGCATAGCCGACCATATCGAATCCTTTACGGACTATGACTTTGCACACCTGCTCTTTTCGGATGGAGATGTCACACAGTCCATCAGCTTTGAAAAGCAGCTCAACATCATTCAGGTGGCAGATTTGGTGCTGCCAGATAAAGAAACCTCGTTTGAAGAATACACCACAATGGAGCTGCTTTCCGTGGCAATGCTCATTGTAATCAGCACCTTTGCCCTCGACTTCATCCACACCGACCGCAGCGTGTTTAAGATTGTGGATTTGGATGAAGCATGGAGCTTCTTACAGGTGGCACAGGGCAAGACCCTTTCCATGAAGCTGGTTCGTGCCGGACGTGCCATGAACGCAGGCGTTTACTTTGTGACCCAGAACACGGACGATTTGCTGGATGAAAAGCTGAAAAACAATCTGGGCTTGAAGTTTGCGTTCCGTTCCACGGACATCAACGAAATCAAGAAGACCCTCGCCTTTTTCGGGGTAGATTCCGAAGATGAAAACAACCAGAAGCGGCTCCGTGACTTGGAAAACGGACAGTGCCTTATCAGTGATTTGTACGGGCGTGTGGGCGTGATACAGTTCCATCCTATCTTTGAAGACCTGTTCCACGCCTTTGATACCAGACCGCCCGTAAGAAAAGAGGTGGAATGATGGTGATACATAGAACTTCCAACCGACCGCAATTCCCAGTTCCTCATCACACAAAAAAGGGCTTGTCTTGGAAGACGGCAGGAAAAGTGATTGGCAGGGTGCTTCTGGCACTCCTGCTCATCCTCCTGCTGCTTGCAGTCTTCGGCACAGCCGCCCACGCTGCCGGACTGGTGGATGATACGGTGGACGCTGCCAACGAATACAGCAAATATCCTCTGGACAACTACCAGCTTGATTTTTATGTGGACAGCGGATGGGACTGGCTCCCGTGGAACTGGCTGGACGGTATCGGAAAACAGGTGATGTACGGGCTGTATGCCATCACAAATTTTATCTGGACAATCAGCCTGTATCTTTCCAACGCCACGGGGTATCTGATTCAGGAAGCCTACTCGCTGGACTTCATTTCCTCTACGGCGGATTCCATTGGGAAAAATATGCAGACCCTTGCAGGCGTTACCACAGGCGGCTTGTCCTCGGAGGGATTTTATATCGGGTTTCTGCTGATTCTCATTCTGGTGGTGGGGATTTACGTTGCCTACACAGGGCTTATCAAACGGGAAACCACAAAAGCCATCCATGCCGTTGTCAATTTCGTGGTGGTGTTCGTGCTGTCCGCTGCCTTTATCGCTTATGCTCCTGATTATATCGGGAAAATCAATGAATTTTCCGCAGACATCAGCAATGCCAGCCTGACCCTTGGTACAAAGATTGTGCTGCCTAACTCGGAAAGTCAGGGAAAAGACAGCGTGGATTTGATACGGGACTGCCTGTTTTCCATTCAGGTCAAGCAACCGTGGCTCCTGTTGCAATATGGCAATTCAGATATGGAAAGCATTGGAGCAGACCGTGTGGAAAACCTGCTTTCAACCAGTCCAGACGAAAACAACGGACAGGACAGAGAAGAAATCGTAGTGGAGGAAATCGAAGACAGGGAAAACACGAACCTTACCATCACAAAGACCATCAATCGTTTGGGAACCGTCTTCTTCCTGTTCATGTTCAATATCGGTATCTCCGTTTTTGTATTCCTGCTCACGGGGATAATGATTTTCTCACAGGTGCTTTTTATCATCTACGCCATGTTCCTGCCTGTGAGCTTCCTCCTTAGCATGGTTCCCTCTTTTGAGGGGATGTTCAAACGTGCCATTACGAAACTGTTCAACACTATCCTTACCAGAGCCGGAATCACCCTGATTATCACGGTAGCGTTCAGTATTTCCACCATGCTCTACAACCTGTCTGGGGAATATCCGTTCTTCCTGACGGCGTTCTTGCAGATAGTGACCTTTGCCGGAATTTATTTCAAGCTGGGAGATTTGATGGGGATGTTCTCCTTACAGAGTGGGGATTCCCAAAGCATGGGGAGCCGTATCATGCGAAGACCCCGTATGCTCATGCACGCCCATATGCACCGTTTACAGCATAAGCTAGGACGTTCTGTGGCGGCTTTTGGAACTGGAACGGCTGCATACCACGCAGGAAAACAGGCTGGCTCAGACCATAGAAATGCTTCCCACTTCGGCTCTTCCAAACGCACACAGGCAGACCACAGCAGACCAGACGGACAGGCAGCACCGGAAAAAGAATCCGTATGGAAACGGGCTGGTTCTGCGGTAGGTGCGGCGGCAGATACCAAAGATAAGATAGCCGATACTGCCGGACAGCTTCGGGAGCAGGCAAAGGATTTGCCCGTCAATGCAAAGTACGCCCTTTACCACGGGAAAACACAGGTATCAGAGGGAGTACGGGATTTTACTTCCAGCGTGACCCAGACCCGAACTGCCAGAGCGGAACAGCGAAACGCACAGGCAGAAAGCCGCAGACATACCATTGCAGAGCGCAGGGCGGAACTGGAACAGGCAAAACAGCCGCAACAGAAAGCTTCCGAAGCACCCAAAGGGGCAGCTCCTGTCCATGAACGCCCTGTTACTGCAAAGCAGCCAGAAGATTTCCGACATCATGCAGTAAAACCAGCCATGCAGCCTGCTTCCCTATCCATCAGGGAACGGGGACAGGTTCCTTATGGGGAAACTGTGGCAGAACAGGCTTCGGTTCCGGTGGTAAAAGCTGCTTCCATCCACCATGAACAAACGCCACCTGTAAGGACAGAACGCCAGATAGTCCCATCTGCTTCCCTATCCCAGCCAAATGAAAGACAAAAGACGGCTCCCACTATCACACAGGCTACTCCCCGTCCGGCAAGACCTGTCCAGAATGATACGGCTCCTGTGATATCGGAAAGAAAACGGGCTGCCCCTGCGGTAAAAGAATCAAACTTTACCATCCGGCGTACCACCGCCAGAAAGGAGTGGACAAAAACGGTAAAAGCGGCTGCCAAACAAAAGAAAGGGGAGAAACCATGAAATTAAGACACCTTTTCTTTGCCTGTTCCGGCGTGTTCGTGATGATGTTCTCCCTGCTCCTTTTGGTGGTGATTGTCTTCTCGGATGAGGAAGACGGAGGAAGCGGCGGAAATCTTATCTTTGGGGGCGTGAGCGTATCACAGGAAGTCCTCGCCCATAAACCTATGCTGGAAAAGTATGCAAGGGAATATGGCATAGAGGAATACTTAAATGTGCTGCTCGCCATCATTCAGGTGGAATCCGGCGGCACACTGGAAGACGTTATGCAGTCCTCGGAATCTCTGGGGCTTCCCCCAAACTCCCTTAGTACAGAGGAATCCATCAAACAGGGCTGCAAATATTTCTCGGAACTGCTCGCAGCGGCAGAAACAAAGGGCTGTGACTTAAACAGTGTGATTCAGTCCTACAACTACGGCGGCGGCTTCCTAGACTATGTGGCAGGGCGTGGGAAAAAATACACTTTTGAACTGGCAGAGAGCTTCGCAAGGGACAAATCCGGCGGAAAGAAAGTCACCTACACCAACCCTGTTGCGGTAGAGAAAAACGGAGGCTGGCGGTATTCCTACGGAAATATGTTCTATGTCCTCTTGGTATCGCAATACCTGACCGTGGCACAGTTTGATGATGAAACGGTGCAGGCTATCATGGAGGAAGCCTTAAAGTATGAGGGATGGACGTATGTGTACGGGGGTGATTCTCCCTCCACTTCCTTTGACTGTTCGGGACTGGTGCAGTGGTGCTATGGCAAGGCAGGAATCGCCCTGCCACGGACAGCACAGGAACAGTACAATGTAACGCAGCACATCCCCCTGTCCGAAGCAAAAGCAGGGGATTTGGTCTTTTTCCACTCTACCTACAACGCCGGAACCTACATCACCCATGTGGGACTGTATGTGGGAAATAACCGGATGTACCATGCCGGAAATCCCATTGGTTACGCAGACCTGACAGGCTCCTACTGGCAACAGCACCTTGCTGGAGCCGGACGAATCAAACAATAAGAAAGGATGAACCGATATGATTCAGATTAGAAAAGAGGAAAACCAGAAAAAGCAGAAAGAAAAGAAACTGAAAGTCTACAAAGTCAATACCCATAAGAAAACCGTGATTGCCCTGTGGGTGCTGCTGGCAATGAGCTTCCTGTTTGCCGTCTATAAGAATTTCACGGCGATAGACATTCACACTGTCCATGAAACGAAAGTGATTGAGGAACAAATCCTCGACACTCACAAGATAGAGAATTTTGTGGAGAATTTCGCAGAAGTCTACTATTCATGGGAACAGTCCGCCGCTTCCATTGACAACCGGACAAACGCTTTAAAAGGGTATCTCACCGGAGAGCTGCAAGCCCTGAATGTAGATACTGTCCGAAAGGACATCCCCGTATCGTCTGCCCTGACCGATTTTCAGATATGGGAAATCACAGAAGAAAAAGAGCAGCATTATCAAGTGACCTATACGGTGGAACAGCGTATCACAGAGGGGGAATCCAGTAAAACCGTCCGTTCCGCCTATCAGGTGACAGTCTATGTGGACGGCTCTGGAAACCTGACGATTATCCAGAATCCAACCATTACCAGTGTTCCCGTAAAATCCGGTTACACTCCCAAAGCGGTACAAAGTGACGGTACGGTGGATTCCATCACCACAGAGGAAATCAACGAATTTCTCACCACCTTTTTCAAGCTGTACCCTACGGCAACCGCAAAGGAACTGACCTATTATGTAAATGAGGGTGTGCTGAAAACTGTGGGAAAAGAGTATATTTTCTCGGAACTGGTAAATCCGGTTTATAACCGAAACGGAAATCAGGTGACAGCTTCCCTTGCAGTAAAATATCTGGATAACCAGACCATGACAACACAGGTATCACAGTTTAACCTTGTACTGGAAAAGAACGGGGAAAACTGGAAGATTGTGAAATAAGCTATATAAAACAGAAGACACATTGTATTTCTCAAAAAATTACAATGTGTCTTCTCATTTTAAAATTCTGTTCTGGACATTCACCTGTCCTCTGCTTCGACTTCGGCTATCTCTTTTGCTGTGGCGGTGACTACCCGTATTCCTTTCTCACTCATACTATCAAGCAATGTATCAAGTTGTCTGCGTTGTGTATCTTTTTCCGCGGATTTATTCGGAAAAAAGAATTGGTCTACGGATATATCATAACGTGTTACAAGCTCATAAAAAATTTGTAAACTCGGCTGTTGCCCTTTATTCTCAATATTAGCAAGATAACGTGGTGAGATATACATTTCATCACTTACTTTCTTGCGGCTCTCTTTTCGTTCGGTTCTCGCTACTTTGATAGCTTGTCCGAAAGCCTTAAAGTCATATTTAGCTGTTGGTCTTTTTGCCATATTTATTCACCCATATACATTCTACTGTTCCTCTTTCATACTGAATACGTCTATACAGTTCCTATTTGTAGCCATAATAATTCATATGTTTGCACTTGCTATTATTCGTATGTCCGACTATAATTATGATAATATGGTTTATAGAAAGGACTGGGACTGTTATGGAATATATGTCTTGCCCCGAAGCAGCTAAAAAATGGGGCATTTCTGAACGACGAGTACAGATTCTTTGTAAGGAAGATAGAATACCGGGAGTTTCAAAAATCGGTTATATGTGGTTGATACCAAAGGATGCAGAAAAACCTGTTGACGCAAGGAGAAAGGAGTTTAAGCATGAGTAACTTATTACTTTTAGAAGATGATATTAGCTTAATAGACGGGTTGCATTACTCTCTAAAGAAAAATGGTTTCTACGTTGATATTGCCCGTACTGTTGAAGAAGCAGAAAAGCAATTAGCACAAATCGAAAAATACGATTTGCTTATTCTTGATGTGACACTGCCGGACGGAACAGGCTTTGAGGTTTGCGAAAATGTGCGGAAACATAACAAACAGATACCGATTATCTTTTTGACTGCTTCTGATGAAGAAGTCAATATTATTCGTGGCTTGGATTGCGGCGGGGGCGATTATGTTACAAAGCCCTTTAAGTTGGGGGAACTATGTTCCCGTATTCGTGCCTTGTTACGACGTGCAGGAGTAACACCGCAGGACAAGGCAAGTGTATTGAAATGTGGGGACATTTCGATTGACTTTTTAAGTTGCCGCGTAATTTTGAACAATAAAATACTAGAACTGACAAACGCAGAATACCGTCTGCTTTGTCTGTTAGTACGAAATGCAAATCGCATTGTTTCCAGAGATATTATTCTAAATGATTTATGGGACGGTACAGGAAATTTTGTTGACGATAACACCTTATCGGTTTATATCCGGCGGCTTCGCGAAAAAGTGGAAACTGACGCTTCCCACCCGCAGCGCTTAATAACCATTCGCGGCTTTGGTTATCAGTGGAAAGAGGTGTAAGTATGAATATTTTTCGTGACAAGCAAATAAAACATTTTTCTCTTTTTATTGCTATATACAGTATTTTACTTGTGGGAGTTTCTACATGGTTTTCTATAAATCAATTAAATACAGCAAAGTCTATGTATCTGGAACATGATAGAGCTATTGTATCTGCCTTGTTGGAACAGGAGGTTTCAAAAGAAGTAATTGCCAATGCTATTTCTTCCACAGATATAAGTACCGCGGGAATGGAATTTTTAGATAATTTGGGAATTACCACAAATACGTTTGGTAGCTTGTTGCCACATTTTTCCCAGTTTCAATATCACTTTTTGCATATAGCATTAGGAGGGGGAATTTGTCTAGTGATAATTCTTGTCATTGGGGTTATTTCTTTCCTACAAATTAGAAATAATCTATATCGACAGTCTGGAAAAATTATAGATAACTATATTAACAATGACTATTCTTGTCATTTACCGCAAGACAGTGAGGGAGACCTTTTTCATTTATTTGCATCTGTTGAACAGCTTGCAACTATGCTTAAAGCCAAAAGTGAAACAGAACATAAAACAAAAGAATTTTTGAAAAGCACAATTTCAGATATTTCACATCAACTGAAAACTCCATTAGCAGCTTTGATGATGTATCAAGAAATTATAGAAGCGGAACCGGATAATACTGAAACAGTAAAAAAATTTTCGCAAAAAACCGGAACCGCCTTAAAACGAATAGAACAGCTTATTTTGTCTATGCTTAAAATCGCACGTTTAGATACTGGAAATATTCTTTTTGACAAGCGTACCTGTCTTATACAGGAATTAGTTAAAAACGCTATCAGTGAACTTACAATAAGAGCTACACAAGAAAAAAAACAGATTATTGTAAATGGAACATCTAATCAAGTTATTATGTGTGATATGGATTGGACAAGTGAAGCGATTGGAAACCTTGTAAAGAACGCGTTAGACCATACAGAAATAGGAGGAATAGTAAAGATTACTTGGGAAAGTGCACCAACTATGATACGAATTTTAGTTTCTGATAATGGAAGTGGAATTGCCCCGGAAGATATACACCATATTTTCAAACGCTTTTATCGCAGTAAATATTCCCTCAACACTCCGGGAATTGGATTAGGACTTCCTCTTGCAAAATCTATTATAGAGGGACAAGAGGGGCTCATTTCTGTTCAAAGTGTTTTACATGAAGGTACTACTTTTTCAGTTTCTTTCCTTACGAAATCGTAAGGTGGAATTCACCGGATTGTAAGCTGTTCCTGTTATCCTTTAAGAAAGGAGGTCTATGATTTATGGAAATTTTAAAAGTTGAAAATTTATGTAAAACTTACGGGAAAGGCGAAGCAAAAGTAAATGCTTTAAAAAATGTGTCTTTCTCACTTGAAAAAGGGGAATTTGCTGCTGTTGTAGGTGAATCTGGTTCTGGAAAAAGTACTTTGCTTAACTGCATCGGTGCTTTAGATACGCCGACTTCGGGTTCTATTTTTATTGACGGGCAAAATCTGTTTTCTATGAAAGAAGAAAAACGGACAATTTACAGACGACGCAACATAGGATTTATTTTTCAGTCTTTCCAGCTTGTGTCTGAGCTGAATGTAGAACAAAATATTATTTTCCCTCTACTGTTAGATTATCAAAAGCCAGACCCTAAAAAAGTAAACGAAATCCTCAATTTACTTGGATTGGCAGAACGCCGCTATCATTTACCGAGACAATTATCCGGAGGACAGCAACAACGAGTAGCGATTGGGAGAGCTTTGATAACACAGCCAAAACTAATTTTAGCCGATGAACCGACGGGAAATCTCGACAGTAAAAATAGTCAAGACGTTATTGATATGCTTATCAGTGCGTCAAGACATTTTAAACAAACAATTTTGATGATAACGCACAATAATAATTTAACATCTTCGGTTGACAGGGTGTTTCGTGTGAGCGACGGTATTCTTACAGACTTAGGGGGGACAGCAAATGAAGCATTATCTTAAACTTGTCCCTATATCAACCAAAATCCACCGCAAGCAAAGTAGAATGACCCGTATTTGTATTACTCTTGCGGTTATTTTGGTTGCTGTCATGTTTGGTCTTGCCGATATGTATTTACAGGGTGTTACGCAACACGAAATAGAGAAAAGCGGAAACTGGCATTATGCGTTTCATGCTATTGATTCGCAGACAGCTTCCTTTATTTCAGCTCGTCCAGAGGTAAAAATTTCCGGGTGGCATAATACAGTTTCTTCCGAAGCAGGATATTTTATTAAAGAACAGCCTATTACTATCAGCGCGCAAGATAAAGGGGTTTTTGACGATATATTTCTGAACGGGATTGCAGAGGGAAAATATCCAGACGCGCCAAACGAGATTGCAATATCTTCTTCACTTAAAGATACTGCCTCTGTTTTGTTGAATGATACAGTTGAATTGTATAATCCGAACGGAAGTATGGCAGATTATCAGATAGTTGGCTTTTTAGACGATACAAAAACTTCACACTTGATTGCTGAGAATTTGCCGATTGTAGTAATGACACCAGAGGGCTTAGGAACGCTTGCTGTTTCTAACGCGAATGAAAGTTATGTCGCCCAGTTTTCACATTTATGTAATATACCGGACGCAATCAATGATATAAAAGCAGCCAATCATCTGACTGATGAACAGATAACCGGAAATACACCTCTTTTGAGCATACAAGGGCAAATAGAGGGGAAATCAGGTGTAAATCAGATTTATCAAGTAGCCTTTATTCTTTCCCTTATTGTCATGCTGACTTGCATTTTGATGATTTCAAGCAGTCTAAACAGCAATGTCGCAGAGAGAACAGAATTTTTTGGTATGCTCCGGTGTCTGGGGGCAACCAAAAGACAAATAATGCGATTTGTACGTTTAGAGGGGCTGTATTGGTGTAAAACGGCTATTCCCATTGGAATTATATTCTCCATTGTGATTGTTTGGATTTTGTCTGCCGCCATGCGGGTAATAAGTCCAGAATGGTTTTCTTCAATGCCGATTTGGGGTATTAGTTGGATAAGTATAGTTGCAAGTATTTTGTTAGGATTGCTGACCGTTTTACTGGCTGCTCGTTCTCCGGCAAGAAGAGCCGCAAAAGTTTCTCCGCTTACCGCTGTATCAGGAAATGCTGGACAAATAGCTACATTTCACAAAGCAGCTAACACAAAGACATTTAAAATTGAAACCGCATTGGGTATTCATCACGCAAAAGCAAAGAAAAGAAATTACATTTTAATGACAGGGGCATTTGCTATCTGTATTACATTGTTTCTCACGTTCAGTACACTTGTTGATTTTATGCAAAATGCTTTTGTGCCCCCGGTTTATACGCCGGAATTATCCATAGCAAGTGAAACTAATACTTGTTCGATTGAGAGCGAAATGTTAGCACAGATTAAGAAAAATGATGATGTCAAGCGGGCATACGGGCGTATGTTTGCTTATGATGTTCCATCAGAAAATAGTGGAAAAAGCTACAATGCAAATCTTATTTCCTATGAGGAAAATCAATTTCAATGGGCGGCGGACTCTTTGGTAGCAGGTTCCATAGAAACAGTTATGCAGCAAGAAAATCAAGTGCTATTCGTACAGACGGGAAATGTTAATGTACAAGTTGGCGACAAGATAACTTTATCTATCAATAATACGAAAAAAACTGTTACGGTTGCAGGAATTTTGTCTGATAGCCCCTTAGCCCGTGTAAAGGGTACGGAAACCTTTTTCTGTTCGGAAGCAACCTTTAGCGCACTGACCGGAGAAACTGGCTATACTATTATCGACATTCAATTTGAGAACAACGCTTCCAGTGAAGATGTAAACGCAATTAAAAACATATTTACTAATGGTGGCGTAATATTTTCAGACAGCCTTTCTCAAGTGCAGCAGCAAAGAAATCTGTATTATACTTTTGCAGTTCTTGTTTACGGCTTCCTATCTATTATCGTTGCTATTACCATTTTCCATATTATGAATACAATCAATCTGGGAGTTGCCGCAAAAATGAAAGAATACGGAAGTATGCGAGCGATTGGAATGAGCAATCGCCAACTTATAAAAATGATAATCGCAGAAGCAGGAACCTACGCAATAAGCGGAGTGATTTGGGGTTGTATCATTGGACTTCCTATGCACTGGGTTATCTATGTAAGTCTTATAACAAATATTTGGGGAACAGCATGGAGTGTTCCGTTTATTCCCCTTATACTCATAATCGCTATTGTACTGTTGACTTCTCTTTTGGCAGTTAAAGGACCTGCAAAACGGTTACAGCGAATGTCTATCGTCGAAAATATTAGTGCACAATAATCTTTTGAGAGGGGGAATTTCAAAAGTGCCCCCTCTTTTTCTATCTTACAAATCCGTAAGCTAAAATTCATCTTAAAGTAAGTTGATATTGATAAAATAAATCAAAACATAATATTTGTTTGTTATCTGCCGGACGACGGCAAAAGAAAAAAAGCCGTCGTAACGCAGACAGATTTTCACGTGCTTTTGAAGCGGTGGCTTTGATTTTTAGAGCCGCCGCTTCTTTTTGTCTATTACTGAACCAACAATGACGCAGAATATAAATAGCGGCATTTAGGAGGATTGCCGCTATGGGGATTTCTTTGCTGCTATATAACGTACATAGGCTACATTCATTAAAAAAAGTATAGCTCCTCCACTGTGGAAGTCCAACTTTGAATATGAACTGACAAGTCATATTTATTCTACTGTTATTTCTCATGCACTCATTTTTATTTTAAAATGGGTGTATTTTTTTATTCAAAAATGCAACTGTGCCCCCTGTCCTGTCGGGACTAAGAGCGAAAAGGGGGAAAGAAGCAGAAATTCCTATCAACTCGCTCCCTTTCAAGGCTGGAAAGGGGGTGAGCAATAATGAAGCCATCTGAATTTCAGACAACCATAGAGAACCAGTTTGATTATATCTGTAAAGTCGCTATGGAGGATGAACGCAAAGACTATCTCAAAGCGTTGTCCAGACAGTGTAAACGGGAAACCCTGTTCTGTGATATGGACGATTACACCGTCAATCTGTTTTCTTCCGAAGACACCTATCCATCCCACTTCCATACTTTTGAAATGGATGGATTTACTGTCCGCATTGAAAACAGCCTGTTAGCCGAAGCATTAGAAAGTCTGGACGGAAAGAAACGTGACGTTATCCTGCGATATTATTTTCTTGGATTTGACGATACGGAAATCTCAAAAATTCTGGAAGTCAACCGTTCTACCATCCAGAGAAGAAGACACGCCGGACTGGAATTTATCAAAAAATTTATGGAGGACGAAGCATGACAGCAAAGCACCCTATGATTCCGTTTCCTGTGATTGTAAGAGCTACGGACGGCGATATTGAAGCAGTCAACCAGATTGTACGCCATTACAGCGGTTTTATTGCCAGCCGTTCCATGCGTCCCATGAAAGACGAATATGGAAATACCCACATGGTTGTAGATGAAACCCTACGCCGCCGGATGGAAACACGTCTGATTGCAAAGATTTTATCTTTTGAAATCAGGGAACCAAACTAGAAATAACGCTCGCCTGTGGAAGCGTGGACAAACCCATGCTTCCCAGACAGAGCTTGCCAGTCTATTAAAGTGCATTATCACCAGTGCATTTTAACAGGCTGATAAAGCCGGATTGTTCCTTGAAAAAGAAAGCGTCTAATCAACGCAGCATAAAGCAGCCGAATACGTTTCGATAGAAAGAGAGCCGTTGGGCTGGCACGCCGTAACCCACCAAAGGAGGGATGATACCGGATAGCGATTCCTGCCAGCGTTCCATAAGTAGCTTACCGCAGAGCTGCCGCCATGACCTTTCTATTGTGATAATGATACTTCCGTACAGCCTTAGTCCGTGTGATGATGTAGCACCGCTGGCAAAGGGTACGGCTGGATGAGAACCATGCAGGGGTGAGATTCCCATGAGCTTTAGCGAAAGCTGTTCGGCTTGCTTAGATACCATTTTGAATTAGAATTTTTCATTCAAAATCAAATAACTATTTGCAGGAAATACAATCTTAATATTACTTTTGCCACAAAATCTGATATAATATAGACAGATATTGAGGGTTCCATATCTGGTCTATGGAAAGGAGGAACATGATTACAGTAACAAAAAAAGACTTAATAGAACTGGGTTATGGAACTTCATTCGCAGCAGACATCATAAGAGAAGCAAAAAAACTTATGATTTCAAAAGGGCATACCTACTATCAGTCACGCAAACTGGACAGGGTTCCCAGAGAAGCTGTGGAAGAATTGCTAGGGATTACTTTTACTGATAAATCGAACTGATTGTACTTCTTGCACATTTATGTAAGGAGTGAAATCATGGCAAAAGACCCTATTAAGAAAGCAGAAAACGGAACTTATTATTTTAGAGCAAACTTAGGTTTTCATCCGATTACCGGAAAACAGATTCAGAAATACAAAAGTGGATTCAAGACAAAAAAAGAAGCCAGAGAAGCATATTCAAAACTTATGCTGACATCCACAGAGGAATTAACAGAAAAGAAACAGCAGCTATCTTTTCAACAGTTTATTGAGGAAACTTATCTTCCTTGGTATAAAACACAAGTAAAGGAAAGCACCTATCTGAACCGCCGTTCTACCATTCAGAAGCATTTTTCATACTTTTACAAAATGACGGTGGATGAGATAGAACCCATTAACGTCCAGAACTGGCAGCTTGAACTCGCAAAAGAATTTAGTCCAAACTATATCCGTATTGTACAGGGTATGCTCTCTATTGCCTTTGACAGAGCAGTTGTTCTCGGTCTTGCAAAGAAAAATCCATCACGAATGATAGGAAACATCAAGAGCAAGAAAACAAAAGTGGATTTCTGGACACTGGATGAATTTCAAAAGGTAATTTCCCTGCTCTACAAGGGAGATTATTACGAACATTACCTTTTCATTTCATACTGGCTCCTGTTTATGACCGGAATGAGAATCGGAGAAGCCGCAGCCCTGCAATGGTCGGACATCAACTTTGAAACCGGACTTTTAAGTATAACAAAAACGCTGTACTATAAAACAATGGACGAATACAAATTTGTGGAGCCAAAGACACAAGCTAGTATTCGCACTATCTATATTGACACAGATACCATCAAAGAATTGAAAGCATGGCAGGAAGTACAGCAAAAGGTTTTAAAGGGCTGCGACCTTGTACTAAGCTACAATGGGATTCCCACCAGTAAGCACACCCTCCCACGGGCATTAGAAAAACTTGCTGGATTGGCAGGCGTACACCGTATCAAGATTCATGCACTCAGACATTCCCATGCTTCCCTGCTCATCAGTATGGGTGAAAATCCTTTATTGATTAAAGAACGTCTGGGGCATGAAAAGATACAGACTACGTTAGGAACCTATGGACATTTATATCCCAACACCAACGTGGAAGTTGCCAAAAAATTAACTGGTGTTCTCACTTATACTCCGGCAACAACCAGTGTTGCCGATTACACCAGCAATCAGCATACAGCAATCTATCACAGAGCCATTGAATAAAAAAATGCAATCAAAATGCAATTCTAAAAGGAAAGAGCCTCAAAACCCTTGAAAATAAAGGCTTTGAAGCTCTGCTCCAACTATTCAAACTCGATGGTTGCCGGTGGTTTTCCTGTGCAATCATACATAACGCGATTGATGTGTTTTACCTCATTTACAATTCTGCTCGTTGTTTTTCCGATGACATCCCACGGAATTTCTGCGCTTTCGGCTGTCATGAAATCGGTAGTGGTTACGGCACGGAGGGCGATAGCATAATCATACGTTCTTTCATCTCCCATGACTCCGACAGAACGCATATTGGTCAGTGCTGCGAAGTACTGGCCGATTTCGTGAGCGATTCCGGCTTTGTCAATTTCTTCACGCCAGATTGCGTCGGCATCCTGAACCATTTTAACTTTCTCAGCGGTTACTTCACCGATGATACGAATACCAAGACCCGGACCTGGGAATGGCTGACGGAATACAAGATATTCCGGAATTCCGAGTTCAAGACCGGCTTTTCTTACTTCATCTTTGAAAAGGTTGCGCAGTGGCTCGATGATTTCTTTGAAATCTACGTAATCCGGCAGTCCTCCGACATTATGGTGAGATTTGATAACGGTGGATTCTCCGCCGACACCACTCTCTACAACGTCCGGGTAGATGGTTCCCTGTACAAGGAAGTCTACCGCACCGATTTTCTTTGCCTCTTCTTCGAAGACACGGATAAATTCTTCACCGATGATTTTACGTTTTTTCTCCGGCTCTTCTACGCCTTTTAATTTGGCATAGAAACGCTCCTGTGCATTAACACGGATGAAATTCAGGTCATACGGACCCTCCGGTCCGAATACAGCCTCTACCTCATCGCCTTCGTTTTTACGCAGCAGACCGTGGTCAACAAAAACGCAGGTGAGCTGATTGCCAACTGCTTTTGAAAGCATAACAGCTGCAACAGAAGAATCAACGCCGCCGGAAAGGGCGCAGAGCACTTTTCCATCGCCAACTTTTTCTCGAATAGCTTTGATGGATTCTTCCACGAAGGAGTCCATATGCCAGTCGCCGGCACATTTACATACATTGTATACAAAGTTGGAAAGCATCTTCTTTCCTTCTTTTGTATGAAGAACCTCCGGATGGAACTGGGTTGCATAGAGATTTTTCTCTACGTTTGCAACGGCTGCTACCGGACAGTCCTCCGTATGAGCAATGATTTCAAAGCCCGGAGCTGCTTTGGAAATATAGTCATTGTGGCTCATCCAGCAGATTGTTTTTTCAGATACATTTTCGAACAGTGCGGAACTGGTATCTACGGTTACCTCAATTTTTCCATATTCTCTGACCGGAGCTACTTCTACTTTTCCGCCCAGCAGATGCATCATCAGCTGTGATCCGTAACAGATGCCGAGGATTGGAATTCCAAGTTCGAAAATTTCTTTTGTATAAGTCGGGGAATCCGGCAGATATGCGCTGTTCGGGCCGCCGGTAAAGATAATACCTTTCGGCTGAATTTCTTTAATCTTTTCAATATCTGTTTTGTAAGAATAAATCTCACAGTAAACGTTACACTCACGTACACGTCTTGCAATTAACTGATTGTACTGACCGCCAAAATCAAGTACGATAACCGTTTCTCTTTTCAAAAACGTTCCCTCCTGTTTTTTCTTCTGTGCATGCCAAACCACATGCGTTTTTGGGCTTGATGCTAATTATAGTAAAGAAACCGTAAAATTTCAACCCCCGAAGCATAGGAAACGTGTTCTTTTCCCCATACTTTAGAGTTTTTTCTCTTTTACCTGGTTTATTCGCCAATGGCGATGGTGTAGCTTGCCTGAAAACTTTCTCCTGCCTTCAGGTGCTGTTCACCATATTTGTCTTTTAATTCACCATCAAAGCCAACGTTGTCACAGCGGCCGATCCATGGCTCGAGACAAACAAACGGAGCGTCTGCTTTTGGCTTGGACCATACACCAACGCTTGGGAAGCCTTTACAGGTGAGGGTAACGTACGGTTTCCCATCTACTTCCACGCCAACGCGCTCTACCTGCGTATTGTCGAAGATCAGAGCATCCTCGTCGAAAAGGGTTCTGGTATATGGGATTTTTCCGTTGATTAATGACAGTTTCCGTGGATGTGCCGCATCAACACCTGCTGTTTCTGGATCAATCAAAACATATTCAAGCTCTGTCTCGCCATGGTTCCGAAGATCTTTGTTGAAGACAATGTCGTACTGCTCCGGAATCATAAATGCCGGATGCCCTCCGACAGAAAAATAAAGGTCTTCCTCTCCGGTATTTTCTACCTCCCAGATAACAGTCACGGTTCTGCCTGAAAGTTTCTGGGTTACGGTAAAAGCAAAGTCGAACGGATAGACTTTTTTTGTCTCATCGGTCGATACCAGACGATGTACGGTTTTATTTTCTGTATTTTCCATGCACGCAAACTCTTTGTCACGTGCAAAGCCATGCTGGCCCATCGGGTATTTGATACCTTTGTGGGTATAGAATCCACCGTTTACTTTTCCGACAAACGGGAACAAAACCGGTGCGTGGCGGTTCCAGAAGGCCGGATCTCCGATCCAGACTGCCTCACGGTCAGCTTCCTTATCGTAGATACTGCAAAGTTCTGCACCGTGATCGCTGATCTGCACACGCAGTTTTTCGTTTTCCATGGTTCTCATACTCTGTTTCCCCCTGTTTTCTTTCATTTTTTGTAACTATTCAGAGCCATGCGAAATTGCATGGCGCTGAATAGTTACCATTTTTAGAATTTATTCCGGATAGACGAGACGGGATTCATCAATTCCGTACAAAACCTCATCCAGGTATTTTTTGCCAAGGTAGTTTGCCATGGACAGATTCATATCCAGATAGTTTCCGCAGTCTTTCGGAGATGCACCCGGGACTTCGCCCTTGAAATCGCAGATAAATTCATACATTTCTATTACGAGTGAAACGATATCTTTCGAGCTGTAATCACCGGCCAGCAGCAGGTAAAATCCTGTACGGCAGCCCATTGGACCAAAATATACAGTTTTATCTTTCCATTCTTCGTGATTGCGAAGGAACGTTGCGCCAAGATGCTCAATGGTGTGGACTTCAGCAGTATTCATAACAGGCTCATCGTTTGGAGATGTCATGCGCAGGTCAAAGGTTGTGATAACGCTGTCACCCACATGATCTTTTCTTGAAACGTAAATGCCTGGTTTAAGTTTGATATGGTCGATCGTAAAGCTTGCAATTTTTTCCATGACTGGTATTTTCCTTTCTTTCTGTCCTTTAATAGCTGCGGAGTTCATCATCGGTATCCGCAGTGTTTTCGATGGATTTGATGATGAGATCATAACTATAGGCATCGCTTACTTTTACAGTGACGCGGTCGCCGACTTTATGACCCAGAATGGCTTTTCCTAATGGCGAGTCGATACTGACGTATCCTTTGAGAGAATTACCACGAACGGTGGTGACAAGTTTGTAGGTTTCTGTCTCATCATCTTCTTCGATGTAAACCTGGACGGTATTGTTGATGCCGACTTCGTCGTCCTTTGAGGTATCTGAAATAACGTGAGCGGTTTTGATCATTTTTTCCAGATAGCGGATGCGGCTTTCGTTGCGGTTTTTGTCCTGTTTGGCAGCTTTGTATTCAAAGTTTTCGCTGAGATCGCCCTGGGCACGGGCTTCTTTTACAGCCTCGAGTTCTTTTGGACGGACAACCAGTTTGCGGTAGTCGATTTCTTCCTGCATTTTTTTAATATCGTTTTCGGTCAGTTTATCATACATGATTTTTCTACCTCTTTTCTTGTGAGGTTATTTTAGCACAGAATACGGCAAATTGGAAGTAGGAAGACAGCCACGGTAGAATCATGAGTAGAATCACTTTCTTACGCACCGGAACAGCAAATGTTCCGGTGCTGAATGAACTATAACGGTTCACTCAGCCGTGTCGCTTGGTTTTGAAGGCGGAGTTCCTTTGTTGTCGCTGTTATTTGGCATTTTTCCACCTTTGGGATCGCTCATCGTTTTAACAGACCGGGTTCCGGCGGTGGTGATGATGTCCGTGAGGGTGATCTCTTCGTTGTCGGTACCGGCAGTCAGAGTATACGTTGCGTCCAGTTTCATTTCGGGGCAGGTCAAAACGATGCTGGCGTAGGCTTTTTCAGGTGTAACCGTGAAGAGGGCACTTCCATCGCTGTCTGTCAGTGTGATGGTAGTGTCAGCGGACTGGGTTTCCGTACTGTAATAGGTGATAACGGGCTGGGTGGAAGCTTCGTCGAAGCTTTCCGTCATGCCGGCACTGCCGATAGCAGCTAAGGTTCCGCCGGTCACAATTGCACTTCCGTCGTAATCGAGGGCACTGTCACCATCGCTGGTCGGCCCGTACACGATCGTAGTTCCGCCGGTCACGAGAAGACCGCCGTTGGAATCAAGACCATCACCATCGGCGGATACAGTCAGGGTTCCGCCGGTAATTTTAATGTAAAGCTCAGAGTTGCCTTCGCCGCCGGGGCCTCCCTGCATCTTCTGTGGAGCATCGCCGTCAGACGGAGCATTCCCCGGATCGAAGTTCTGCGGCGCATTTCCGCCAGACGGAGCGTTCTCCGGATCGAAGTCCTGCGATGGCTGCATATCGCTGCCGTTTTCTGTATCAGGCGGCATTTGCGGAGGTTCCTTTCCGTCTGCCGCACCGGATATGCTGCTATCATCACCGGAGTTTACGGCAGCACTGCTATCGTTGTTTGAGCTTGCGGCATTGCTGTCATCGTCACCGGAACCGGCAGCATTGGCGCCAGGATTTATGGCGTTGGCGCCATCGTCGCCGGAATTTGCGGCATTGATGCCATCGTCGCTGGCGTTTATGGTAATGTCACCACCATTGACCACAACGCGTTTTCCTTCCAGTCCTTCGTAGCTTTTTTCAACAAGGATCGTTCCGCCATGAATGACGGTGTCGAAAT
Source organism: Blautia sp. TF10-30 (assembly GCF_003481245.1). Classification (NCBI taxonomy): domain Bacteria; kingdom Bacillati; phylum Bacillota; class Clostridia; order Lachnospirales; family Lachnospiraceae; genus Blautia; species Blautia sp. TF10-30. The sequence goes on from NZ_QUKM01000002.1 coordinate 40,123, forward strand.
CCGCATGGAAACCGTCATCACCGGAGTTTACGGTGATGGTTCCGTCATCGACAACAATGCTGCCGGTTGCATGGAAGCCGTCCTGTTCCGCCTCGATCGTAAAAATTCCACCGGCAATATAGATATTTCCAAGCTCTGTGTCATCCGTATTCTTCGCTTTGACCGCACTGTTTGCAGCATCAATATCAAAGCTTCCATCCAGAATTTTAATCTGATCTTTGGCTGTGATCCCGTTGTCCGCAGCGGCGATTTTGTAGGTTCCGCCGGTAATCACAAGGTCATCTTTGGATACAATCCCGTGCTTGTAGTCTGCCTCGATGGTCAGACTTCTTGTCCCGTTGCAGACAAGATCTGATTTGGAGAAGATAACGCCGTCTACCGTGTTGTCGTCAATCTGAGTGTACTCGTTTCCACCGCCAAGCGTGTTGCTGCTGTTTTCAGCAAGCGTGATGAAAACTTTGTCCGCTTCGCGAACGTAGATGGCAGCATTTGTCTCACAGTTGATATGGACTCCATCGAGTACGATCTGAACCTTGTCGGAATCGGATGCATCTACGATAATCTGGCCATCCTCAAGTGTTCCGCTTACGACGTAAACACCTTCTTCCGTGATGGTAATTGTGCTGCCGTCTGCTTTGGCTCCGCTGCCGGAGACGGTAGCTGTCGTCTTATTAAGTGTAATTTTTACGGCTTCTAATGCTTTATAGCTTCCGCTCTTCTCACGGTCTGTGAATTCGGTGTCGATAGTGGATTCGGTCAGTTCCAGGTCAAAATTAATATCGGAAGCACTTTCCATTGCATTTTCCGAATCTGTGCTCTCTGATGTGGTATCCGCGTTGTCGGCAGATGTTTCGCCGGTTGACTCTGTACGGGCAGATTCGGCATTCACAGAGCTGGAAGATGTCACTGCTGTGCCGCATCCGCCGAAGGCCAGCGATGATGCAAGAAGCAGGCTGACGACTGCGCCGGTCTCTTTTTTTCTGTTTTTTTTCTTTCTGTTTCGATTCATTATAATTCCTCCCTTCCGGTCTGCGCACGACTGCACAGGATTTCAAGGTTTCCGTTTCTGCAGCGGAGCTGGTCAATCATGTTTTTCTCTTCGCCTTCCTCGCGGAATACGATGCGATACTCCAGCTTGAAAAGACTTCCCATATTCGTGGTTTTTACCTGTACAAGCTCGCAACGGGTCAGATACCTGGCAAAGATATCGTCAAAAACACTGGTATAATCAAGGGACTCCGGTTCCAAGATTTCCATTGACGAGCATGATCACCATCTGTACGATCACAGGCATCAGAACAAGCGTGACAGCAAAGCTTTTGGTGCATTCGCTTTTGTACCTGTAAACAGCAGCGATCAACAGTCCCAGAATCAGAGACACTGCTGTGCAGGCAAGGAACTGACCAAAGGTGAAGGCGGCGGTTGTTTCTGTAAAAACGGAACTGAATATTGTGTTAAGCATAGCAAATTCCTCCCAGAATTTTTTTATTTTCTTGTCTATTCAGAGCCCCATCTCGATTCCGCTTACGCTACATCGCGATGTTGCTTCTATTTTGCATGGCTCTGAATAGTTACATTTTCTTTTTTGTGAAGCAGATTATGTTTGAAAAAGGCTTTTCGCAAGCTGTGAGTCCACCCACTGCTTCTTGCTTTTCGCAATGGCCGCAGAGGACTTACCTGATTCAGCTAACGGAATGCTGTTTTTGATACGGTTTGCCGGATATCTGTGAATGGTATGAAAGCTTTTTCTTCTGATGCTTTCTGATTTTCGATCTGATAGGCAAAGCCGTATTTAGAAAATGATGCCGGATAGATTGCAAGATCATCCAGAATTTTGCTGAACCATAGGGGCACAGCACCTGGTGATTTCACCTCCATGAGATACCAGCCGGGTTCTAAAAGCCTGGTTCCTTCCGTTGGACCGTCAAGACACAGATTGTCGGTACGCCAGCGGATATTGGTGTCGAAGGTAACACGAAAGTTCCTGTCTTCCGTGCCGAAGCAGGCGATGCGGTCGTAGGCGATGTACATAGCGGGAGCAAGCCCCCGGTAGTAGTTGCGAAACCAAGTGATTTCGTGGAGAATCTGACTGTCGAAGCCCGGTTCTGATTTTCCCGCAAGATAGGGAACCGCTTCTGATAATATCATGCGCTCGCGGCGTTTGTAGACGATTCCTTCATATTTTTTCTTTAGTTCTACGTATATGGGGCTGGTCTCTTTGGCCGGACCATAACTGCGGAGTCGTAGTTTTTCTTTGTAGACGGGTTTTTCCAGCGAACGGCGGATGAGCTGGTGATCCGGGGTATCGTAATAGAGGCTGCAGATGGTATCAAGGCCGTATTCATCCATCTGCAGATGACCCGGAAGGCTCTTGCGAAGCTTGCGAGCCATGATCGGGGAAAGCATGTATTTTGTTTCATACCGTTGGAAGGTCATGGGAATCTGTTGGCTTTGCATCATAATCGATTGATCCTTTCGTTTGATTTACTTCCGGAAATGTTTTTTACACTTTTAAGTATAATGAGAAAACTTTAAAGGAACCTTAAAGAATGGACGGAAAATGTGAAAGGTTTGTGAAAAGACGGACCTCTGTAATCCGGATCGCTTTTTGAATACCATATAAAAAAAGAAAGAGCCCTTTTCCGGACAAATTCGTTGGAAGCGGATTTGTTCGGAACGGACTCTTGCAGCCGATATGCAACGTCATGAAACATATAAAATAGGAAAAGCGTCAAAAATCATCTTGGCCAGCGCTCTTTTCTGGACATGAGTGGCGCGAATGGTACATGAGGATGCGTCTGGTACCAGTAAGCTGTGGTAGCGACATCATCCTGACGTTCAAAGAGGCCTCCGTGACTGACGCCAATCTGCTGCAAGGTTACCTTAAGATCCTTCTCAAAAAGGATAGGATCAAGAAGGTGCCAGCGGTAGAAGCTGCGCTGTGGCATCTGATCATCATTGTGGTAATCATTATGAAGGAAGGTATCGTGGGTAGAGTAGTAAGGATATCCAAGATACGGAGTGCAGTACTGATTTTCAACGGTTTGGCCATTTTGCTGTGTTGCAAAGCTCCAGGCACCACCGAAGTAATCTTCTGTTCCGGTTCCGCAGATGGTTGGATAATCCTTGTCTCCATCGATGTAGAATTTCATCTCACCTTCTCCGTACCAGTAGCGTTCGAGGCTGGTCAGTGCAAGATACGTTCCAACGTACTGGCCTTTCCCTTTGATGTTGTCGAGGACAACGTAGTCTTTTGCCTTTTCCGTTATGCGCTGACGACGCCACTGGGCATGGAAATAGGCAGCATCCTCCGGAACCGTTGTCAGGCAATAGTCGATCTGATAAAAGAAGGCCGGAATCGGCTCATCACACTGATTTTCAATGGTAATACGGGCGTTTTTACGGAACGGCATCGGGAAATAGCTGTTGAAACCACGGGTCGGATTGACAGCAATCGGGACTGAGTTTACCTGGTAGGAAACACCGAAGCCGCAGCAGAAGAAATCGCCAAGCGGGCATTCAACGGATGGGAATTCTTCATCGTCCCAGTACATGCGCAGAACAAGATCCCGCAGAACATAACGGTTACGTTCACTGGTACGGTCTGTGACGGTAATCCAGATGTGCTGAATGATGCCTTCTCCCTGGATCTCACCAAGTGTTACGGTCTCTCCTGCTTCTATTTTCGGGATACACGGGGAACCTTTTCTGGACGGACCAAGATCGCTGGATGCCATGCCGCCTTTTCCTTTTTCTCCATTCCGGTTTTCCCAGTTAATAGAACGGGACTGTCCGCTTTTCAGCTGGAAAATGTTTTGTAAACCACAATCAAACATCATATATTCCTCCTTTTGTTTTCTGTTGTTTTTTCTCTCATGGAAGCTTTTGATTTCTGCTTTTTTGTGTGTCTGCCTTTCCTGCCCTGCCGTCATTTTTCCGTTTTTCCGGAATTTTGTTTCTTTCATCCTTTTGCCGGAAAGACTGCTTTAAAACAGATGCCATCTCGTGTCCGCTCTGCGGTGATTTTTCCCTTATGTGCCTTTACAATTGCAGCTGCCACGGAAAGGCCGATTCCATAGCCGCCGCTTTCCCTGGCCCGCGACACATCCGCACGATAGAAGCGTTCAAAGAGGCGGTTGAGATCACCTTCCGGCAGGGTATCGCAGGTATTCTGCACCGAAAATTCTGCTTTTTTGCCGTTTTTTCGCCAGAAAATGTGGATTTTTCCACCCTCCGGAGTGTATTTAACGGCGTTATCCACAAGAAGAGAAACGAGCTGGTGGATTCTTGCGGCATCTCCTTCCATATGGAGTTCTTCTGCAATATCGCTCTGCAGCGCGATCTGTTTCGTAACCGCAGGGGCTTCAAAGGACGTTACAGCATCCATGATGGTTTCTGACGCATTCCATGTTTTCAGTTCCAGTTTTCCGCCACCTTCCTCCATTTTTGCAAGCGTCAGAAGCTGTGTTACAAGACTGTTCAGACGCTCAATCTGGTGATGAATGCTCTCCGTCCACTCTCTTAAGACCTCCAGCCCGCTTTTTCCCGGCATCATAATATCCAGGATCATGCCGTCATAGTTTCCGCTCTCTGCCCAGTCCGCAGCATCAATTCCATTATAAACAACATCTACAGAATAATGGTTATGTGTAAACACTGCTTCCAGCGCGTGCGCCATCTCTTTTTCATCTTCTGCCAGCAGCAGTCTCATATCGGTTCTCCTTATTTTGGTAATTTTCAGGATTCTCCGCCGGCGGCGGGTCGCTTCAGCGACATAATTCCCCCTCCGCCGCAGTGCGATCCTGCCCGGAGGGCTTTTTGAATTTACAGAAAAATTCAAAAACATCCGACCGGCACTTTTGCATGGGTGCTCGCAGCCGGATGTTCGGTTTGCATTCATTTTCTTTTTTTCTCTGCCCGTCTCCGCAGCAGCTCTTTTGCGCCTGCGTACAACAGAAAATATACCGTCAGAATCATGACAACTACAATCCTGTTATCTTTCAGGCTGAAAAAAGAGGTCACATTGACTGCCGCCAGAAACAGCAGCAGTGACACACTGAGATCAATTTTTTCTTTTCTGTCGGCCAGCACCATTCCTGCGGCCGCCAGAACCAGAAGAACGGCAATTCTTGCAATCAGATTTGCCATTTTGACGCCTCCTTACTGTTTCCGGAAGGTAATTTCCCCGGTTTTATCATCCATACCATCGACGATGGCAAGAGATTCCAGATGAATGCCGCGGTCACGCAGCAGTTTTCCTCCGATCTGGAACCCTTTTTCGATGACAACGCCTGCTCCTACGAGCTCTGCACCGGAATCCTGTACCAGGGTTGCCAGTCCTTCCAGCGCTTTTCCGTTTGCCAGGAAATCATCGATCAGGAGAACTTTGTCTCCTTTTCCCAGAAATTCTTTGGAAACAATGATATCATAAACTCTTCCATGGGTGAAAGATTCTACTTTTGTGGTATAAACATCGCCGGCGATATTTTTGGTCTGTGTTTTCTTTGCAAACACAACCGGAACATTAAAAATTTCAGCCACAACACAGGCAATTCCGATTCCAGATGCCTCGATGGTCAGAATTTTCGTGATCTCCTCTCCCGCAAAACGGCGCTGAAACTCTTTTCCGATTTCCCGGAACAGATTGACGTCCATCTGATGATTTAAAAAGCTGTCCACCTTCAGGACATTTCCCTCGCGTACTTTTCCGTCTTTGCGGATTCTGTCTTCCAATAACTGCATTTTTTGAAGCCTCCCGAATTTTTATTATACCCATTGTACTTACTTCTCACTGGAAATGCAAGTCCAAATCCATCAAATTTCGCACTGTCTCAAATTTTATTCATGGCAGCCGCCGGTGTCTCTGCATCAGAGATCCTCTTTTCGATCCAGATCCTTTAATTCCCACGCGGCTTCGACCCGGAACGGAATTACCGATTCCCAGTGCCGTTTCAGCACCTTTTTCCCGCCGCAGTCGCCGGAAAGTTCTTTTAGTTCTGAAAAATAAGGTTTTGAGAACCACGCCGGATTGCCGCTCTCGCCGCCGCAGAAAACGCAGCCAAGTGGAGCCTTCTGCATCTCCATGGATTCCAGAAAGCGCTCCGCCGTCTCTTCCTTCAGGTACGGCTGATCCGCCACAAAACACGCACAGGCATCGGCATTTTGCTTCTCCGCTGCCTCGATTCCCGCGCGGATTGTATAGGAAATTCCTTTTTCGCTGTCCGGCGAAAACATCGTCTGCAGACGCCCGGCTTTTACCAGCGGCGCAAGCTCCTCCAGAATCCTTTCATACTGCGTCACAACCAGCAGTTCCCAGTTCTCATGCCTTCCGGCAATTTGGGCCAGCCGGTCCAGCAGATGGCGATACACCGCCTTTCCATCCAGCGGATAGAGCAGCTTATTTTCCCCGAACCGTCTGCTGTTCCCGGCTGCCAGATAAAGTATCGTTACTCGCATTCTTTTTCCGCAATTCCCATTGCAATCTGCTCGCTCGTGATCGGCAGTTCGCGGAACCACAGACCCGTCGCATTGTAGATTGCATGTGCCAGCGCCGGAGCCGGTGTGTTGATGACGATCTCGCCGATCGATTTTGCACCGAACGGACCGGTCGGCTCGTAGCTGCTCCGAAACTCGACGCGCAGCCTGCCCATATCGAGGCGGGTCGGCACTTTATACTGCATAAACGAATTATTGATCATCTGACCCTTGTCCGTGTACTGGATATTTTCAAACAGCGTCATGCCGATGCCCTGCACCAGACCGCCCTCGACCTGTACGCGCGCAAGGTTCGGGTTGATGACGGTTCCGCAGTCGACAACGGCGGCATAATCGAGAATCTTGACCTCGCCGGTCTCTTTATCCAGCTCGATCTCGACCGCACCAGCCATATAAGGCGGCGGCGATACCGGTGAGCAGTTGCTTTCCGTCGCTTCCAGCGCGATGCCGTTATTGCACATGGCCGCTGTTGCGATTTCTTCCATCGTCATGCTGCTTCCGCTCTTTTCATGCACGACGCCGGTACCGGTAAATTCTGTCTCATCTTCCGGCACGTTCATCCGCTCTGCCGCCAGGGCACAGATTCGTTTCCGAAGCGTCATGCAGGCTTTTTCCACCGCTTTTCCGGTAATATACGTCGTACTCGATGCATAGGAACCGGAGTCATACGGGGACGTATCGGTATCTGCGCCGACAACGGTAATGTCATCCACATCACACTCCAGACACTCTGCCGCCATCTGGGACAGAATCGTATCGCAGCCGGTTCCCATATCGGCCGCTGCGATCAGCATCGTATAGCCGCCGTCGTCGTTGACTTTGATCGTTGCCGATCCGACATCGAGATTGGAAATACAGGAACCCTGCATCGCCATCGCAATGCCGACGCTGCGCACCTTTCCATCTCCCATATCACGGCACGGATATTTCTCATCCCAGCCGATCATCTCTTTCGCACGCTCCACGCACTGGTCAAGCGCACAGCTGTTTGCCGTTTCGCCATAGTAAGCCGGCATGAACTGTCCCTCACGGACCATATTCTGCTCCCGGATCCGGATCGGATCGATGCCAAGACGCGCTGCCATCTCACTGACAGCAGATTCTACGGCAAAGATACCCTGCGTCGCACCGTATCCGCGGTAAGCACCGGCTGACATTACGTTGGAATACACAACATCATACGCAAACCGGTAAGCCTCAAGAGATCCATACATCGGAATCGATTTGTGGCCGGAAAGGCCGACCGTTGTCGGTCCATGCTCGCCGTATGCACCCGTGTTGGAAAGTGTATACAGATCGATCGCACGGATTCTTCCATCCTTCATCGCACCGAGGCGGATCGTTACTTCCATCTCATGGCGCGGTGTGGATGCTGTCTGGGACTCTTCTCTCGTAAAGATCATTTTCGACGGTTTTCCGGTTTTCCAGGTTACAAACGCCGGGAAAATTTCGGCAACCACCGTCTGCTTCGCTCCGAATCCGCCGCCGATTCTCGGCTTGGAAACACGGATCTTCGATTTCGGAATGCCGAGTGCATTGGACAGAATGCGGCGCGCATGGTAAACGATCTGGGTCGAGCTCAGCACATTCAGCCGTCCGTAGGTATCCATAAAGCAGTATGTCCGGAACGTCTCCATCATCGCCTGCTGGGCTGCGCGTACATGATACGTATGCTCTACGACCTCATCGCACTCTGCGAGCACGGCTTCCACATCTCCGTTGTGATCTTCCGCACTTGCACAGAGATTTCTCTGATTGTCCGCACCGACCGGACAGAGCGATTTCCAGCTTTCCTCCGGATGCACCAGCAGTTCATTATCCTTGGACTGATGAAAATCCAGAATGGCCGGAAGCACTTCGTACTCTACTTTCAGGAGCTTCCGCGCACGGTCCACGCATTTTTCATCTTTTCCGGCAATAATCGCCACCGGATCTCCCACGTAGCGCACATGCTGATCGAGGATCAGACGGTCATACGGGCTTGGTTCCGGGTAGGTCTGTCCTGCCATTGTAAAACGCTGTTTCGGCACATCCTCCCAGGTATAAATCGCCTCAATGCCCGGAACACGCTCTGCTGCCGTCTTTTTCACGGATTTTACGATTGCATTGGCATGCGGACTCCGCAGTACCTTGACAATCAGACAATCCTTCGGCGCCAGATCATCTACATAAACCGGCTTTCCGGTTACCAGCGCGAGGGCATCCTTTTTGATCACCGGCTTATTCACACTGCAGAGCTGATCGGTTCTTCCCGACCAATCCGGTTCATAGATATGATTTTCTCTGCTCATGACGCACCTCCCTGCTGCTTTTTCCAGGCAAGGAAATTCAAAATTCCCCGAAGCTGTCCTTCATATCCGGAACAGCGGCAGAGATTTCCCGCCAGATATTCTTTAATTTCTTCCTCACTCGGATCCGGATTTTCCCGGAACAGCGCAATCGCGTTCATAATCATCCCCGGGTTGCAGAACCCGCACTGCTCGGCGCCCTGTCCGGCAATAAAGGAACCAAATTCTTCTGCTTCCTCCTGCAGGCCTTCCAGCGTATCCACCTTACATCCATTCGCCCGCGCCGCAAGCACCGAACACGACAGCACCGGTTTTCCCTCCAGAAAAACCGTACACAGCCCGCAGTTCGACGTCTCACAGCCGCGCTTCACACTGTAGCATCCCTGGCTTCTCACAAAATCGATCAGGAGCATGTCTGCATCGATCTCCGCTTCCGTCTTCTTTCCATTTAAGATCATCGAAATCTTCATCACTGCTCCTCCTTCTTCTGAATTTCTTCCATACATCTGCGCAGCAGCACCCGTCCCAGATGATGACGATACTCTGCACTTCCGCGCATATTACTGCCATACGTAAACTGATCAGAAATCTCCGAAGCCGCTGCCTTCAGCTCCTCCGCAGATGCCTTTCCAGCCGCCAGCTTTTCCGCCAGCTCCGCCGGAAGCTCTACACGTGCCGCCTTCACCGGTCTTGCCCCAAGCACCACACATCCTTTTCCGTCTTCCACCCGCACCGCACACGTCAGCACCGGGAAATCCGTTCTGGAATTTCGATGACTCTGATAAACCGTAACACCCTCATGCTTCTTCACAATCAGCCTCACCAGCACATCCCTGTCTCTCTTTGAACAGGCAAACTCCGCCAGCGGCATCCGTCCCGCATGAACCAGCTCCACCTCCGTATCCAGCGCCAGAAACAGCGTCAGCACATCCGAAAATCCAAATCTGCCGAAAATACTGCCTCCCACCGTAGCCAGATTCCGGAACTGCACCCCGACAATACTCCGCACACTCTCCCGTGCCGCACCGTCGGTATAAGCATTCAGCCCCTCATGCTCCTCCAGCTGCCGCAGCGTCACCATACATCCAATCGAAAACTCCTCCTCGGACTCTTCAATCTGATCCAGTCCCAGCCCGGACAAATCAATCGCCGTCTGCACCTGCCTCTGCCCCATCTTCGTCCAGAGCATCCCGCCCAGGATACAGGCGCTTCTCTTCTGATTCAGCTCATACGCCTCCTCCAGCGACCCCACCCGGACATAATCCTTAATCTTAATCATACTTACCCTATATCCTCCATTTTTACTCAATATAGAAGCCCATATATTTGATATTATACCCGACCTGCTCCCCCCTTTCAACTTTTTTCTATTTTTTTCAAAAAAACCCTTGCATTTTCCCTCCACATCCAGTATAATCATTCAATGTCGGAAGTCATTCTGACACAAAACAAAATACATGGACGGATTCCCGAGTGGCCAAAGGGGACAGACTGTAAATCTGCTGCAAATTGCTTCGATGGTTCGAATCCATCTCCGTCCATATGCCGCAGTGGCGGAACTGGCAGACGCCCGGGACTTAAAATCCCGTGGGTAGTGATACCCGTACCGGTTCGATCCCGGTTTGCGGCACGATTAAGAGCTCTGATTCATACGAATCGGAGCTCTTTTTCCATTTCTATTTTTCAACCTCCCGTCCCCACTACCAGCCTCGCCGCCGCCCGTTCAGTCTTGCGTGATGCGGCGGCGAGGCGTCCGTCACTCCTCGCATCTATGCAGTACCACTCCCGATAACGGCAGCAAATCCATCTCCAGTATGCCCGCCGGTGCCTCGATTTCTTTCTCCTCCGAAGAAAATCCCACCGCATCCGTCGCAAACACCTGCGTCAGCTTCGCCACCGAACTCCGGTTAATCCCGGTAAGCCACACCGGAATCTCCACATGCACCCTCTCATTCCGGTTATTAATCACCACAATTACCTGCTCCTCCTGATTAAACCGTCCATAAGAAAGCACATTATAATCATGGTACAAAAATTTCAGCGATCCCATCGCCAGCACCGGAAATCTCCGATGCACCGCAATCATTTCTTTATAGAATCGGATCAGCTCCTGATCCTCCTGTCCCCAGGGATACGTCCTCCGGTTATCCGGATCCGTAAACCCAACCTGGCCGGCCTCATCCCCATAATACAGCGTCGGCGCCCCCGGCCACGTCATCTGAATCACAACCGCCTCGCGCAGCACCGCCTTATTCGTATTCTCCGCAGCCGCATACGGCCCAACATTCGCCACACGCCCCACACGATGATTCGTTCTCGTGAGGAACCGTGAATGATCATGATTATCCAGCTCATTCATCGCCGTATACAGCGAAGGCGCATAAAACGCCGGCATATGATACGTCATCGCCCCGATAAAACTCTCACTGTTTCCGAGAAGCCCCTGGTTAAACTCATCACTGTGCTTCTCCATACCCGTGAGGAACCAGGAAACCGGCTCCATAAACGCATCATAGTTCATCACCGTATCCCACTCGTCGCCCTGCAGCCAGCTCATCGCATCGCCGTAGTGCTCCGCCAGAATAATCGCCTCCGGATTCGCCTCCTTCACAACGCGCCGGAACTCCTTCCAGAACTTGTGGTTAAACTCCGGGCTGTGTCCTAAGTCAGCGGCCACATCCAGCCGCCAGCCGTCCGCATTAAACGGCGGAGAAACCCACTTCGCGCCGATGCGCATAATATCCTCCATCAGCTTCTCCGAGCCCTCGTAGTTCAGCTTCGGCAGCGTATCATGGCCCCACCAGCCGTCATAAAACTCATTGTACGGCCAGTTATGCTCATTATAAAACTTAAAAAACGTGTGATACGGACTGTCCTGCGCCACATACGCGCCCGGCTCATAGCCCTTTCCGGCCTCGTAAATCCGCTCGCGGTCCAGCCACTTGTTAAACGAACCACAGTGGTTGAAAACGCCGTCCAGAATCACCTTCATGCCGCGCTTGTGCGCCTCCTCCACCAGGTGGATAAACAGTTCATTGCTCGCCTCCAGGTTCGCCTTGTTCGTCACACGGTCAATATACCGCGTTGCCCGCATATTGTCCTTGTCGCCCGGCCAGAGCAGATCGCCTTCGTCGGAGACAATCTTTCCGAAATGCGGATCAATATAGTCATAATCCTGAATATCATACTTATGGTTCGATGGCGAAACAAACACCGGATTCAGATAAATGACCTGCACACCGAGATCCTGCAGATAATTCATCTTGTCAATGACGCCCTGCAGATCGCCGCCGTAGAAATTGCGGACATCCATCTGCTCCGGGAAGCGGTTCCAGTCATCCACCTTGTTGACCTGCTCACCAATGTAGCTGTACTCTCCCGTCAGCACATCGTTGGACGGATCTCCGTTGCAGAAGCGGTCCACAAAAATCTGATACATGACAGCGCCCTTCGCCCAGTCCGGCGTATGGAAGCCCGGGATAATGCCGAAAGAGTACATCTCCTGCAGCTCTCTTGTGACACCGAGCTTGTTGTAATAACAGACCACGCGGCCTGCCTGAATCTCAAAAAAATAGCGGATCGGCTCATTTCCGACCGGAATCTCGATCTCGTAATAATCAAAACCGTTCCGGACCAAACCGACCTGCATCTGTGCACGGGTGGAACCGCTGATGAAATAAACCGCATCTACATTATTTTTCAGGGTACGGAACCGGATCTTCACCGTGTCGCCCGGGTTCGGCTCAAACGGAATCTGATACTGCGGGGATTCATCGCTGTAGAGCGCATGCTTGTTGAACATCGCCCGCATCTGTGACATATACTGCTGCATTCTTGTTTTATCCATGAACTAACGCCTCTGTCTTTCTCAATCATTCATTCCTTATATTTTACCCCACACCGCCATGTAATACAACCTTTTTCTGAACACATGTAACGATTGTGTTTATTGGATTTTTATATAGTAAAAGAGCCAGCGGGGTACGCTGGCTCTTTTGGAGAAGGTATTTCTCTTATGGGGTGTAGCAAAAACTATATAATGTATTGGGGGGTTTTTACAGTTATTATAGTACCATACGTCCCTCGAAAAGTCTGCACAAATCGCGATTTTTTTTCATTTGATTCTTATTCAAAATAACGATGAATTTTTTCGGCGTTTCGGATTTTCTGTTTTAATTTGCACAAACGCCCGTAAAATCACAGAAAAAAACCTGCAAAAAACTTTTTTTGTTCTCTGCAGGTTTTCTATTGCAAATAAAAAGATATCAGATTTCTCCAGAAACTTCCGGTGCTGTTCCTGTCATCTGTGCTTCCTGCTCAAAAATGGCTTCGAATTCAGCACGGCTCAGCTTCTCTTTTTCCATCAGCTGCTTTGCGCACTCATGCAGCACATAGGAATGCTCCAGAATAATCTGTTTCGCCTGATCGTGGCATTTCTCGATCATCTGGCGGACTTCCTCATCGATGGCTGCGGCTACATTCTCGCTGTAGCTCTTCGTATGGCCCCAGTCGCGGCCGATGAAGACCTCATCCGAGTCGGAATCGTAAGCGACAAGACCAAGGTTCTCAGACATACCGTACTTCGTAATCATGGAACGGGCGGTAGCCGTCGCCTGTTTGATATCCTGGGATGCGCCCGTTGTGATATCGTCGAAGATCAACTCCTCTGCCACACGGCCGCCGAGGCATACGGTGATGTACTGCATCATTTTGCCTCTCGTCTGGAACATATCATCGTTCTCCGGCTGCGGCATCGTGTAGCCCGCTGCGCCAGGACCTGTCGGGATAATGGAGATCGTGTAAACCGCCTCCATATCCGGCAGCATATGGAACAGGATCGCATGGCCTGTCTCATGGTATGCGGTGATCCGTTTTTCTTTATCCGAAATGACTTTACTGCGCTTCTCCGCACCGATGCCCACTTTGATGAAAGCAGACTTGATATCGGACTGGCGCACAAATCTTCTGCGGTCCTTTGCCGCCATAATCGCTGCCTCGTTCAGCAGGTTCTCCAGCTCTGCGCCGGTGAAGCCTGCGGTCGTCTGCGCGATCTGTTTCAGATCCACATCCTCGGCCAGCGGTTTGTTCTTTGCATGGACTTTCAGGATTTCCTCACGGCCCATGACATCCGGCGGTCCTACAACCACGCGGCGGTCAAAACGGCCCGGACGGAGAATCGCCGGATCCAGGATATCGACACGGTTCGTCGCTGCCATCACGATGATGCCCTCATTGACGCCGAAACCATCCATCTCAACGAGAAGCTGGTTTAATGTCTGCTCTCTCTCATCGTGGCCGCCGCCCATACCGGTGCCTCTTCGTCTTGCCACGGCGTCGATCTCATCGATGAAGATGATGCACGGCGCATGTTTTTTTCCTTCCTCAAACAGGTCGCGGACACGGGAAGCGCCGACGCCGACGAACATTTCCACGAAATCGGATCCGGAAATGCTGAAGAACGGCACGCCTGCCTCTCCTGCAACAGCTTTCGCCAGAAGGGTTTTACCGGTTCCGGGAGGGCCCACAAGAAGAACTCCTTTCGGGATTCTCGCGCCGACCTGTGTATATTTCTCCGGTGCTTTCAGGAAATCGACCACCTCAACGAGGTCTTCTTTTTCCTCTTTTAAGCCCGCAACATCGCGGAACAGGACTTTTTTGTCTTTGTCGGTGGACATATGGGCGTTGCTTTTTCCAAAATTCATCATTTTGTTTCCGCCGCCTCCACCGCCGCCCATGGAGCGGTTCATCATCGACATGCCGAAAAGAAGGATCATACCGAGCAGCAGGGCCGGCAGGACAGACGTCATGAAAATGCTGTCTCTCTGGACATTCTGTACGGTGTACGTTACATCAGCATCCTCCAGAAGGCTGATAGCTGCGTTTACGTCGGTCACATTGACCGTATAACTGTCACCGCCCTGCTCCCGTACCACAACGGAGCCGGTCGGCACTTCTTTGTTCTGGACAATCTGCGCGGATGTCACTTTGCCGTCTTTTACGGCGGTTTCAAATTTCTGCTGACTTGGGCTGCTGCCTGCGCTGATTTTTCCGGTGATATAGAACATGGCAAGCACGATAATCACCATAAACGCCGCGTAGAGTCCAAATCCACTGCGCTGTCTGTTCATATTTTCTTTTTACTCCTCGTCTTCGTGAAACTCCACTACTCCGATGTATGGAAGATTCCGATATTTCTGTGCGTAATCCAGACCGTAGCCTACGACGAACTCGTCCGGGATATCAAAGCAGGTATAATCTACTTTGACATCGCGCACTCTGCGCTCCGGCTTGTCGAGCAGAGTACACAGGTGTACGGATTTCGGATTTCTCTTTTTCAGGATGTCGATCAGATAGTAAAGCGTTCTTCCGGAATCGATGATATCCTCCACAATCAGAACGTCTTTTCCTTCCAGCGGCTGATCCAGGTCTTTTACAATACGGACAACTCCGCTGGACTTGGTGTCATCGCCGTAACTTGATACGGACATAAAGTCAAGGCTTACCGGCACTGTGATGCGTTTTGCCAGCTCGCACATAAAGAATACGCCGCCTTTTAAAACGCAGATCAGGTGCACTTCTTTTCCTGCGTAATCGCGGTTGATCTGGTCTGCTACTTCTTTAATTCGTCTGTCTACTTCTTCTTCGCTTAATAATACTCTGATTGTCTCTTTCATCTGTTTTCCTCCTTACCAACGCCAATCTGTATCTGCAGAACTGCTTTCGTGTCTTTCCCGACACGGCCGCTCTCTCCTCTGCGATACCCCACGACCCACCAGATCTCCGGTCCGTCGGCGAGCAGCAGAATGGAATCCCGCTCCTCTTTCGGTATCTTGGCATCAATCATATAATCTTTTAGTTTCTTTTTCCCGCCTTTTGCGGTTACTCTCAGATAATCTCCGCTTCTTCTCGTGCGGAGGACAAGACCGTCTTTTATTTTATCACAGTCAAAGCATTTCGTATACTTTTTTTCTTCAATTCTTTCGGGAAAAACCGATGTTTTTTTCACAATCGTGACTGGATTTTCTGCAAATGCGAGACTTTTTCCCTCTTCCCACCCGGCCGGAACCGGAATTGGAACTTCTTCGCCGCTTTTCCTTTTCCGTTCTTCTTTTAAATGCACTCCCTGCTTTTCCAGGCGGAGCGTCTCGTATCCGCGCACGGCGGTGATTCCATACGGCAGGCAGACACTTTTTCCGACCTGCTTTTCAAAAAGTTCCCGCACAGATTCCAGATGCTCCCTGGTAAGATCCTTCCGTTTTCCCGCCAGCTGTTCCAGAACGCGCCGGATCACGTAGCGCTGCAGAAGAGGCGCTTCGCTGCTCACCGCATCACGCAGCACAACCGCATTTTTCTCTGCGGATGCATACCGCTCCATCAGCTGATCCGTCTGCTGCTCCAGATATTCCTCCGTTTCCAGCAGGTCCAGCGATGTCTGTGCCATATGCGCGGCAGTACGCGGATTGACCTCTTCGGTCAGATACGGCAGCACATGGTGGCGGATTCCGTTCCTCGTGTAAGCATCCTCTGCATTCGTGCTGTCCTCACACCAGGAACACTTCCGACTTTCCAGTTCCTGCCGGATCTCTTTTCGTCCGACGCAGAGAAGCGGACGGATCACATTCCCCCGCACGGGGCGTAAGGAGGCAAGTCCGGCCAGCGACGTTCCCCGTGCCAGGTGATGCAGCATCGTCTCCGCAACGTCATCCTGGTGATGGGCGAGCGCAATTTTCACTGCCCCCTGCTCCTTTGCGCACGCTGCAAAAACTTCCTGCCGCGCCGCGCGTCCCGCCTCCTCCGTCGAGAGATGCTTTTCTTTTGCGATCTTCTCCACGGGACAGGAATAGAGATAGAACGGAACATCATATTCCCGGCACAGATTTTCTGCAAATGCCGCATCCCGCCCGGCTTCCGCGCCGCGCAGGTTATGGTTGACGTGGACAGCCAGCAGCGAAAAGCCAAGCGGCTCCTGCAGTTCCCGCAGCAGATGAAACAGGCAGACGGAATCCGCGCCGCCGGAGAGGCCGAGCAGCACGCGTTCGCCTGCCGTTACCATATGATACTGTTCCATAAAGGCTCTTACTTTCTCTTGCATCCTTCGTTTTTACTCCTATTTTTTCCAGATTCTGGCGACCAGAACCGTCATATCATCCCGTGCGCGGCAGCCGCCGAGGCGCAGCACGCGTTCCAAAAGCTCCCGGGCAAATTCCCGCGGCTCGCTGTTTTTCACTTCGAGAAGAAGCTGCTTCATCTGCTCCGTCCTGTCCCCGGGCAGCGCGTCCAGCACTCCGTCCGTCATCATCACAAGGTAATCACCGTCGTACAGCTTTTTCGTTGTGGTATCAAAATCCGTCTGGGAAACGAGACCTGCGGCAAGACTGGTCGACTCCACAACCTCCACCCACGTATCCCGCCTAAGAAACGTCGGCGATGCACCTCCTTTCAAAAAGCTGCAGACGCCTGTGTAGAGATTAATCGAAGCAACATCAAACGTGGAAAACATCCCTTCCTTTGGCTGCAGCAGAAGCATCGAATTGATCATCCGTGCCGCCATGATCCGCGGGAATCCGGCGCGCAGGAACTGTTCAAACAGCTCCACCACCGTCTCGCTCTCCCTGTTTGCCTCGATCCCGGAACCCATGCCGTCCGACAGGCAGAGGACAAACTGGCCGTTTTCGCAGAGCACACTGTAATTGTCCCCGGAGATACTCTCCTGCTCCTTGGTGATGCGTCCCACACCGTAGAGAACCTGGAATTTCACATCCTCCTGAAACAGCACCGTCTGGTATTCTCCGCTTAAGACCTGTGCCCCGTCGCGTACCGCAACCATCGGGATTCCGCACAGGGAACCGATCAGTTCCGCCGTCTGGCGAAGCGTGATCCGGCAGTGACGGCCTGCTTTGACCGTCATATAGATCTGTAAATGCTCTTTCGGCCGCTCCTGGAGCCAGATTTTCTGGACGAAAGCCCCGTTTTTCTTCATCTGGCGGCAGATTTTTTCCGAGAGCTCGTCCGGCAGACTGTTGAGGCTGTACAGATCACACGCGGCGCGGTCCATAATCCCGGCGACTTCACTTAACTGTTCTGCCACCACGCGGCGGCTCTCCGCCACACGCCCCGACCAGAGCGCCGTCTGGCGTTCCTGCTGGTAGCGGTTCCAGAACAGTTCCAGAAAGCGGGAGCCGTTCAGGCAGGAGGCGTTCCATTCGCCTTTTGCACGGCTGATCTCGTCCTCATCCCCGTCGGCGATTGTCTGAAGAAGTTCCTGGCACCGCTCGCGCGTCAGGTTTCCGTACTGCTCCCAGCACCACGACGCCTTCGCACAGCGGCTACAGACTTCCTGCTGTTCTTTTTCCAGAATCTTGTCCACCCGGCCCGTCTCCGGCATCACACTTTTTGACGGCATCTGGTAAAAGCTCTCTGCCAGAACGCGGAACGAATCGGCGTAGTGCTCCATCTGCAGTTTCTGCGGATGATTGTCATAGACGGCCGCTTCCCGGCGGCTTCTTCTGGCTTCCAAAAAAATTTTAGCCATGTCCCCTGCTGACAGCAATGCGCCGATCAGGAACATGGCAATGATCCACTCCGGCATGTTCCGCTCCTCCTCTCTTTGTTCTGGACTTCAAAGGGGACTGCGAAATCATGCCCTTTCTTTATCTGTTTTGTTTATTTCGACTGGGATTCTTTAAATAAAATCTCATTATCCTTTACCATGCCAAGTTTTTCTCTTGCCGTTTTTTCTATGTACTCATCGGTCTGCATGTATTCTTTCAAGGCGGTAATATCATCGGTGCGCTGCTTCTCCTCTTCAATCTGGCTGTCCAGACTGGAAAGACGGGATGCATTTGCATTGACCTTCTGCTGAAGGCTGATTCCCTTTACGGTAAGGACTGCAACCAGGCAGCACAGGACTACGGTAATTGAGAACTCTGTTGTACGGCTCTTCTTTCTGACTTTTTTCTTTCGGCCAGAATTCTTTTCTTCCCTTTCTTTCATTCTTTTCTTTACCCTTGCTTTCTATTTTCCAACCGTCTGCAGCCAAACTATCTGTTGTTTTTCGTCCGCAGACTTGTTTCTTTTGTTCTTACATGTGTAGTTACATCTTACCGTTCTTCCCATGAAATTTCAACCTTTTTCTCCGTTTTTTCATACTTTTTACCAGCCATTTTCCTGGAAAAGCGAGGATTCGCCCTGCTTTTTTGATTCCCTTTGCCAGAAGTTCCGGAAGAAAGCGTCCAAACGATGCGTGGTACAATGCAGCGCCCCCAAGGATGCCGCCAAACAGATACCCGCGGAGAATGCCGCTGTTCTCTCCGTAAATCCGTACAAACAGATACAGCGCTGCCGCAATCCAGTAGCAGAGGTCCTCTGCAGATACCGCCGCATGGCTGTGGCGGATCAGTTTCCGCGCTGTCTTGATCAGATCATACCAGAACCCCAGGACTGCCCCCTGCCAGATGGAACAGGCGAACAGAATCAGCTCCCGGGTGACATACGCACTCATTTTTACCGGAACAGCCGCGCAAGCGCAGACCCCTTCTTCTGCAGCGGCCCATGTTCCGTATAGACCAGGCTGTCGATGCTGCCTTCGATATCCGCCTCTCCCTTTTCCAGCTCCAGGCGGCCCACATGCAGCTCTTTTCCGCGGATGGTAAGAACACCGCAGACGGTCACGAGCAGAACTTCGTTCTCATCAAAGCTTTTCACATCCTGCACGCCGCCAAGAGAAAGTGTTTTCCGCTGTTCCAGCAAAAGGCGGTGCGCCTGTTCGTTCATCTCCCCCATACAAAAAACCTCCATACAATGGTCTATACACCCATTATATGAAGGTTTTCTCTTTTTATTCGCTGCACATGAATCCTGCCGCACTTCTTATAAGTAGCGGTAAAGCTCCTGTGCTTCTTCTTTTTTCACGGTTTCCTGCACATTCAGCACTTCTACCCTGACGGATTTACTTCCGAACTGAATTTCCAGTACATCTCCTGCCTTGACCTGTGCGGATGCTTTTGCCGGTCTGTCGTTGACGAGGACACGGCCTGCATCACAGGCTTCATTGGCTACGGTACGCCGCTTGATCAGTCTTGATACTTTTAAAAATTTATCTAAGCGCATAGATTTTTACTTAGTTCATCATGTCCTTTAAAGCTTTTCCTGCTTTGAATTTCGGAGTTTTGGAAGCTTTGATTTCCATGGTCTCGCCAGTCTGCGGATTTCTTCCTTCTCTTGCTGCTCTTTCGGATACTTCGAAGGTACCAAAGCCTACCAGCTGAACTTTCTCACCTTTCTTTAATTCTTCAGATACTACATCGATAAATGCTTTTAAAGCAGCCTCTGCATCTTTTTTGGATAAATTTGTCTGCTCAGCCATAGCTGCAACTAATTCTGTTTTGTTCATGAGTTTTACTCCTCCTGTATCTTACATTTGTTTTTTACATGGTACGCGGGCCCGCTGATACACACGACCTGCCCTGCCGGCTGTTTTTCTTCCGGATGATCAGTCTGTTACGTTGACCGGCTTTTTCGCGTAGCTGTATATATTTATATACTAATGCGTCTCTCTTGTCAAGAAAAAAGTCCCCCATACCAGCGGTTTTATGGCGATTTCTGCCCAAAACAGACTCTTTTCCACCGCACGGTTAAAAGAAGGATCCCTTAACAAACCGCAACCAGTCTGCCTGCTGCGCATTGAGTGTTTTTAGTTTCTCCGTATTCCGCCCGGATATCCACGATTTTCTGCTTCCGTAGTAGCGGTTTGCCAGTTTCCAGTATTTCCACGGATAGGAAAGATAGAGGCGGAGTGTCTCGATTTCCCCCTCATCGAGCGGCCGTCTGGCGCTGTAGGCGTTTAAGATCCGTTCTGCCGCGCGCTCGCTCCAGCCGTGTTTTTCCAGAATTTTCCGCATAAAATAGCCAAGATCTGCCACCTGGAGATCGAAGTTCCACTTGTCGAAATTGACCGCCGTTTCGCCTCTGCCGTTTTCCAGCAGAATATTGTGCTGGCTGAATTCCCCGTGGCAGACGGCGCCTTCTTCGTCCGCCCGCTGCCGCAGTTTTTCATAGGAAGAAGCTTTCATTTCCGCGGCCGCCCGCTCTCCCTGTTCCAGATACGGACCGGCGCTTGCCAGCAGCAGTTTTTCAAACTCATTTTTCTTCTTTTTTGTCTGCAAATACTTTCGGATCTTTCGAATTTCCACATTGTGGCGGATGCACTCCTCCACGATGGATTCCCTCCGGTATTCCATTTTCACCGGCAGATGAGCTGCCGTATGTAGCCGCGCCAGCGCGTCCGAGGCGCGGATAAGATCCTCACTGTTTCCCGTCTCACATTCCCGGCCCGGGTACCAGTTCCGCACAATGTACGTTCCTCCGTCGTCCCCGCGCGTTGCAAGCGCTCCCTCTTCGTTCCGCAGAATCTGATCGCACCGCAGGAGCCCCGACTCCGTGATGCGGCACTGTAGAAGATACCGCTGCTCCAGTTTTTCTGCCGCCGTCCCGAACTCGCTGATCAGCTTATCCCCCTGTTCGGTGTGGCACAATAAAGCGCCCCGCACCCGCATTGTGCCGGAAGCCGTAAGACCGTAATGGGACAGCACACTCAATCCATAATCATACAAGAGCCTGACTCCTTTCCCTGTTGTGATCGTTTTTGGGGTCACGATTCAATGTATGCGTATCCGCCCTGTGCCATGCATACTGGTTTCTGTTTTTTCTTTCATCCCAAAAGCAATGTTGAAAGTGTTTTCTTTTTCTCTTATTTTATTGTTTTTAATTTCACCGCATGGTAAAATATTCCAAACTTGACAGGATGAAAAACACCTGTTATGGGGTTCTCTAAAATCATTTTATTTTAAGGAGGGTTTTTATGATTTTCTTACCACAGCCATCTTCCCTTTCCTACGGAGAGGGCACCTTTACAATTCACTATGACAGCCGCATTTTTCTCGATTCCGAGAGCCCGGCTGAGCTTTTTTCTGCAGCACAGCTTCTGCAGCAGGAGATTGAGACACAGACGGGATTCCGTCCTGCCATCTGCCGCCGTCATCAGCCGGTGGGATCACACCTGATCTATCTGACTGCCTCTCCGGAATTATCCCGTGAGGCTTATACCCTCGCTGTCACACCGGAAAACATCACGATCTGCGGATCTCTGGAAAGCGGCGTTCTCTACGGCGTGCAGACACTCCGTCAGATGATCCGCCAGGCAGGTGCTGTTCTTCCAACCGTCCTGATCTCCGACAAACCGGCCATGGAAAACCGCGGCTTCTACCACGATGCGACCCGCGGACGTGTTCCGACGCTTTCCTATCTGAAACAGCTTGCCGCCACCTTGAGCTTCTATAAAATCAATCAGCTTCAGCTCTACATCGAGCACAGCTATCTCTTCGACGATCTGACCGAGATGTGGCGCGACGATACGCCGCTCACTGCAGAGGACATCCTCGAGCTGGACCGCTACTGCAAGGGACTTGGCATTGATCTCGTTCCGTCGCTTGCAAGCTTCGGCCATCTGTACAAGCTGCTCTGCACGAAATCGTATGCACATCTGTGCGAACTGGAAGGCTCTGCTTCGGCTCCGTTCTCCTTCTATGACCGCCAGGCGCACCATACGCTCGATATCACAAACCCGGAGAGCCTCTCCCTTGCCAAACACATTCTTTCCGAATATATGCAGCTCTTCTCCTCGAAGTATTTCAATCTCTGCGCGGATGAAACGTTTGACCTTGGAAAAGGGGCTTCCCGCGCACTCGCCGAGGAAAAGGGAACCACCGTCATCTACACCGAGTTTGTGACAGAGCTTGCCAACTATATCACTGAATCCGGCCGCACGCCGATGTTCTGGAGTGATGTCATCAGCCAGGAGCCGGAAGTTTATCATCTCCTGCCGAAGAACCTGATCTGCCTCCACTGGGATTATGCGTCAAATGTTTCATCGGAGCGTCTGACCCGCCTTGCCAATTCCGGTGCCGAGCATCTGTATGTGTGCCCGGGCGTACAGGGATGGAACCAGCTCATCAACAAGTATCATGAGGCGTATGAAAACATTTCCAGAATGGCGCGCTACGGCCACGAATGCCATGCGATGGGACTTCTGAACACTGACTGGGGCGATTACGGCCACATCAATCACCCGGACTTCTCCCGCATCGGCATGATCTACGGCGCGGCGTTCTCCTGGAATGCAGACATTCTGCCGGAGGAGGAAATCAACCGCCAGATTTCCGTGCTGGAATTTGGTGATGCTTCCGGAAAACTCGTTTCCGTGCTCGATCTTCTCTGCCATCAGGATGCGTATCCGTGGCGCACTGCCGTTATGGTACAGGAAGCACTCGAACTGCATCAGGACAAAGAAGAGGCTGCCGAACTGCTCCGCTCCTGCGCGGAAGGCGATGCGGATGCAGCAAATGCTTCAATCGACGCGCTCTGCGCCGTTCTGTACGAGAAAGCCGGCACCGTCCGCCCGGAGAACCGTCCGATGATCTATGCGTACCTGCTCGCCGCAGACGGCCTGAAAGTGCTGAACCGCCTGCTGCCGTTCCTGCGCGCTTCCCTTCTTTCCGAGGGCACTCTGCCGGAGAAAGAAGACTGTTTTGCACTCGCCGGAGATCTCGAACGGTGGCTGCACAGCTATAAAGAGCTGTGGCGCACCGTCTCCAAGGAGAGCGAACTGTACCGCATTGCCCATGTGTTCTGCTGGTATGCGGATCTGCTGCGTGATCTGAACGTATAAAACCAGCAAAAAACAAAAGAGAGCCGGGGACGGATTGTTCTGTCCCCGGCTCTCTTGCTTGCCGTTTTGGCTTTACAGCAGTGTTTTTACGTACTCTGTCAGGTATTCTTTTGTATTCTTCGCCGGATCTTTCATCACTTCTTCCAGCGCCGCGTTCAGGCATTCGCCGATTTTCGGGCCTTTTGGGACACCGAGTTCCATCAGATCTTTGCCGGAAACGGCCAGCATTTTCAACGTAAAGCAGTCGCCGTTATCGAGAATTTCTCTGACGCACTCCCTTACCTTTCCGATCCGTTCCAGGGTTTTCTCCCGCTGGTACAGGCTTTTGGCCATCGTATCGGCTTCCTGCACGATCATCAGTTTTTCGAACAGCTCCGGGCCGAGTTTGTTCAGAATACGGCGGATCACCGGTTTCTCCGGAGCCATGCGGCAGTCATGCCAGCGGATCAATGCTGCGACCTGGCGGATGGTTTCGTTGTCGAATTTCAGACGGCGCAGAATCGCTTTCGCCATTTTCTCCCCCGCCGGTGCGTGGCCTTTAAAATGATCGATGCCGGCCTCATCCGTTGTGCGGCACGCCGGTTTTGCAATGTCGTGGAGCAGCATCGTCCAGCGCAGAATCGGATCTGCCGGAACGTGCTGCAGAGCGGCAATCGTGTGCTCACCAACATTATAACAGTGGTGCGGATTGTTCTGCGGCGTTTTCATCAGTTCATCAAACTCCGGCAGCACAATTTTTGTAATACCCGCCTCATAAACGGCCTCCATGTACTCCGGCCGCTTCGAGATCAGCAGTTTATTCAGTTCCACACGGATCCGCTCGGCGCTGATTTTTTCAAGCGTCGGCGCGAGTGCTATGATGGCATCCAGTGTTGCCGGATCGAGTTTGAAGCCGAGCTGTGCGGAAAAGCGGAGGGCACGCAGGATCCGCAGTGCATCCTCACTGAACCGCTCGGTCGGATTTCCGACACAGCGGATGACTTTGCGCTGTAAATCCCTGATTCCATCGAACAGATCCACAAGCCCCTCTTCGTTGTTGTATGCCATCGCATTGATCGTAAAATCACGGCGGCGCAGATCCTCGGCGAGGCTGGAGGTAAAGACCACTTCTTTCGGATGGCGGCCGTCCTCATACTCTCCGTCGATGCGGTACGTCGTGACCTCGTGCGCGCCGCTTCCGGCCAGAACTGTTACCGTTCCGTGCTCCAGTCCCGTATCCACGGTGCGGTCAAAAATTTCTTTTACCTGCTGTGGGGAAGCAGAGGTTGTAATATCCCAGTCGTCCGGCTCCCGCGCAAGAATCGTATCGCGCACACAGCCTCCGACCGCGTACGCCTCGAAGCCTTTCGCATGCAGGGAATCGATTACCATATTTACGCTTGGCGGCATTTTTATCTTCAAATTTGTTATCTCCTTTTTCTAAATCTGCTTTTCCAGTATAGCAGTTTCCTTTTTTTCCCGCAAGTGTGGTTGCGGTTGTATTTTGGGGATTGCATGTGTATAATAGAGGTTAATAAAATTCGAAAGGGGATTTACATTTTTATGAAACTGGATCGTTACCGAAAATATGTCCGGACCGGCGTTACTGCCTTTCTGGTACTTGCAGCGTCCATGATTTTTTACTACCTGCTCTTCCACCAGACTTCTGTGCGGACCGCCTTTCACAATGTCCTCGACATTCTCTCCCCCCTGATTGCAGCCCTGATTCTCGCCTATGTGATCAGCCCGATCATTAACTTCATAGAACAGCGGATCATCGCCAGACTCTTTGCCCGGCACGGAAAAACACAGTCGGTACGCTGCAAAAAGCTTGTACGGGCGCTTTTGATTCTTCTGACGTACGTCGCCATGCTTTTCGCGCTGTACGGACTCATTGCGACCCTGATCCCGGAGCTGTTCTCAAGTATCACAAACATTGTCTCCAACTTCTCCAACTACGCAAACAACATTCAGGATTTTGCCACAAAAGTGCTGGCGAATTACCCGGAGATGCAGCAAACGGCAGACCAGTACATCTCCATGTTCTCCGCAAAGCTTTCCAACTGGCTGACCAATGACCTGATGCCGATGCTCCGTACGTTCCTTCTGAACCTCTCCGGACAGCTCGTCAACATGGTTACGTTTTTCAAAAACATTCTGCTTGGCGCGATCGTTGCGATCTACATGCTGTACAACAAGGAAAGCTACATTGCCAAGCTGAAAAAAGCAGTCTACGCGCTGCTCGGTCTGGATCACGGAAATGCCGTGATCCGCAACTGCCAGTATGTGAACCAGGAATTCAGCGGATTCCTCGTTGGAAAAGTCATCGATTCGATCATCATCGGTGCCATCTGCTATCTTGTGACGAGCCTGATCGGCACCCCGTACGCACTGCTGGTCAGCGTAATCATCGGTGTGACGAATATCATTCCGTTTTTCGGCCCGTTCCTCGGCGCCGTTCCGTGTCTTCTGCTGATCCTTCTGATCGACCCTCTGCAGGCACTGTATTTCCTGATTTTCGTCGTTCTCCTGCAGCAGTTTGACGGAAACTTCTTAGGACCGAAAATCCTCGGCGAGACGACCGGCGTGTCCAGCTTCCTTATCATCATCTCGATTCTGATCGGAGGCGGCTTCTGGGGTGTCTTTGGCATGATCATCGCCGTTCCGGTCTGTGCCATTATCTGCACGGTCTGCCGCAACTTCGCCAACCGTCGTCTTGAAAAACATCACCTGCCGGATGACGATGCGTTTTACTTCCACATGGACCACATTGATCCGGAAACGAGACAGGCGATCCCATATCAGAAAAAGAAGATCGACGAGGCCGAAGTCTTCCACTTCCCGGGCTACCGGCTGCGCAAAGCGCTGACAAAGCTGGCCACGGAAGAGTCTTCGGTTGATGCGCCGTATACACCGGCAAAGCCTTCGACCGAAGAGAAAAACTCAGATTCTTCCGATTCCGATCAAAAATAAATCGTATCTTACAAAAATGCCTTCTGTGCAGACTGTTTCCATTCTGCACAGAAGGCATTTTTTTATTTTTGCTTTTTATTTCTCGATTACAACCGTGCTGAGTGTCTCTGCCGGAAGATCGACACGCATGATATGTCCGTTGACACGCAGGAAGCAGCCGGAATCCTCTTTTGTGCGGTTCAGCAGGATCACAACGTAGCTTCCGTCCGGATTGACTGCGGCCGTTACATCCAGGTTTGCTCCGTATTTGCTCCAGCCGATGCGTTTTGCACCCGGAGCAATATATTTGGAAATATGGCCGATGTAGTGGTACATGATCGGTTTGCGGTAATGGAAATCATCATCCACAATCAGACCTGAGGTGAATCCCATCGGTACGTGGCGCGGGCCGTCGTCGATGCTGTGAAAAAAGCGGATGCCGATATCCCCGTTTGCCGTAATCCATTCGAAATTGCTCTCCATGGTGCCCTCCCGTTTCTTGTCTTTTCGTGTATACAGACGAAGCGCGTCTGAACTTTCTGTTCGTTCAGGCGCGCTCCTTCTATTATCTTTTCTGCTACAGGGACATGGTAATTTCCCGCCCTGTGCGGTGGTATTTCTGAAAAGTGACTCCGGACGCCTTCATCATCCGTTTCGATGCGATCACGGACGGGGTGTCCGCGTACTTGTCGCAGTCGTAGATCACCGTTTTGATTCCCGCCTGGATAATCGCCTTGCAGCACTCGTTGCATGGGAACAATGTCACATACAGCTTGGCTCCCTCGAGGCTTCCGCCGCGGTAATTCAGGATGGCGTTCAGTTCACTGTGCGTTGTGTAAAGATACTTGTTTTCCAGCGGATTTTCACTTGTCTTTCCCCACGGGAACTCGTCGTCCGAGCAGCCTCTCGGGAAACCGTTGTATCCCATGGACAGAATCTTGTTGTCCTCGCTCACAATGCAGGCTCCCACCTGTGTGTGCGGATCCTTCGAGCGCATACCGGCAAGCTGGGCAACTGCCATGAAATATTCATCCCAGGAAATATAATCCTCTCGTTTATCGCTCATACCCATTTCCCCTGTGTTTTCTTAACGTACTTTGCTTCCGCTCTTATTTCGTACCGAAGATACGGTCTCCGGCATCGCCGAGGCCTGGTACAATGTAGCCGTGCTCGTTCAGATGGTCATCCAGTGCTCCGACGAAAACATCGACATCCGGGTGAATCTCATGCATTTTCTCGATTCCTTCCGGAGATGCGATGATGCACATGAAGTGGATCTTCTTTGCGCCTTTTTCTTTCAGCATGGTGATGGCTGCCGTTGCAGAACCGCCGGTTGCCAGCATCGGGTCGGTTACAAATACTTCACGGCTTGCGATGTCTGACGGAAGTTTGCAGTAATACTCAACCGGTGCCAGGGTTTCCGGATCACGGTACAGACCGATGTGTCCGATTTTTGCTGCCGGAATCATAGCCAGCATACCTTCTACCATACCAAGACCGGCACGGAGGATCGGCACAACTGCCATTTTCTTTCCTTCGAGCTCTTTTACGGTTGTTTTGCAGATCGGGGTTTCAATTTCAACGTCTGTGAGCGGCAGCTCTCTGGTTGCCTCGTAGCACATCAGCATTGCAATTTCGCTGATCATCTCGCGGAACTCCTTGGAGCTTGTGTCTTTCTTTCTGATAATACCGATTTTGTGCTGGATCAGCGGGTGATCCATGATGACTGTTCTTGCCATTTTCCCTTCTCCTTTGTTTAAAATTTATTCATTTTCGCCTTCATGCTCAATCAAATGAATCCGGCGTTCGTGACGCTCTTCTCCGGAAAATGGAGTGTTCAGGAAGGTTTCTACGATTTTGATTGCAAGGCCAGGGCCTACAACGCGTCCTCCCATCGCCAGTACGTTGGCATCGTTGTGCAGGCGGGTTGCCTCTGCGCAGAAGCAGTCGGTGCAGAGTGCTGCACGGATTCCTTCCATTTTGTTTGCCGTGATAGAAATGCCGATTCCGGTTCCGCAGATCAGGATTCCCTTATCACACGTTCCGTTCTGGATCGCATGGCCTACTTTTCTGGCGTAAACCGGATAATCAACTGCCTCGTTGCTGTAGCATCCGAAGTCCTGATATTCCAGTCCCTGTTTGTCCAGATATGCTTTTACCTCCTGCATCAGCTCATATCCGCCGTGGTCGCATCCTAAAGCTATCATTGTTCTTCCTCCTCTTTCAGCCGCGCAAGAACACCTTCAATCAGGAATTCCAGCGCTTCATAACATTTTCCGTATTCGGTAAGCGGTTCCCCGTAAAGGGCGGGGATGTCTCCTGCCAGCCGCAGAAATCCGGCGATCGTCTGCAGATGGGGCGCATCCGGGAAGTCCTCACGGATCTTTTCCCTCTGACTGTCCTCCATCACAAGAAGCAGCGTGTCGTCGTTGATGTCCTCCGCGGTAAGCGGTGTGGTGGTGTGGTCTTTGGCCGAAAGCCCGTTGCGCGCAAGCACTGCCTCTACCTTCTGGTTGACCGGCTGCGGAAACAGAACGACAAGCCCGCGGGAACCAATTTCCATCGGCCACGGAAGCTCTTTGCTCTGCAGAATCGCCTTCGCCATCGGTGCGCGCGCGGTATCGTCCGCGTCCACAAATAAAATCCTGCTGTAATGTTTCACTGTTATACCTCTGCTACTTTGTGGCCTGCGGCTTTTAACAGGCGGTTCATGATCGCCTGCCCCATACGCGGGGTGTCGAAAGCCTCGGAATAAATCACTTCCACGCCGTCCTCATCGAAGTCGCGCAGAATCGCAAACAGGTGATGCGCGATCGTCTCATCTTCGGCGCGCAGCCCGATGCTCTTGATATCTCCTGTGGTGTACTGCTCCCGTGTCTCATCGGTGCAGATTACGCCCACTTTCTTTCCTGCCTTTTCCTGTTCTGTGGCAAGGCGGTTGATTTCCGGAATCACCCGTTCCATCTCGCCCTGGATAATCGTAAGGTCTGCCTTCGGCGCATAATGTTTGTAGCGCATGCCCGGTGCCTTCGGACGCACATGGCTGTCCTCCGCAAGGATTCCCGGATCGACACGCACGGTTCCAAGCACTTTTTCCAGCATCTCTTTGTTGTAATAGCCCGGGCGGAGAATCGTCGGAATCTCCTCTGTAAAATCGACGATGGTGGATTCGAGGCCGATCTCGGCGTCTCCTCCGTCGATGATACAGTCAATTTTGTCCCCAAGGTCCTCGATCACATGCTCGGCTTTCGTCGGGCTCGGCCGGCCTGATGTATTGGCGCTCGGCGCTGCGATGAAGCCGCCTCCGGCTAAGATCAGTGCGTTTGCCACTTTGTTGCTCGGGTAGCGCACGGCTACGGAGGTAAGGCCTCCCGTCGTCTCGAGCGGAACGGCATTTGTTTTCTCAAAAATCATCGTCAGCGGTCCCGGCCAGCATGCGGCTGCCAGTTTGCGTGCACTCTCCGGCACGTTTGCCGCTACGGTTTCGAGGTCCTCCATTCTTCCGATGTGGACGATCAGCGGGTTGTCCGACGGACGGCCCTTTGCCGCATAAATTTTCTCGGAAGCTTTGGCATCCAGCGCATTTCCGCCAAGACCATATACGGTCTCGGTCGGGAATGCCGCCAGACCGCCGTTTTTCAGAATCTCTCCTGCTTTTTCGATCGCGCTCTGATCTATGTTATCTTCTGTCATCCTGGCAATCCATGCCCTCATATGTTTCTTCCTTCTTTCCATCTGTTCCAGCGCACAGTGTTTCCATCTGCGCACACTGTTTTGATTATACCATTTTCCGGCGCAGTTGAAAACCCTTGATTTAAAGAAGCTCTTTTAACTGAGCCGTGCGATACGCCTCGATCAGTTCCTTTAATTCACGGATGCGCTGCCGGATCTGCCGTCCCTGATCCGTATCGCCGACTAACTGGCGCTTCATGTTGTACCGCACCGCCACCTGGCGGGAGACAATATCCTTCTCCTCCTGGATTGCTTTTTCCGTCGATTCAAACGGCTCGTGCGCGGTGAGGCTGAGGCCGTACGAGTTGTAAATCAGCGTGTAACCCGCGATGCCGGTTTCTTTGTGGTACGCCCTGCAGAAGCCGCCGTCGATGATCAGCACCTTGCCGCCGCATTTGACCGGGCTTTCACCGGCACTCTGATGTACCGGGACGTGGCCGTTGATAATATGTACATTTTCACCGGCAAGCCCGAACTCCTGTAAGATCCGGTCCGCCGTCTCCTCTTTCTCGATCAGGCGGTAATACGCGTTTTTCACCTCGGTCCAGGTCTCTTTTTCTGCGAGGAAATACCGCTCAAATGTTGTCATCTTGTCGCGGCCGTACAGCGGAGAATTCGGCGCGGTCCACAGATACCACAGCGTATTGCGGCCCTGCTCCCGTTTTTTCGGATCGCGGCTTACAAATGCGCGGCGCACGTTGTGCTCGAGGATATCGTACAGTGCTTTTCCCTTGTATTTCTTTCCGTCGACCTGTACCTCTTTTAAGGTGCCGTCCTCATTCATCGGCATGCAGCCGTGGTACAGCAGATTTCCATTGTAGACGCGGTAGAGGCTTCCTTTTTTGAGCAGGAAATCGACGTGCGCCTGCAGTTTTTCGCTGTTTCGGAAGGCGAAGATCAGCTTATCGAGCACTTCTGCCTCTTTTTCTGTCAGCTCGTCCGGATGCGCCGGGTCGATCGTCGGAAAGCTCTTGTCGCGCAGAGCATACGTTTTCTCCCCCATCGCCACCGTTCCGTTCTGGTAATCGATCTTTTCCAGCAGACGGCGGTTTTCCATGCCGTACTCCGGGTTCTCACGGATCAGACGGTTCTCGAGCTTTAACTGCATTACGGTGATGGCCTTGTGCATGCGGCGCTCCAGCATCTGCTGGGAATTTCCGCTGTCCTCGCCGCCTTTTGCGGCAAAGCATTCGCACGGATCATCGCCGTACGTCTCGAGAGCAAAGGTGGCAAGCGGAAGCATATTGATGCCGTAGCCGTCCTCCAGCACATCGAGATTGCCGTAGTGGAGGCAGATGCGGATCGTGCTGGCCACGCACGCCGGCTGGCCGGTCGCAGCGCCCATCCAGAGCACATCGTGGTTGCCCCACTGGATATCGAGGGAATGGTAATTCATCAGGCAGTCCATGATTTTATACGGCTCCGGACCGCGGTCAAAGATGTCGCCGATGATGTGGAGATGATCAACAACGAGCCGCTGAATCAGCTCTGCCACGGCAATGATGAAGTTCTCGGCGCTTCCGATTTCGAGGATAGTCTGGATGATCGCCTCGTAGTATGCTTCTTTGTCGAGCACCTCCGGCTTTTCGGTAATCAGCTCCTCGATGATATAGCCATAATCCGCCGGCAGGGCTTTCCGCACTTTGGCACGGGTGTATTTGGAAGAAACGATTTTGCAGACGTCGATCAGGCGGTACAGCATGACCTTGTACCAGTCATCGATGTCCTCCTGCTGCTTTTTCTCCATCTCCAGGCGCTCTCTCGGGTAATAGATAAGGGTTGCAAGCGCACGTTTTTCCGAAATGCCGAGCGTGTGGCCGAAGACATCGTCAATCTTCTTTCGCACGGCACCGGAACCGTTGCGGAGTACATGAGAAAAGGCTTCGTATTCGCCATGAATATCCGAAAGGAAATGCTCCGTGCCTTTGGGAAGGTTGATAACGGACTGCAGATTGATGATTTCGGTCGCTGCTTTTTCGATGGTCGGGTACAATTCTGCGAGATATTCCAGATAATTTTTTTCGTTTTCCATGAGGACCTCCTGCCTGGGTTGTTTTTTCTTATTTTATAACGAACGCCCCTTCGGCACAACCCTTTTTCTTCTTTCGATACACCGGGTGCGTCCCCTCGTGGAAGATATAATAGCTCACATAGTCCGTAAGAAAAATCCCAACCACCGAGAGCAGATACCAGATCCCGAAAAACCACGGGCAGATCAGCCCATCGCAGAAGGAAAACGGCAGCGCACTGTAGTCCCACATACGGTAATGCAGCACCCGCAGGGAAAACATTCCCGAATACAGTTCGATGGCCGTGATCAGAACCGCAGATACCATCATCTGAAACGCCAGCGGAAAGCGGCGCAGCCCGGCGTCTTCCAGCATTCCGATTCCTGCAAGGGACAGTCCTCCGGCAATGCCCATCAGGCGGAAGCTGTAACCGCGGTAAGTGACTTCGATGGCAATATAAATACAGTAGCCCAAAAGAAAAAACAGCAGATACTTCTTCGCTTTCATTCGTTTTTCTCCCATTCTAATTGAGAATCTTTTCTCTTATTCCCAGTATCTCTGTCTTTTCTCTTTTTATCCGCTTGCATTTTTTCTTTTCCATGTTACAATACTTTCATGTTTCGAAAGAAGTTTCGAATAGAAAGGACAGAAAAAAGAATGGCATTTAACCCAATGAAGTTAATGGAATTAAAAAATCTGAGAAACCGTTTCGCCCAAAACCACCCGAAGTTCGTAAAATTCATGAGCGATCTCGCATCCTCGCAGATTGAGGAGGGAACGATTCTCGAAGTCACGGTGAAAAAACCGGACGGCCGAACGATGGTTTCCAATATCAAGGTGACTGCTTCGGATCTTGAAATGCTGCAGGCAATCAAACAGATGTAACATATTTTTCGTGGCAAAAAGCCGCTTTCGACGAGCGGCAGGCTTTTGGACACACGATATTCCTCGAGATACTGCGTCACCGTCTTTCCCGTCATTTTCCGGAAGCGGCGGCAGCAGACCTCGCGGGACAGATGCACCTGCTCACCAAGCTTTTCGAGCGAAATCACGGATTCTTACCATTACTCCGATGCATTCCTGACGATCGAAGCGCCGTTCTACTTCCTGCTCGGCCTTCTCGCCGTCTACCGCACCTCGATTCAGAGTATGCAGAACGGACGCGCACCGTTTGCCGCATGCATGATCGAGCTTGTGATGCGTCTTGCTGCTACCGTCTGGCTGTCACGCTTCTTAGGCTACACTGCCGCCTGCATCGCAAGCCCGCTTGCCTGGTTCGGTGCAATTGCACTGCTGATTCCAGTCTACTATCGGATGATGATGAAGCCTGTAAAAACAGTGTAATCAAAATTGGTCCACCGGATATTGATATGCCTGGCAACGCAAAACCCGGAATCCTTTCGCTCCTCTTCTGAGGTCTTGAAAAGATTCCGGGTTTTTTATTTTACTGTTTTCTCTTCCCAGATTGTCTCCAGATTTTTTCCATCAATCCAGATACAGCGGTACACCCGCTTCATCTGCTCATCCAGTTCCGCTTCCCGGTCCGTCTTTACAATCACATGGCCGATCCGGTCAGTTCCATCTGCCATGGCAGAAACTTCATGCCCCTCCGGATAATCCAGGACAAGCTCCAGCCCTTCCTGACGCAGACGTTCGACCTGATCCCGGTCGATTTGTGTGATGGTTCCGCTTACCGGACTCAGCAGCAGTTTTGCCATGCACGGGCAGCTTTCCGTCTGCTGAAAATCCGTTTCTTCCCCGAGGGCGCTTTTGATCATCTGCTCATAAAAATCAAATCCGTAATACGTTGAAATCAGTTCCGGAATGCAGGTTGCCCCGGTTCTTCCGCCCATTTCAATGATCCAGACCTTCTCTCCGTCCACAAAGACATCCGCATTGACGGAGCACTGATCGGCACCGGATGCGGTGACGGCCAGCTGCATCTGGCGGGCAATTTCTTCCCGCAGTGCCCCGCTGCATCCATACGGAAATGCGTGGCCGACCGGAACGGTCGTGTGTGCACCGCGGTATACAAATTTCGTGTGCGGTGCCAGAAAGACCAGTTTGTGGTTCTGCACAAATCCATCCACGCCGATCTCCGTTCCGCGGAGGAATTTTTCAACCAGCACATAATCTCTTGCCGAACCGTTTCTCGCATTTTCATACGCTTCTTCGATCTGTCCGGAATGCTCCACCACGGTAATTCCGCGGCTTCCTGAACTGTCCACCCGTTTTACGACAACCGGGTATCCAAGCTGTTCTGCGGCTTTTTGTGCCTCCTCTGCGCTTCTTACCCGCATCCCGTCTGCCGCGGAAACGCCGCCCTGCCGGAATGCGTCTTTCATCTTTGCCTTATCGGTCAGAATTTCCGCCGCCTCATACGGAATGCCGGACAGATGCATCTTTTCACAGACATAGCCGATTGTGCTGACGGCCACATCGGTTCCCGATGTACAGATTCCGTCGATCTGTTCTTTTTCCGCCGCCGCAAGAA
This sequence comes from Blautia sp. TF10-30, assembly GCF_003481245.1. Lineage (NCBI taxonomy): Bacteria > Bacillati > Bacillota > Clostridia > Lachnospirales > Lachnospiraceae > Blautia > Blautia sp. TF10-30. The sequence goes on from NZ_QUKM01000002.1 coordinate 74,797, forward strand.
TCGCTTCTTTATCCCGCGTATTCAGTTCATAAATTTTATCTGCAAGTGCAAACCCCGGATAATCGCCGGGAATACTCACTACGATCGTGTAAAGACCCATTCTGCGTGCAGTCCGGATCAGCGGCACCTGGTAAATACCGGCACCTAAAATCATGATTTTTTTCACTTTTTTTCTTCCTCATCAGATACGTTAATGGTTTCCCGCACAATATACTGCGGCGTGCGGTTCAGAATCAGAATCATCTTTCCGAGGTATTCTCCGATGATGCCGAGCACCATCAGAATCAATCCGGAAAAAACAACGATGGCGCAGATCGTCGAAGACCAGCCAACCATCACGGTCGGATTGATGAGCTTTCGGATGGCAATCATGATGGCTGCCAGAAAACCGCCGGCTGCAGAAACTCCGCCGAGAACGGACGATATGCGAAGCGGAATTACAGAATAGTTCCAGTAGGCAAGCCACAATTTGATCAGTTTCTTTAACGTATAGTTGGAAGTTCCCACTGCACGTTTGAAATGCTCCACCTCTACATTTCCGATTTTGTGTGTCGTGCGGTAGAAAATGCCGTCAATATAGGGATTGAAGCTGTCGTATTTTACCACCTCGTCCTTGATCTGGCGGGTAATCATCCAGAAATTGCTGGAAACGATGTCTTTTGGCCGTCCGAGAAGAATCCGGGAGGAAACTTCGTTCAGTTTGCTGGTGACATTTTTCAGGAACGAATTTTTCCGTTTCGGATAGCAGCCGTAAACCAGATCGTATCCTTCTTCCATCTTGTGGATCAGTTTGCTGATCTGGGACGGATGTGTCTGCATGTCATCGTCCATGCCGAGAATAAAATCTCCTTCGGTGTAGTGGAGTGCCGCCATCAGCGCATTGTGCTGGCCGAAATTGCGCAGCAGGTTGATGCCCTTGACATTCTGATACTGCTCACCGAGCTTCTTGATCTCCCCATACGTATTGTCTTTCGGGGAACCGTCGTTCACCAGGACAAATTCGCAGTCATATCCGTCCATTTTCTTGAATTCTTCCATCACCATCTCTACAACTTTCCGGATCGTTGCCTCGGAATTGTAGCATGGGATGACTATTGAAATCAGTTTCATTTTTTTCCTCCATCGGTATCGTTCAGAATGCAGTCATAGAACAGCGGCGTGCCTCCGGTATGGATAAAAAGCACATCGCAGTCCTGTAACTGATGTTCTTCTATGTACTGCTTCATTCCCCAGAATGCCTTTCCGGTGTACGTCGGATCCAGCGGAAGGCCGTTCCGGCAGAACTCTTCCCGGATCACCTGTAAAATCCGCTCATCGTACTGGCCGTATCCGCCCTGGCGGTATCCCATTTCCAGATGAAGTTCACTCTCCCATCCTTCCGGCAGCACGAGATGATTCTTCGCAAAATAATCGGAAATGCCGCTCTCCATGATGCGGATGGCTCGGTCGTACTCGCGGGATGAAATCGAAAGGCCGATGATCTGCTCCGTTCCCTGCTCGAGCAGTTTTCCGCTTACCAGGCCGCACTGGGTCGAGCCGGTTCCGGATGCTGCAAAGATATGAGAAAAAGAAATGTTCTGTTCTTTCTCCCACGCAAGAATCTCGCGGTAGCCGTCCACGTAGGCCTGTACCGGTGTGCCTTCATTGCCCGTTCCGAATTTATCCCCGAAAATATAATATGGGTGATATCCCTCTTCTGTCAAACGGTTCATCGTCTTCTCGACGGTCTGTGCAATCTCTGTTTTTCTGCACGGAATGACTTCGGCTCCGAGCCATTTCATCAGACGGCTGTTGTTGGTTTCGATCGGTTGTTCCTCGTTTTCTTCGGAAGAACAGATCATATAGCATGGAATTTTCTCGGCACAGCACAGATTGGCCAGCACGCGGCAGAGGTTGGATCTGCTGTTTCCGTAGATGATCATGCAGTCTTTGTTTTTCTCCTGCATGTCACGGAAAAAGGCGCGTCCGATCCGCACTTTATTTCCGCCCAGGGAAAACGGGAGAAGATCCTCTCTCTTGCAGTACAGTCGGACATTTCTGTCGTTTGGAAATTCCAGTTTCTGAATTGGTGTCTGTATCATTGTTTCTCCTCTTTTATTCTTGTTTCAACTCACAGTCGGTATTTTCACAGAGTCTGACATGTCGAAAATAGTTCGACTGTGACTTACCTCATGTCAGTGGAGGATACCGATTTTTCTCCGCCCGCCACTGCCGTTATGTTTCTTTTAATAATTCATCCCACCGCTTTAGAAGCGGGGGACTTCTTGTCTACTGGTGTTAAATTCCGGCATGCACCGGAAGCTTTTCCCTATTATAGACTATTTTTCTCTGCGTGGCAAGCCGTGCCGGAAACAGGAAAAGCCCGCCGGTTTTTGTTTTCACATCTGCCGGCGGGCTTTGGGGATTTTTTACGTATTCTGTTTTTTCGTCCGGGATCTGTTCAGGCTTCCTGCGGTGCGGCAAGATTGGCCACAATCCGCGCCACCTGGGCTATCTCCGGAATTTTTGTGTACTCGGCGCAGCTGTGTACCTGATTCATCGAGGTTGCGATGACAAGCCCTTCGATGCCGTGCTGTGCAAAGACGTTGTTGTCGCTGCCGCCGAAAGTTTTTTCGAATGCAGCGGTCAGGCCTTCTTCTGCAACGGCGCTCTCGTAATGCCTTGCGGCATCGCTTGTCAGCAGCGTCTCATACGCATGGATATTCAGTTTTTCTTCCCAGACCAGCTTCGCACCAATCTTCTCTGCTTCCTGCTGGAAGATTCTGTGATATGTTTCCAGAAGCTCCATGGCCGTCTCGTGGTTCAGGCTTCGAATTTCGCCTTCGATCACGCAGCTTTCCGAAACGATGTTGGTACCGGAGCCGCCGCCGATTTTTCCGATGTTGGCAGTGGTGCTTTCATCCACGTGGCCCTGCGGAAGCTGTGCGATTGCGCGGGCGGCCGCCTGGATGCTGTTGATGCCGTCCTCCGGGTGGAAACCGGCGTGGGCGGCTTTTCCCTGGATTTTCACCGCGAAGGAAACGAGTGTCGGTGCCGCGTAGGCGGCTGCACCGATCGCGCCGCTTAAATCCAGAACGTATGCTTCTTTTGCCTGCACCTGGCTGTAGTCGAAGGCATTTGCGCCTTTGCAGTACAGCTCCTCACCAGTCGAGATCAGAATTTCGATCGGGCGGTGCGGTGTTTTGGTCTCGATGAGGTGGCGGACAGCTTCATAGATGGCTGTCACACCGGCGAGGTCGTCGGCGCCAAGAACTGTCGTGCCGTCGCTCGTTACGGTTCCATCCTCATGGGAGACGGCTTTTTTTCCTTTTGCAGGCTCAACAGTGTCCATGTGGGCCGCAAAGAGAACCGGGGCTCCTGCAAGGCTGCCCGGAATGCGCGCGAACAGATTGCCCGCATTGGAGCCGGTCTGCTCCTGCGTATGATCTTCTGTAAGCGTAACCCCGATTTCGGCGAATTTTATTTTTAAGGTGTCCGCCATCTCGCGCTCCTCTAAGGACGGCGAATCGATAGATACCAGCTCCGCAAAAAAATCAGCAATTCTTTTCTCATCTATCATAATCTTTTCTCCTACTCTTTGGCTGTGTCCGCAATTTAAATAACATACTCAGGCTGCGCCATAATATGCATCTTGCTGAAGAACTCCCGTGTTCTCTGATTCTGCGGATGCTCGAATACTTCTTTCGGTGTTCCGTCTTCTACTACGTGTCCTTTATCAAGGAAGATCACACGGTTCGACACATGGCGGATAAAGTTCATCTCATGGGAAACCAGAAGCATTGTATATCCCTGTGCCGCAACTTTTTTAATAACATCCAGAACCTCTCCAACCAGCTCTGGGTCAAGGGCTGAGGTCGGCTCGTCCAGCAGCAGAATCTGCGGTTTCATGGCGAGGGCTCTTGCGAGCGCCACCCTCTGCTGCTGTCCGCCGGACATATGTTTCGGATAATGGTTTGCCCATTTCTCCATGCCGACCAGTTTCAGTTCTTCTAATGCAATGGCTCTGGCCTCGTCTTTTTTCATCTTCTTGACAACAATCAGGCCTTCCATCACATTTTCCAGTGCGGTTTTCTTCTCAAACAGATTGAACCGCTGGAACACCATTCCTGTGTTCTGTCTTAAATACAGAAGCTCTTTCGGTTTCCGCTCGGAAAGGCCGATCACCTTGTCCCCGATCGTCACCGTTCCCTTCTCCGGTGTCTCAAGGCGGTTGACGCAGCGCAGAAGCGTTGATTTTCCGGTTCCGGAAGGACCGATGATTCCCACAACATCGCCCTGTCTGATCTCGAGGCTGATGTCGTCGAGCACCACATTGTCGTTATATTTTTTTGATAAATGATCAATTTTTATCATTTTTCTTACCCTCCCCGTTTGCGGACGCCAGCTCTACCTGGTCCGGAATCCGGATTTTATTTTCAATTACGCGGATAATCTGCTCGATCACCAGCGTTACCAGCCAGTAAATGATGGCCAGTGAAACGTAAACTTCAAAGTAGCGATACGTTCTTCCTCCAATAATCTGGCCCTGTGCGGTAATCTCGACAACGGCGCAGGTAAAAGCAAGAGACGTTCCTTTGATGATACTGATAAAAGAGTTTCCAAGGGTCGGAAGCGCAACCTCAAAGGCCTCCGGCAGAATGATGCGGCGCAGTGTCTGCGGATACGTCATGCCGAGTGCATGTGCTGCTTCGATCTGGCCCGGGTCAACGGACTGCAGGGCCGAACGGATAATCTCAGCCATAAAGCCCGACTGGTTCAGTCCCAGAGCGATCATCGCATAGACGAAACCGGAAATATTGGCAACCGCCAGATTCGTTCCGAACTGCTGGTTGATTGCCTTGAACATCATGGGAATACCAAAGAACGCAACGTACAGCTGTACGATGACCGGCGTACCACGGAGCAGTGAAATCAGAAGATTCGTAATCTGCGTCAGTACTCTGATTTTTTTCATTTTGATGATCGCCATCACAAGTCCCAGTCCCAGTCCGATCAGCATAGAAACCACGGCCAGTTCCAGCGTGATCGGCAGCTTTGTCAGCAATTCTGGTATGGATGAAAATACCAGTGAAACGTCAAATAATTTTCCCATGATTTTTGTCCTCTCTTACACATATTTTTCTACCAGTACACAGGTAAAGCCAAGATTTTTCTTCGGCTTTTTCGGCTCTTCGTCTTTCTTCGGTGCATGGTGGTCGTATACCGACAGGTCAGCGTCCGGATTCAGTTTGTAGCCTAATTTCTCATAAAAGCCTGCGGCGCGGTCCTGGCTCGTGATGACGATGTGATCGACACCGTATTCTTTCAGCCATTTCTCAGCGGCTTCGATCAGCACGCTACCGTATCCGCTTTTCTGTTTTTCTCTGACAACACAGACACGCTCGATTTTTCCTGTCTTTTCCGCCGGAAATGCGATGCGGCAGCCGGCTACCGGCTTGTGATCTTCTGTCAGCAGAATCGCCTGCAGATCATCTTTGCTCTCGTCCTGTCCGAATTCCAGTTCAATCGGAATGTTCTGTCCCAAACAGAAAGCATCAGTTCTGACGTAATCATATGCTTTGTATTTCCACTCTTCGCTTCCCTTTTCTACCCGGTAAATTTCTGCCATATTTTTCGCTCCTTTTAGAATCGGGAAACGGATGTTCTCGATCCGCTTCCCGTCTGTTTTGTAATCTCTTCTGTTTTTATTTCAAAAACGATATTCTAGTTTGGTGTCTCATCAAAGTATTTCTCGTCTGGGCTGGTGTCCACGCCGAGATACTCGGTTGTGATCTTGGAAAGAGTTCCGTCTTCTTTCATCTCTTTTAAGGCTTTGTCAACATCCTCGCGGAGTGCTGCGCCCTCTTCGTTCTTTCCAAACAGGAAGTAGGTATTGTTCTGCGGGAACAGGAAATCTTCGGTCTCCTCGTCGATCTCGTTTGCTTCCAGCTGACCTTCCAGTCCGAACTGCGGAAGCAGGTTGTCGATGATCGGTCCGTCGTCGATTGCCACATCAGCGGTTCCATCTACGATATGCTGGTAGCGGACCTGGAAGTTTGCATTGGAATATACGATATTGATCTGGTGATCCGGGTTGTCTGTATTCCATTTTTCCAGTGCATTTGCGGTAAGGCTTCCTGCACTCAGCTCAATTTTGTATCCGCGGTCTGCCAGATCGGTAAGAGAAGTCAGCGGCTCATCGCCGGTTCTCTGAATGTATTCGTTGAAGCTGGTTTTATATGGTAAAGAGAAGTAGTAGGATTCTGCTCTCTCATCGGTATATCCATAGTTGTTGACTGCGATGTCGTACTGACCGCTCAGCACACCCTGCAGTGCATCTGCCTGCTCAATTTTCAGTTCATACTGCGGAAGGCGGTTGAACACTTCTTTTACGATATCGATATCGACACCGGTCAGCTCGTTGTCATCATTTACGTAAAAGTACGGTGCCAGTGTGCCGCTTGTTACAGCTTTAATCACTTTTTTCTCACCGGAATCCGATGCGGAGCTGCCTTCTGCGGAAGATGATGCTGCGGAACCGCTGCTGCTTCCTGCATTTGCTAATGCATTGCTTCCGCATCCTGCAAAGCTTGCTGCCAAAAGGCCCGCCGCTGCCAATACTGCCCAGAATTTCTTTGTCTTTTTCATAATAAAATCCTCCTCATTTTCTCGTTCTTTTCAGTTCCGGCCGCACCCCGGCTGCCTGAGAGTGTTCCACCAGAGCGCTCCGGATTCTTCTGTCTTATCTCTTTATAAAAGTCCTTTCAGCGGATTAATCGATGCATCCACGGAAAGTACGCCGTTCTTCGGGTTTCTGTCTTCCCATTTCGGGCTGTTCCAGATGGTTTTTGAGATTTCTCCTGCGTAATCCTCGTAGGTCTCTCCCTCCGGATGGCGAAGGAATACTTCATCCGGTGTTTTGCTGAGTGTTCTTCTCGATCCATCGTCTGCCATCAGCTTCTCGAAATCTACTTTTGCAAGGATTCGTTCGTTGTATCCGCGGAAGAGAACCTCGCCTAATTTCTTTCCAGGTCTCGAAAGTGCCAGCACCTGCGGATCGCTTCCGTGACGGAAGGCCGGGATCGCATACAGCTCTTTTAAGTAGCCCCAGATATTTTTGTAATCACGAATCGGTTTCTTCACCGGTCCTACGTTGTGGAAGTAGCTGACATCCCAACGGATCAGAGTGACGTAAGCGCGGACATCGCTGTCGGTGATGTAGTCGCCGAACAGGAAACGGTTCGTCTCCAGCCGTTTGTCCAGCTTATCGAGGGATTCATAGAAATCTTCGTATGCCTCATCGTATGCTTCCGGTGACTGGCAGAATGCCATGCGGTAATGGCCGTTGTTGATATGCGGGAAGAGCCAGTCGTTAAACTCATCGATCTCTTTCCGGAATTTTTTCGGGTACAGGTCCGGCGCATCTTTTGGCTGGAATGGACGGAACTGCACTTCGAGGTAGTTCGTCAGGCGGTGATAATCGTTGTTCACAGCCTTTTTCTCTTTGACATCCACCAGGGTCGGTGTCGTTGCTCTTCCTTTGAAGTCCGGGTTTGCTCTTTTATAGAACTCACTTAAGAAGTAAGCGCCTGTCGCCGGATCCTTGAAATCCAGATACTGTCCGAATGCATGTCCGTAACGGTTTGTCTCGCCGGATGGAGAAACTCTCGTCTCCGAGATCACATCCTGCAGTCCTAAAAGCTCCCGCACGATGATCGGACGGTTGGACCAGTTGCATCCGGTTGCCCAGTAGATCCCGAAGCGGTTTGCTTCTGCTTTCAGGCCGCCTTCTTTATCGCCGAATGGCTGGATAAATGCATTTGGCTGACGGATGAAAGCGCCGCGCTCATCGATCTCTACAAGGGTTTCATTTGGTCTTGGGTCTACTCCGACTTCTGCTGCAAACTGTTCTGCCAGTGCATCTGTGTATTTGATTTCTTCGGTTTCTTTATTTTCAACTGGGGTGAAGCTGCATCCGCATCCGCTCATGTTTTTGTCCTCCGTTTTCTATGTCTGTTTATTATCTATTCTTATGTTGTTCATTCGCATTTCTTTTAAAAAAGGTTAAAAAAATAGCAGGCATTCGTTCCGGCCTGCCCGCACATGCAATTTCTGCTATGCTTTTTCTGCCTGCGAATGTTTCTTATTTTTCTTTATTCTGATTGGAGCTGCAGCAACAGCAACAACACATCTCCATCATTCTGTTCTCCTGCATTCGTCTGTTGTCTGTTTTTTTCATTTGCTGTTCTCCTTTCCTACTAAGTCGATATGTTTAATGTGTTTCTCGATTACATGGCATATTATAATGCATATTTTTTCTATGTGCAACCCCTAAAACGCCTTTTGGTAATTGTTATTTCGATGAATCGATTATAGGTTTTTCCTATTGGTTAGTCATACCAGAAAGATATTACTTATCACACCTGTAGGCTGATTTTGCTTTTTCCCGGCCAACCGCCGCAACTTTTGCAATGTGCTCAACAATTCTTGCCATGGCTTTTTTCTTAAGAAACGATACAATAAAAAGCAAAGAACACCACTTGCAAAATACAATGTACTCTCGGAATCTTTCTGTGCTTGTTTTTGTGAGATGATTTTCCGCCAGCCGCAAAGGCAAGTGCAGAAAGATTCCGAGAGTACATTACAAAATAAAGGAGAGTTTTTCTTATGGAAATGACATTTCGCTGGTATGGTTCCAAATTTGATACCGTTACCTTAGAGCAGATCCGCCAGATTCCGGGCGTAACCGGAGTCATCACAACCCTGTACGACACTACCCCGGGCGAGGTGTGGACACGCGAAGCGATTCACGCGTTAAAAGAAGAGGTTGAGGCCTCTGGACTTCACATCTCCGGCATCGAGAGCGTCAACATCCACGACGCCATCAAAATCGGCAGCCCGGACCGTGAGCAGTACATCGATAATTATATTGAAACGTTAAAGCACCTCGGAGAGGAAGACATTCACCTTGTCTGCTATAACTTCATGCCGGTCTTCGACTGGACCAGAACAGAACTCGCACGCGTCCGTCCGGACGGCTCGACCGTACTTGCCTACAAACAGTCCGCCGTAGACGCACTTGTTCCGGAAAAAATGTTTGAATCTATCGCAGGTGATGCAAACGGCGCAATTCTTCCTGGCTGGGAGCCGGAGCGCATGGCAAAAGTGAAAGAGCTCTTTGACGCTTACCGCAATGTGGATGATGAGAAACTGTTTGCCAACCTCAAATACTTCCTCGAACGCATCATGCCGGTCTGCAACGAGTACGACATCAAAATGGCCATTCACCCGGACGACCCGGCATGGAGTGTCTTCGGTCTTCCGAGAATCATCATTAATAAAGAAAACATTCTGCGCATGATGAAGATGGTCGATGACCCGCACAACGGCGTAACCTTCTGCTCGGGTTCCTACGGAACAAACCTGGAGAACGATCTGCCGGATATGATCCGTTCCTTAAAGGGCCGCATCCACTTCGCTCACGTCCGCAATCTGAAATTCCACAGCCAGCAGGATTTCGAGGAGGCCGCACACCTTTCCTCTGACGGCAGCTTCGATATGTATGAGATCATGAAAGCGCTGTACGACATCGGCTTTGACGGCCCGATCCGCCCGGACCACGGACGTATGATCTGGGGCGAGAAGGCAATGCCGGGCTATGGACTGTATGACCGCGCACTCGGCGCGACTTATTTAAACGGACTCTGGGAAGCTATTGACAAGAGTCACAAACGTGGAATTTAAAGGAGGTTTTTACTGATGTCTCTTAACTTAACAGCTGCCGGACTGGCAGATCAAAAAGCGTGGGAAGCCGCAGGCTATGCGCTTCCATCCTATGACCGCGAAGCAATGATCACCCGCACGAAAGAATCTCCGTGCTGGGTGCATTTCGGAGCCGGAAATATTTTCCGTGCCTTCCAGGCAAATACAGCACAGGAACTGCTGAACAACGGTACCTTTGACCGCGGTGTCATCGTTGCGGAGGGCTTCGATACAGAAATCATCCGTGATATGTACCAGCCGCACGATAATTTAAGCATTCTGGTGACCTTAAAAGCCGATGGTTCTGTCGAGAAAACCGTTGTTGGAAGCATCGCAGAATCGCTGGCTGCCGATACGGCGGATTCTCCGGATTTTGCCCGGTTAAAAGAAATCTTTACCAAGGATTCCCTGCAGATGGCGACGTTTACGATCACCGAAAAGGGATATTCCCTGAAAAACGGTGCGGGCGAACTGCTGCCGTCTGTTGCTGCCGATTTTGCTGCCGGACCTTCTTCCGTTACCAGCTATATGGGAAAAGTTGCTTCTCTTTTATATGAAAGATTTCTTGCAGGCGAAAAACCGTTTGCGATGGTCAGCACCGACAACTGCTCCCACAATGGCGAAAAACTTTCCCTTGCCCTGACAGCCTACGCTTCTGCATGGGAAGAAAACAAGCTGGTACAGCCAGGCTTCCTCTCCTATCTGCAGAACCCGGAAAAAGTCAGCTTCCCGTGGACCATGATCGACAAGATCACCCCGCGGCCGGATGGTTCCATCGAAAAGATACTCGAGGAGAACGGCCTCGCTGATGCACAGTCGATCGTCACCTCCCGCCACACCTACGTTGCTCCGTTCGTCAATGCAGAGGAATGCCAGTACCTCGTAGTCGAAGATCATTTCCCGAACGGACGGCCGCCGATGGAAAAGAGCGGATGGATCTTTACCGACCGGGAAACTGTCAACAAAACAGAGCGCATGAAGGTCTGCACCTGCCTGAACCCGCTGCACACCGCACTCGCTGTGTTCGGCTGCCTGCTGGACTATGAACTAATCAGTGAGGAGATGAAAAATCCGGTACTGAAAAAGCTCGTGGAGCGCATCGGATATATCGAAGGACTTCCGGTTGTCACCGATCCTGGTATTCTCTCTCCGAAGCAGTTTATCGATGAAGTGCTGAACATCCGCATCCCGAATCCGTTTATGCCGGATACGCCGCAGCGAATTGCAACCGATACGTCACAGAAGCTGTCGATCCGGTTCGGTGAGACGATCAAATCGTATCTTGCTTCTCCGGAGCTGTCACTCTCGGATCTTCAGGCAATTCCGGCTGTATTTGCGGGATGGCTGCGGTATCTGATGGGCGTGGATGACAACGGCGATGCATTTGATCTGAGCCCGGATCCGCTGCTTGCCACGGTCCGCCCGTATGTGCAGGATCTGAAACTCGGCGCACCGGCTGACCGCGAGACCCTTTCCAAAACTCTGGCTCCGCTGCTCTCCGATGCTTCGATTTTCGGTGTGGATCTGATTTTCGCCGGACTTTCTGACCGTGTGCTGAATGCTTTTGTCTCGATGCTTCAGGGACCTGGCGCTGTGGCAGATACGCTTGCTGCGCTGACTGCTCAATTCTAAAGGGGAGGTATTTCCATATGAAACCTTTTATGGACGCTGACTTTCTGCTGCAGACCGATACGGCGAAAACGCTGTACCACGAGGCGGCTGAAAAAATGCCCATTTTTGACTATCACAACCATCTGAATCCGCAGGAGATTCTCGAAGACCGCCAGATGGAGAATCTGACACGCGTCTGGCTCGGCGGGGATCATTATAAATGGCGTGCCATGCGTGCGATGGGCTTTTCGGAGGATCTGATCACCGGAAACGCCGATGATTACGACAAATATCTGGCGTTTGCCGAGACGATTGAGAACGCGATCGGCAATCCTTTATACCACTGGACACATCTGGAGCTGCAGCGGTACTTCGGCATCACGACACCGCTCTCCCGCGCAACAGCGAAGGAGATCTGGGATGAGGCGAATGCAAAACTGCAGACGAAGGAGTTTACCGTGCGCAATCTGATTCTGAACCAGCATGTGTCGCATCTGTGCACCACCGACGATCCTGCAGATGATCTGCACTGCCATCTGGCATTACAGAAGGAAGACTTTGCCTGCCGCGTTCTGCCGTCCTTCCGCCCGGACCGCGCCGTTCACCTCGAGAAGCCGGATTTCCCGGAATATGTGGAAAAGCTTGCCGCTGCCGCCGGCAGGACGATTGCATCCGCGGAGGATATGGTGCATGCCCTCTCCTGCCGCCTCGACTTCTTCCTCTCCGCCGGCTGCGTTGTCAGCGACCACAGCCTTGAGGGCTGCTTCTATGTGCCATGCACGGCTGCTGAGGCGAATGATGTATTTGAGAAGCGCATGAACGGCGGTGTTCTCACCGAAAAAGAGCTCGGCATGTACAAGGGCTTCCTTCTGACGAACCTCGGACGGCTGTATCATAAGCACAATATCGCCATGCAGCTTCATATTAAAGCACTCCGTAACAACTCGAAGCGGATGTTCCGTGCGCTCGGTGCCGATACCGGCTTTGACAGCATGAACGATTTCGCCTTTGCCCCGATGCTCGGCGCTTTCTTAAACGATATGGACGAGGACGACGCACTGCCGAAAACTGTGCTCTACTCTCTGAACCCGGGCGACAACCCGATGCTTGCAAGCATGGCTGGAAACTTTGCTGCGCCTGGCATCCGCTCGAAAGTGCAGTTCGGTACCGCATGGTGGTTCAACGATCACAAATACGGCATGGAATCCCAGCTTGCGACGCTTTCCAGCATCGGCATGCTCTCTACCTTCATCGGCATGCTGACCGACTCCCGCAGCTTCCTCTCCTTCCCGCGCCACGAATATTTCCGCCGGATTCTCTGCAATCAAATCGGAAACTGGGTGGAAAACGGGGAGTACCCGGCGAACCTGGAGTTTCTGAAAGAGATGGTAGAAAATATCAGCTACAACAATGCGGTTTCGTATTTCCTGTGATTTTCGCATGCCTTATTGACAATTATTCCCACATACCGTACAATAAAAGGGATTACTGATCAACGAAAGGATTACAGAAACATGGACGACTCAGGCAGTATGCCTCGACGATGCTTTATTTTCATCATTTGATAAACGGAGACATAATCTATCTTTGATTCCGCCAGATTCAAGATAGGTTATGTCTTTTTGTACATTTTTTGCATCGTGTCCCGGTTTCCTAAGAAAGGAAAAACAAATGAACAGCGACATTGTGTCACTCATCATCATTCTTATCTGCGTCATGCTCTCAGCCTACTTTTCGGCGACGGAGACTTCCTTCACCTCGCTGAACCGCATCCGCATGAAAAATATGGCAGAAAAAGGCGACAAGCGGGCGGAACTGGTGTTAAAGTTGCTGGAGAACTTTGACAAGCTGCTCTCCACGATTCTCGTCGGCAACAACATCGTCAACATCGGACTCAGCTCCCTTGCCACGGTGCTTTTTATCAAGCTTCTCGGCGGCGACTCCGGTGCGACGGTTTCCACGATCGTAACCACTATCGTGGTTCTGATCTTCGGCGAAGTTTCCCCGAAAAGCATTGCAAAAGAATCTCCGGAGACGATCGCCAAATTTTCCGCACCGTTTCTCCACATTCTGATGATCGTGCTGACCCCGGTGACGTTTTTCTTTTCCCAGTGGAAGAAGCTGCTCTCCCGCATCTTCAAATCCTCGGAAAACCACGGCATCACCGATGAGGAACTGATGACCATCGTCGAGGAGGCGACCCAGGAGGGCGACATCGACGACCAGGAAGGCGATCTGATTCAGAATGCAATCGGCTTCATGGAGATGGAGGCCGCAGAGATCTTTACTCCGCGTGTCAACGTCATCGGCATTCCGCTCGATGCGACGAAATCCGAGATCGCTAAGACTTTCTCCGACACCGGATTTTCCCGGCTGCCGGTGTATGATGATGATATCGACCACATTGTGGGAATTGTGTATCAGAAGGATTTCCACAACCACATTTACCACACCAACAAACCGCTAAGCAGCATCATCCGCCCGGCGCTCTTTGTAACCGAGAATACGAAGGTCGGCCCGCTGCTGAAAAAAATGCAGGCGAAGAAATCGCATATTGCCATTATCATTGATGAATTCGGCGGCACCGACGGTATCATCACCATGGAAGATATCCTCGAAGAGCTCGTCGGCGAAATCTGGGATGAGCATGATGCGGTTGTACAGGAAATCCAGAAAGTTTCCGAAAACGAATACCTCGTGACCGGAACGGCAAGCATCGACAAGGTGTATGAAGAGCTCGATATTGACAAAGAATTTGACGTCTTTACGGTCAGCGGATGGATCATGGGGATCCTCGAGCGCGTGCCAAAGGAAGGCGATCATTTCGTCTCGGATGGCCTCGACGTAACTGTACTGAAAATGGCAGACCGGAGAGTCGACAAGGTACGGATCGTGCGGCTGCCGAAGGATGAAAATGAACAGTAAGTAATTGATACGATTTACACGCAAAAAACGGATCGAAAATCTGGTTTTAAGTTCAGATTCTCGATCCGTTTTTCTTGTCCTATTGTATTTTCTTCTCCACCCGGTACTTCTTCGGCGATATTCCATAGCGCTCTTTAAAAATCCGATGAAAATAACTCATGTTCTCGTACCCGACCCGCTCGCCGATGTCTGCCACGGAAAGTCCTGTCGTTTCCAGCAGATACGCGGCCTGGGTGATGCGTTTGTTCTGGACAAGTTCAGTGTAGTTTTTCCCGGTCAGGCGGCGAATCATGCGGCTTAAGGTGTAAAAATCGTAGTGCAGTTCTTCCGCCAGTTCCGAAAGACTGCCCTCCCGGTAATGTTCCTCGATATAGCGGTATACGCCGAGCAGCATCTCCTGTTCAAAATACTGCTCTCCCACCTGCACGCGTTCGGTGTAGTTCATGAGCTGCAGGAATAAAAGGCCCATCGTAATCTGATTGATGCTCCGCTTATTGCTCTGGTGATGTAAGAGCGTCCAGACGAGATTTTCGATCAGATTCTGCACCGGAAGGACATCCGCGATTCTGTAATGCAGATAACAGAGCGGTACCTCCCCGCTTTTCAGACAGCCGACGATAAAATCCTTTAACTGATTCTCCTCTGCCCCGATCATTCGCAGCGTCTGGTCAAAAAACTCCGGCAGAATCAGAAAGTTGACCGCGATATCGTCACGCCCTGCCGGTTCAATTTCCTGCACTGCATTCTGATTCAGAATCAGCAGCTCACCCGTTTTCAGCTCGATCCGGTCCCCGTTGATGGTGTGCACGGTGCTTCCCTGGCACATGTAGATCATCTCGACATAATTGTGGCTGTGCGCCGGAAAACGAACAAACCGCGTGTGCGGCCGAATATCAATCAATTTTCCCCTCTCCAGCAGCTTTCCCGCATCCATCACAAACTTCTGCCCGCTCGAATACCGCTCCTTTTCCACTTCCGTCTTGCCGTCCAGAATCGCCTGTTCCTCCTCCGTAATCCGGGACAGGTCTGCTATAATTTCCTGTTTCACGATTATTCCTCACATTTTTCACGTTTTTTCTGCTTTCTATTATATTCCATTCCAGTGCAAATAAGCAATGTACTTTTTCTTCTCACTTTCTGATAAATATTCCTTTCCTACGCATCAAAACAGCAAGTGCTGCACTGCCAAGTGAAACGTAACGAAGATTCTCTCTTTACAATTTCACTTTCTTAAAGTATACTTTAAGAAGTTATTCTACTATTCAAACTCTATCGTTCAAGGAGGTTTTTCCATGGAACAGCAGACCTACACCATTCGTGAAATGTCCGAGCGTTTTGGACTTCCGGCCTCTACGCTTCGTTATTATGAGGAGATCGGACTTTTGACGGATGTCATTCATACCGAAAGTAAGAAACGAATTTACACCCAGCAGCACATTGACTGCATGACCGCAATTCTCTGCTTCAAACGCACCGGGCTTCCGATTGCGGGGATTCAGGAGTTTTTCCGGCTTGAGAACGATATCCCGGGAAATATTGACCAGATGGTTGCCATTCTCAAGGAACATGAGCAGAATACACGCGAGAAAATCGAGCGCATGGAATCTGATCTCGAGCATATTCAGCAGAAAGTGCGGTATTACAGCGCGGTTCGCGATGCGATTAAAAATGGGGATGAAATGCCGTCGTGGGATTCCTGCGGCTGTGAGGAGAAGGCGCAGTAGATATCTCTCCAGGCTTTTCCGCCGCAGACACACACAAGTTTCAAAAGAGCAGGTAAGAAAAGGGACCAACATCCACTTTTCTTACCTGCTCTTCTTATTTTTTCTATCACCTTTTCCCTTCATACCCGGAATTTTTTCTGCATTTCCCGCATAAAATCTTTTCCGCGGAAAAAAAACAGCCCGATCAGATACAGCACACTAAGGCCCACGCAGATCACGGACGGCCAGGTAATGCGGACAGTTCCCGTCAGCCACAAAATCGCCGGAACGATTCCTGCTGCTCCGGACTGCATCAGATAAAAAAGATATTCACTGACCTCCATTTTGTACGCTCTTGCCAGAATCTGCATCGTCGCGCCATTCAGAAGAACGGCGAGCGGAATTGCGAAATCGACAGACCAGCCGATCCAGCCCGTCGCATAATCCCACAGAATCGCACCGATCATAATAAAGATCAATTGCCACATACTGTTTTTGAGTGGATTTTTCCGTTTCTGATATCCCACCCGGATCAGAAGCCAGGCGCAGAACACACCCGCTGTCGCATAACCTGCCCACCACATCTGCGGCGTTGCAAGGAAATTCATCATCCAGCAGAGTACGACAGCCGCGATGCAGGTGAAAGAAAAAATTTTCAATCCCAGTTTGGCCGTCCCGTGCGGCTGTTCTTTCTGTCCCGGAAAATCATTTTCCTCCTGTTCACAGGCGATGCCCTCTTTCTGCAGCAGATGCATCAGGTTCCGTTCAATATTGGAATCAGCGATTTTAGATGTGATTCCAAGCACCATGCTGTCACCGTAGGAACAGGAACACATCTGTACTTTGTCGGTGCTGGTGAAAAATCCGAACCGCTCAATATATGTTTCATACTCCGGCGGCATCTGAATCCGGCCGATATTGGAATAGACGGTCGTAATGCTTCGTCCGCCGAGCGTCGTGCCCGCCATCAGCGCCAGATTTTTGATTTCCAGCGGCACGGCGCGCAGCACCGGATTCCGCTCAATCCGCACCAGATCGTTCATACGTGTGGAAATCTCCTGCTTCAGCGCCTCTTTCTGCATCGCGGCTCCCGTGATCTGCAGGGCATCCTCAAACGATGCCTCCGTCCCAAGATCACAGGCAATCTCGATCCAACTCCAGAAATTCGTCATCGATGCAGATGGGAAAAAGTTGCGGAGATTGGCTGGAACCATCAGAGAAACCGGCTTTTTCAGCCTGCTTTTCGGGATTTCTTCATATACCGCATATACCAGCGCCGCCGCAAGGTACGCCGTCACCGACACGCCATGTGCTTTTGCGCACTTATGAACTGCTTCCGCGGAAAGCAGAATCTCAGTAATTTCCATCTCCTCCTGCTCCAGATACTCGCCTTTGATCTGGTATGCCGGGCGGCTTTTTTCTTTTTCATTTTTCTTTCCGGTGTAATACTGTGAAAAGCTGTCCTCCTCGAAATCTGTCTCTGTCAGCATGTCTTCGCTGACCTTTGAAAAGATTTCCTCGGGATGACACAGGATCAGATAATTGCTCACCAGTTCTTTCAGAAACAGCATCGCACCGGTGCCGTCTGTCAGGGCATGGAATACTTCGAAATTGATTCGGGTTTTATAGTAAGAAACCTGGAAAAGAAGCGTTTTGTGGTCGGGTACGTAAATCTCACTGCACGGCGGACGCTTTTCCTCTTCTACTTTTGCTGGCAGATCGCGCTGCTCCAGATAAAACCAGAAAAGACCTTTCCGCAGTACCATGGAAAACACCGGGTAATGCTCCATTGTCTGCTCCAGCGCTTTCTGCAGCAGATCCGCCTGGATGTCCTCTTTCAGCTGGCAGTAAAACCGGAAGACTCTCGTATCCTTTTTTCCGGTGGCCGCCGGAAATGCCTGTGCCGCGTTGTCCAGCTTTCTCCAGCGCGAAGAATGTTCTTTCTTCATTTTCTATGCCTCCTTACGCCTTCCCGTGTGTCAATTGTTTCTTCACTGCTGCTATGTTTTCCAGTTCTTCGTCTGCATTTTTCTGCTGTTTTTCTTTCCTTAAAAATGCATTCATATACTGAAAACTTTCCTGCACATATAGGTGTTCAATGCCAAGCGCAAAATAGCCGTGCAATGCGCCCTTGATCCGATGATGTTCAACCAGATTGCCAGCCCTTTTCAGCTTTTTCGCATAATCCTCGCCCTCATCACGCAGCGGATCGTACTGCGCCGTCAGTACCAGCGTGTCCGGCAGTCCCTGCAGATTTTCTGCCAGTACCGGTGCAAAGTACGGATTTTTGCGGTCTTCTTCGGTCCGCTGATACAGAATTACATAATCTTCCATTTTGACACTGGTCAGAAGGTATCCGGTTCCATTGGTTTTCACGGATTTGTACGGTGATTTCTCTGTGTAACAGGAATTCACCGCCGGATAAATCAAAATCTGTTTCCCCGGCAGCAGTTCTTTTTTGTCCCTCGCCATCAGGCAGACCGCAGCCGCAAGATTTCCTCCTGCGCTGTCGCCCATGATCGTGACATTTTCCGGCGTTACCTCCGGCAGAATCTCCCCGCGCAGCATTGCCTGGGCGGCGGCGTAGCAGTCTTCTAAGCCTGTCGGGAAACGATGCTCCGGTGCAAGACGGTATTCTACCGATACAACAATCTGCCCCGTCGACTGCGCCATGCGCGCGCAGACACGGTCGTATGTCTCCACACTCTCGGTTGTCCAGCCGCCGCCATGGAAGAACAGAATCGCTTCTTTTGCACCATGCTCCTCCATTTTTTCATCCGGGAAGAACAGCCGAATCGGAACCTTGTAGTCCCCATTATATATTTCCATATCCAATTTTCGCAGAAAAATACGGATCGGATCCAGCTTCTTGATATCGGCAAGCCGACGGGCGGATTCTACTTCAATTCCGCCGTAGGACAATACATTTAAAATGGCTTTGACTGCTTTTTTCATTCGCTCTCTCCTCTGTTGCTATTTTTCTGCTTCTGTTTTTCGTCTAGTTGCAATGTACTGCTTCAAAAATTCATACATCTGCTCATCGGTCGGTGGGCAGCCTTTCAGATTGTATTTAAACCCTGAAGTACAACTTCCCACACCAAGCGCCCCGCTCTTTCCCCGGTATCCCTGCCCGATGCAGATTTTTTCGTGGAGTTCCTGCAGCAGTCCTTCCTCCTTCAGCCGGTCGAGCGCCGGGATCAGATAGCCGTAGCAGGCACTGCAGGACTCAACTTCCTCTACGGCATCCTGCAGTTCCACGATCTTCCGTTTTTCCGGAATCACTCTTTTTTCACCAATTTCGCCAATTTGGCGGATTGAAAGCCGTGTGAGATCAGCGCTGCCCACGCCCAACTCTTCTGCCATTTTGACATACGGGACATCTTCTGGCTTATAATGCAGTTCCTCGCAGACATATGCATCGATCAACACCGGATCTAACCCAGCGAAAAGGCGATTCATAATAAACGGATTACCGCCATCCTCAAAGTCAAGGTCTCCGCAGATATTATCCACCAAAATAAAATCCTGATGAATCCCAAGCCCCAGATGCGCAATTGGCCGATGAAGTCCCATGGCATGAAAATGACGTTTTTCTTTATTCGGCAAGAGACCTTTCATGTTTTTCAGTGCGCAGGTAATTTTAGTCTGGCAATGGCCTTTCATGACCGGGACATTGATCATAAAATCCACCTTTTTCGCACATTCGCAAATCTGAAGTTCCATATCACCACACTGCACCGGCATGCTTTTTTCCTTCTGCGCATCGATAAGCGGAACGCTGTACTGTTCCGAAAGCATACGGTATCCACAGACCTCAAACGATTCCTCTGTCTTATCCCCGACCCAGGAACCTTCCATGATTTGAAGGTTAGTAAATCCATTTTCCTGAAGATATTCGATGATCCCCGCAACCACCTCCGGATGTGTCGTCCCTCCAAACTCCGCCGGGACAGGTGCTACCAGATTTGGCTTAATACCGATGAGACTGACCTTCGAAGGAATGAGCGTAGCTAAGGCACATTTGTTCAAAAGCTGTTTTGTCATTTCTTTATATTC
This sequence comes from Blautia sp. TF10-30, assembly GCF_003481245.1. Taxonomy (NCBI): domain Bacteria; kingdom Bacillati; phylum Bacillota; class Clostridia; order Lachnospirales; family Lachnospiraceae; genus Blautia; species Blautia sp. TF10-30. The sequence continues at coordinate 94,833 of NZ_QUKM01000002.1, forward strand.
CATTCCCTGTATCTGGATAATTTCGTTTTTATTCATTTAGTATTGCGGCCCCTTTATTCTGATTTGATTTTTTCTGACATTCGATATTCTTTAGTATATAATAGTTACTGCTTTCTTTCAACTCATCCAAAAACAAAATCATTTCCTGTGAACTGTAACCATTCCCGTCAGCTCCAGCTTCATAGAAAATTAAGCACTGTATGCTTGTAAGATTTCCAATCGCATTGTATAATAAATGGAAAACGGTACACAGAAAAAGTACCTCATCAGAAAGGAACTGTCATGAGTTTTGAAGATGATTTAAAGGATGTCGGCGACAGTATTGGAAAGCTTGTGGATAACGCTGTAAATTCTCAGGATTTTCAGGAATTAAACCAGAAGATTTCAGACACCATCAACCAGTTTGTCTACCCAAACCGGAAGGGACCATTCCGTGCAAATGGCACACAGGAGCCGTCCCGCGGCTATTCCGCAGATACTTCCTACAGCAGCCAGCATTCTTCCCATAATAATACAGCGCAGCAGACCGGACCGCATCACTATTCCTACGGGCCGGGAGGCACGATGCCGGGTAAGAGCGCGAACCCGGTTCCCAAACCTTCCCATACCTGGCAGACCCCGCAGAATACGGAATGGAACAGCCGCATACAGGAACGTCGTGTACTGCGCGAGCGCTTTATGCCATCCACCGATCTTGCACTTGTCGGCGGATTTCAGACGGCTGCCGGCTGGGGTGTCACCGGACTGTTCGGCTGCTGCACAACGCTTAGTCTGTATTCCTTATTTGCAGGTCCAGACAACAGCGCGCTGATTCCTTCTCTTATTTTTGCCGCATTTACCATCGGCGGCGGCATTCTTCTGAAAAAGGGAAGTAAAAACCGGCGTCTGGTCCGCCATTTCCGCCAGATCTGTACGCTGATCGGCACAAAGGAATATATTTCCACGAAAGAACTCTGCGACAGTATGCACTGTGAGAAAGGTGAGCTTCTGACCGATATTACGACCATGATTGATAAATCCATGCTGCGCCAGGGCCACCTCGACGAGAATGGTACCTGTCTGATGGTGACAAATGACTGCTACGACCAGTACCGCGCAATGCTCGCCAGCCAGAGGGAACAGCAGATTGCTGAGCAGAAAGCACGTGAACAGCTGGAGGCCTCCGGTGTAACGCCGGAATACCAGCAGATGCTGGAAGAATGTGAATCTTATATTCAGAAGATCCATCAGTGCAACCTGGATCTGCCGGGTGAAGTCATCACAGCCAAGCTGAGCCGTCTAGAAACGGTTGTTACCCGGATTCTCGAGGAGGCAAAAAAGCGCCCAAAAGAAGCCGCCGCCCTGCGGAAATTTATGGATTACTATATGCCGACAACCTGGAAGCTGCTCGACGCTTACCGTTCCTTTGAGAACGAACCAATTCAAAGCGACAATATCCTCCGAACCAAGAAGGAAATCGAGGACACACTGGATACCATCAATGCCGCATTCGAAAAGCTGCTTGACGATCTGTTCCAGACAACGGCATGGGATATTTCTTCTGATATCTCTGTTCTGCAGACGATGCTGGCGCAGGAGGGACTGACAAATCAGGCAGGTCCGTCAAAGCAGGATATTGAGCCGCTTCACATGTAACTATTCAAAGCTATACAATTGAAATCAAATCACCGGTTACGTTTCCGTACCGAAGAAAAGGAGAATAGAAAACATGAATGATTTTGTAAAGGACACCACTGAAATTCCAAGCTTAAGTTTCGGCACTCCGGAGCCGGAACCGGAACTTCCGGTACAGCAGCCGGAAGAAAAGAAAGAGGTCATGGATGATTCTGTTCTGTCCGACGAACAGAAAGCCATGGTGGATGCCTTTGTTTCCCAGATTGATCTTGCCAATACAAACGGCATTCTGCAGTACGGTGCCGGTGCACAGAAGAAAATGGCAGACTTTTCCGAGAAAACGCTGGAGAACGTCAGAAGCAAAGATCTCGGGGAAATCGGCGATCTGCTCACCTCTGTTGTGACAGAGCTGAAAACGTTTGACGCTGAAGAAGAAAAGGGACCATTCTCTTTCTTTAAGAAAAGCACGAACAAAATCAATGCAATGAAAGCGAAGTATGACAAGGCAGAGGTGAATGTCAATAAAATCTGTGACGTGCTCGACGGCCACCAGCGGCAGCTTCTGAAAGACATTGCCATTCTGGATCAGATGTATGCACAGAACCTGAATTATTTTAAAGAGCTGACCATGTACATTCTCGCTGGAAAGAAAAAGCTGGAGCTGGTACGTTCCACAGAACTCCGTGATCTGCAGAATAAAGCGCAGATGACCGGAAAGGCCGAAGATGCACAGGCTGCCAAGGATCTCGAAGATCTCTGCAACCGATTTGAGAAGAAACTGTATGATCTGGAACTGACCCGTATGGTTTCGATCCAGACAGCGCCGCAGATCCGCATGCTTCAGAACAGCGATTCTGTAATGGCCGAAAAGATCCAATCCACACTCGTCAACACCATTCCGCTCTGGAAAAACCAGATGATCATTGCACTCGGCGTTCATCACTCGACTGAGGCTGCCAAAGCACAGCGCCAGGTTTCGGATATGACAAATGAGCTTCTGAAAAAGAATGCGGAGAATCTGAAGATGGCAACGATCGAGACTGCAAAAGAATCTGAGCGCGGTATCGTCGATATGGAAACCTTAAAACAGACGAACCAGAGCCTGATCTCTACCCTCGATGAAGTGATGAAGATTCAGGAGGACGGCCGCCAGAAACGTGCCGCCGCTGAAGTTGAGCTGGTACAGCTCGAAAATGATATTAAGAAAAAAATGCTGGAGCTTTCTGCAGGCGGACAGCACTGATACTTTTTGTATCCTATATGAAAAAAACGGAGAAACCGCTTTTTCTGTGGTTTCTCCGTTTTTTACGTCCTGTCTTACCCTTATCTCGGGCGTTCTGCCTTTTCATTCTTTCTTCGGTATTCCGTGAAATAAAATTCAATATCAAAGCAGGTCTGCTCATCGCCCTCTTCTACCATCTCCCAATCCGGTGATTCGTCAAGATCCTCAAAGAAGGTATCCGCCTGATACGTCATGTCAATTCGTGTGACGTATGCCGTATCACAGTATGGGAGAAGCTGACGGTAAATTTCTCCGCCGCCCGCAACATAAATATCGTCGTCCTCATACGGCTTTAATACTTCCATCAGCTCTTTGATACTGTGGACAACGGTTGCGCCGCGGACAGTCCATTCCGGATCACGGCTTAAAATAATATTCGTTCTGCCTTTTAAGGGCTGCCCTGCCGGTAGTGTAGCAAGTGTCTTTCTTCCCATCACGACAACGTGTCCCATCGTAGTTTCACGGAAGAATCGCAGATCAGACGGAATACTTACCAGCAGCCGTCCCTGATATCCCAGACCCCATTTGCGGTCCGCACTTAAAATTGCTTTCATTTTGTTTCCTCTTTCTGTGTTATTTTCTCATCCATACTGCCGGAACGGAACCCTTCCAGATCCATCGTCAGGTAAGAAAAGCCGAGCTTTTTCAGATATGCAATCATTTCTTCTCTCTTCTCAAGCACTTCCCCCATACGCTCCGGTGCAATTTCAAGACGCACCACATCGCCATGTACACGCAGGCGGAGATTCTCTTCCGCACCGAACAGCGTATGAAGCCATGCTTCGCCGTCCGCAATCCGATCCAGAACGTCATAGTTAATTTCTGCCCCGTAGGGAAGGCGTGTCGCCATACATGGAGTGGATGGACGGTGTGCTACGGAAACGCCGTACTTTGCGGCAAGTGCTTTTACCTCTGTTTTTGTCACATGACACGCTGCAAGCGGGCTGATAACACCATATTCTCTCAGCGCTTTTCGCCCCGGCCGGTAGACATGAAGGTCATCCTCATTTGTTCCGTCGAGTACCTGGGTGACACCGTGATCGCGGGCAAATTCCAGAAGTTTCCCAAATAGATAGTGCTTACAGAGATAGCAGCGGTTTTCCGGATTGTAACGGATTGCCTCCTGCTCCAGCTCATCAACAAAAAGGACCTCATGAACAGCGCCAACCTCCTTTGCTACTCTTGTCGCTGTCTCCAGGTCGCAGGGCGGATGCAGCCGTGTCTGAAAGGTTACTGCATAAACCTTTGTTCCATATTTTGCAGATGCATCCATGACAAGCTTCAGCAGCAGACTGCTGTCCACACCGCCGGAGAATGCCAGACAGAGATCCTGTTTTGCAATCTCGTCAAGTTGGGTAAGCAATGCTTTTTCCTTATTCTGCATATCTGTTTTCTGTTCTGTCCGGTTCTTTTTCTTTTCCTGTAATTCCATCGTATCTGTCTTCCTTTCCTGTAAAATGGCCGATGTCTTCTTATCAGAAAATCCATCGGCGGCACTGCTGCCCCGATGGATTTTCTCATACAGGTATTCCTGTTCTATTTTTTATCGATATGTCGGATCGCTTCCGAAAGCACCGCCTGTCCAGGTATAACGGGTCGGGTTTGTCAGCGGATAATCCAGATTGTCGCCAATGCGGACCGTTGTTCCGCTGCTGACGTTATCATAAATCCATTTTGCATCGATTGCAGTCAGTCTGACACAACCATGTGACATCGGTGATCCCAGGGAATTGAAGTCTACGGCAGAGATCATATTCAGATCCGGTGTGCTGCTTGCTACGCCATGGAAGTAAACAGCGTCATAAATCTGTGATACATATGGTGCCCAGCACACATAATCTTCACCTCTCATTTGCTTCTTTTTCAACTGCCAGCCGATTTTATATGTTCCTGCTGCAGTGTAACTGATTGGATTTCCTACGGAGCAGATCATTGATTTGATCGGGGTATCGTAAGAACCGGTTGCACTGTTATAGCCGTAAATGGTGACACGTCCGCGGGTTCTGTCTACTGTGATGTATTTGGATGACGGATTGAAGATGCTTGTCACATCCTCCATCAAAGAACCGTCTGCTTTGCGGTAACGGCGGTATTTTCCGATGTACTCCCATCCTTCCGTGATTCTGCGTCCGGAAGCATCGAATTTGTACTGTTTTCCATTGATCGTAGCGGTGCAGTTCTGATATCTTCCGCCCCAGCTGCGGAAATAATACTGAGAACCGTTCAGTGTCAGCCACTGATCATGGTACATGCCGCCCCAGCTCTTGAAGTAGTACCAGTTCTTATCATGAAGAATCCACTCGTCATGTGCCATGCCGCCCCAGCTCTTCATGTAATAATAGTTACCGTCATGGTAAACCCAGCCGGTCAGCATTTTTCCATCTTTATCCAGATAATAATAATTTTTATCATAGAGGAACCAGCCTTTTTGCGTCCGTTTGGTTCCATCTGCATTAAACCAGTACCAGATATCGCCGGACTTGCCCCATTCGTTTTTATACATACCACCCCAGCTCTTGAAGTAGTATTTTCCATCGAGCCATTCATTGGCAAGCATGGTTCCATCGGATTTCAGATAATACTTATTTCCTTTGTAGGTCAGCCAGCCGCTGGTATATTTCTTTCCATTTCCGTCAAAATAATACCATACATTGTTGACTTTTGCCCATGCGTTTTTGTAGGCCGCACCCCAGCTGCGGAAGTAATAGGTGTTATCCAGCCACTCATTAAAAGCCATTTTTCCATCGGCTTTCAGATAATAGCTGTTTCCATTGTAATCCAGCCAGGAATTCGTCAGCAGTTTTCCGCCGTCTGCAGTTGCCCAGTACCAGATTGTCTGCGTGCTGGTTTTAATTTTTTTCCATCCTGTTGTCGTCGAAACGGCTCCGTCAGCACCAACGTAATAATAATTTCCATTATAGCTTCCAACATCGTTGACACACATGCCGCCCCAGCTCTTGAAGAGATACATGGTTCCGTTCACATTCAGCGCGTTGTCTTCCATATGACCGTCTTCATGGAGATAATATTTATTTCCATCGTAATTGAACCAGCCTGTCCGTACGCCGCCCCAGCTGCAGAAGCTGTACCATTTTCCATCAATCTGTGCCCAGCCGGATTTATTTTTCTGATTACCGGTTTCCATCTCGAAACTTCCATCTTTCAAATTTCCGTTTGCATCAAAGGAAGCTGGTTTCATATAGTAGATTGCTGTATCTACCTTTTGCCATCCTGAAAGAAGTTCCCCTGTTTCCGCATCCACTAAGTACCAGTTAGAGCCAACCGTCAACCAGCTTACCGTACGATCTCCCTGCTGATACGCATTGTGATTTCCAAGAGATACAGTGCTGTCTTCTGCATTCAGATAATAGGTATGCGTTACATTGTTTTCATCAACAACAGTCTGGAAACCTGCCTCTTTTACGCGGGTTCCATCATTGCCAAACAGATATGTTACATCTCCTACTTTCTGAGTTGTGCTCCAGACTGCATAGCCTTCTTCATCGGCATAGTAATCATCCACACTGCCATCCTCAAATTTGATGGTAACAAGTTCATTTTTTTTCAGTTCCGGTGCAAATACTTTTCCTTCACAAATACCCTGCTGTCTCGAACCAAGTTCATCTTTTGCAGGATCTTCCCCTTCTGTCTCAAAGTAGTAGATTCCGGTTTTTCCATCTTCATCCGTCAGCTCTACTTCACCGGTCAGCATATAGCCATTTTCGTCAAACGCATAATCGACGCCGTCGATTTCTATTGGTCCGGTAGCAGCTACCACCTTATTATTCTCATCCAGAACTCCGTACTGAAACTGTTTCTTTCCATCTTTTTCAACGCTGTTCCAGCCTTCCTTCAGATTACTTACTTCCGGAGCCGGAGTTGCGCTCGGCGTCGGTGTCTCGGAAGGGGTCTCAGTTGGTGTTGCGGTCGGTGCTTCGGTTGGAGCCGGAGTCTCACTCGGTGTAACCTCTGGGGTCTCAGTTGGCGCCGGAGTCGGAGTCGTTTCTTCGTCTTCGGCCTGAGCTACAGTATCACTTTCCGAATTTACCGGTAATGGACTGGTTTCTGTAGAAGCTGCATATGCACCGGCTGGTGTAACACTTACCATGACGCCAAGTACGGCTGCGGCCAGAAACTTTCTTTTCATTCTTATTCATCCTCCCATTTTTTTACTCTTATACAATTTATAGCTTACTACATTTTTCCATCTATTTCAAGTTATCCGCCGGTAAAATACCTTACAAATTTCTTATGGTTTTTTCCTGTTTTTCGGGCAGAAAAAACCTCCTGACCCCGGTTTTCTGACCGGAAACAGAAGGCTTTTTACTGTTCTTTTATTCGTTTACCGTGGTAGATCCATAGATCTCTGTCTGAAGTCTCGAGATGGTTGCTGCGAAGTCCGGAACAAGCATCTCACCCTTGCTGGAGTACAAGTCGTCGTACGGTACACGGCTCTGTACAATCTCGTAGGACAGAATTGTCGGCAGCTCTCCGATCAATGTCATCAATGTAGACTGATCAATGTTATGGGTAACACTTGGAAGAATGGTATCCGCCAGTGCACTCAGTTCTGTTACGCTTGACGATTTCATTTTCTGCATCATCTTGCTTAAAACCTCTCGCTGACGCTCCGTTCTCTGATAATCAGAATTTCCAACGTAACGGATTCTTGCATATGCAACTGCCTGATAGCCATCCACATGCTGCTCTCCGCCTGCTGTATACTGATGGGCGGAAGCATCCACATTACGGAGTCTGCACATTTCATCAACATATTGGTTCGCTACACGGATTTCATCATCGCTCGGCGAAAGCTCGATTCCGCCGATGGCATCGATAATGTCAATCATGGAATCGAAGTCAACACTTGCATAATTGTCAATCGGCAGTTTGTAGTTGTCCTCGATGGTTCGTACAACCAGCGGACCGCCGCCATATGCGCAGGCTGCATTCAGTTTTTTCACACCGACATCCGGGATATTTGCATACAGGTCACGCATAAAGGATGTCATGTGGATCTGTTTTGTATCTTTATTGATGGACATCAGAATCATGGAATCGGAGTTTCCATACCACGTTTTGTCACGACGGTCAACACCGATCAGCAGAATGTTGTACACGTTATTGTTGTTTGGAAGTTCAATGTCCTGTGTCTCATTTAAAATCTCAGACTGCAGGGCATCCGTCTCCTCATCAGTCAACCCGGTACTTTCGGTCTCAACCTCTGTGGATTTATTGATCGTGATTTTATCATCGCTTACGTAGTTACTCTTGCTGTAATAGTGATTGATTACAGCATAGACACCGACGAGCACAACCAGTACAACTACGAGAAGGATGGTGAGCACATTAACCCAGCCGAATTTCTTCTTTTTCTTTCCTGAGGAATGGCGTCTTTCCGGGATTTCATCCTCGTCATCATATTCTTTTCTCATAACGACCTCTTTCATTTTCTTATTTTCCGGTATTTTCCAGCCGGATATCGTTTATAATATAGTCAAAAAACGGACTGCTGTCAAGTGTGCAGTCCGTTTTGATTGATTTCCGTTTGCAGTTCTTTTTCCTGCCGCTGCATTTTCTCCCACTGGTTCAGTGCAGCCTCAATGACTTTGTCCATATCGTAATACTTGTATTCTCCAAGTCTTCCGCCAAAGATAACCTTCTCTTCTTTTTCCGCAAGTGCGGCATATTTCTGATAAAGTTCCTGGTTTCTGGTATCATTCACCGGGTAGTACGGCTCCATCCCCTCTTTCCAGTCGGTGGAATACTCTCTGGAAATGACGGTCTTTTTCTGGGTTCCGAATTCGAAATGCTTGTGTTCGATCACACGCGTATACGGTGTCTCCCGATCGGTGTAGTTTACTACAGCCACGCCCTGATAATTGTCGGTATCCAGCACTTCTGTTTCAAAGCGCACCGTACGGTATTCCAGCTTACCAAGTGCATAATCGTAAAACGCATCAATCGCTCCGGTGTAAATCACTGTCTCACCCATCGCCAGGTACTTTTCTTTATCTTCCAGAAAATCAACACCTGTCTGTACATCCGCTTTTTCAAAAAGCCGCTCTGTCAGAACGTTATAGCCGCCAATTGGAATTCCCTGATAAAGGTCATTGAAATAGTTGTTGTCATACGTAAAGCGCACCGGAAGCCGTTTGATGATAAAGCTCGGCAGCTCACTGCAGTCTCTTCCCCACTGCTTTTCTGTATAACCCTTAACCAGCTTTTCATAAATATCTTTTCCAACCAGTTTGATCGCCTGCTCTTCCAGATTTTTCGGCTCTCCCGGAACAGCTTTTCTCTGCTCTTCGATGATTGTTTTCGCCTCTTCCGGTGTGCGGATTCCCCACATTTTACTGAAGGTATTCATATTGAACGGCATATTATAAATTTCGCCTTTGTAGTTGGCAATCGGCGAGTTTGTATAACGGTTGAATTCTGCCAGCGAATTGACAAACTGCCACACCTCTTTATTCGAAGTATGGAAAATATGCGCTCCATACTTGTGTACATGAATTCCCTCGATTTCTTCGCAGTAAATATTTCCGCCTGTATGATCTCTTCGTTCCAGTACAAGACAGCTTTTCCCTGCCTGACCAGCAAGATAAGCAATCACTCCGGAATACAGACCGGCGCCAACCAGAACATAATCATATTTCTTCATTGTTCTTTCTCCTTACAGTTCTTCCCCAAGTCCCGTCCGGATGGAATTGACAAGGAACTGCAGAGCTTCCTCCTCGTCCTCTCCCTCGCAGAACAGCTCAATTTCGTCTCCGCATTTGACGCATGCGCCAAGGACGCTTAAGACGCTCTTTGCATTTGCTGTATTTCCATCTCCGTAGTGGAATGTAATAGATGATTTAAACTGCATTGCCTGTTTGCACAGGGTTCCGGCCGGGCGAAGATGAAGGCCGGTTGGATTTTTCACGGTCACTTTTCCGCTTACCATTGGTTTCCCTCCTAATTTGTTCCTGTCGTTTTATTTGCTACTGCTTTTTCTTTGATATGAATCGTTGTCTTGACACTGTCTACGAGCTCATAGCCATCCGGCAGTGTGATTTTTACCGGTACCTCGTAATCCCCGACACCCATTCCATTCAGATCTATGGATGCGTTGATCTGGGAAGTATCTAATTTGGCCAGATTTTTGTCCGATGCTTTAATGCGGATTGCAAGCTGTGTCTGATCATACAGAACGGTATAAGTGGACTGAAGATTGCCCGTCTCGATCTGATCGACATCAAGTTCAAATTCCCTGCTCTCATTCGGCATAACCGTTACGTGAACGGTAACGGATGCAGACGAACTGGAAGATACTTTCAGATCTGTCACATCGGCGAGAACATCGCTTAAGTCAACCGTCGTCTCCACATCGGAGCGCTGTCCTGCAACGGAGGTATAGTCTTCCGGAATTTCAATCGTATTGCCTTCATCCGCCAGCTTTGCAAGTGCCTCCTCGGATCCGGCAACGGTGATTTCCTCCGGTGTGGTATAGATATTTTTAATCTGATAGCCGTCTGCCGGAGTTCCGCTGTACAGTGCACTCAGCTTAATACCGGATACACGGCGCCACAGTTCAATATCCACATCCACCTGCGGGGAGCCGCTGTCGAAATTCAAAAATTCCATCTGGGATTCCGGCATCTCATCCTGGTTTTTATCAATAATCATCAGATCCGCCGTGACGGTTCCGGAATTCCGCATATTGGTTACATCTACTTTTGCCACCACACTGCTGATCTTATTGATCAGGGACGTCGGGCCGGAAATGGTGATGCTCTCCGGATCGGAAGTCATCGTTCCCACTTCGTAATCTTTTGCCGGTTTCGTATTTCCTGCGTCAATTGTGATCGGGAATTTTTCGCTGTCCACATCCTCGATTTCCACAGGGATCGTTGCTGTCACTGTGCTCAGTTTTTCCTGTTTTACCATGGAGCACGCTGCCTTGATCGGCACATAAACCGGGTTTGTATCCATCGTCACAATCTGGGTCAGATCGGCCGTGACGGTGATATCCGATGCCTTCAGCCGGCTGACAACCGAGTTGTTGTCCGTGACAGTAACCGTGACCGTCTGGTATTCCTCCGCAATCTGGTATGTTTTCTTTCCGGCTGCGATGTAGGCTTCATTGGTCACCTGCACGGGGACATCAAAGCGCTCTTTCACAATCGGGTCATTCACACTGACCACAACGTACCAGATTACAATGGCAATCAGGATAGAAAGAATTTTCAAAGGGAGATTGTTCAGAAGCTTTTTCAGAATTTTCTTTTTCATTTCTTCTCTCCCTCCACTTTCTGACGCATTCCGCGGATATGCCATCCTTTCTTCTCTTCCGGTTTTTTCGCGAGCTTCTGGATTTTGTGAAGCTGCTCCCGAAGGTCGCTCGGTGTTACTGCCGTGTGGAGTTCTCCGCCGGAAGCATACGACACATTTCCGGTTTCCTCGGAGACAATAATCGTAAAGGAATCCGTCACCTCACTGATGCCGACACCTGCACGGTGGCGTGTTCCAAGATTCTTGTTCAGATCCATGTTGTCGGACAGCGGCAGGTAACATGTTGCTGCCGTGACACGGTTGTTCCGTACAATCACGGCTCCGTCGTGCAGCGGCGTATTGTGTTCGAAAATATTGATCAGCAGCTGGCTGGTCAGAACGCCGTCAATCGGGATTCCGGTCTTTTCATATTCCTCCAGGGTGATGGTCTTTTCGATGACGATCAGCGCTCCGGTCTTTACTTCTCCCATTTCAAAACTGGCCCTTACCAGTTCATTGATGGTTTTGTCACTGAACCGTTCATTTTCCTCCTGGCCGCTCGCAAAAGAAATGGCAGACAGCGGATTCTTTTCTCCAATCTGCTCGACCACTCTTCGAAGCTCCGGCTGAAAGATAATTACAACCGCTGTGATCGCCGCCCCGCCGATGTTTCCGAACAGCCACAGAATCGTCTGCATTTTCAGCACGTTTGCAATGATGACAAAGACACCAATCAGAAAAATACCTTTCATCAGCGTATAGGCCTTTGTATTCTGCAGCCAGCGGATCAGGTGATAGACGAAAAATGCAATGAGCAGAATCTGCACAATATCAATCAGTTCAATTTGTTTTGGCAGCCCGTAGTCTGCCGTTCTTGTGACAATCCAGTTCCACACGCCACGCACACTGTCACTTCCTTTCTTTTCCCCCGGCCGGTTTTCTTCTGATTTTCAAAATTCTTTTAAAGATCCTTTAAGGTGTCCTCCAGCATGCTCTTATAATCCACATCCTGATAATCGCCCTCGTCCAGCGGCGGAATTTCTTCTTCCTGAATTTCTTCTGTTTCGTTTATTTCTTCTGTTTCGTTTATTTCTTCTATTTCTTCTTTTTCCTCGATCTCATCAAGATCCCTGCTGTTCCCGGATTCTTCTGTATGTCCAAGATTTGCCAGAGCATCGAGTTCCTCGTCTGTCAGATCCGGTTCTTTTTTCTTTTCATTCCGAATATAAGTCACACGGCGCTGTGCCTTTGTCACATTGAATTTTGGAACGGCTTTTACGTAGTAATAATAATCGTCGTCATCATATTCCAGGTATTCTGTCCGGGTGTAGTCTGCACCGAACAGGAAAAACTCCAGAACAAATCCAACCAGACAGCCGGCCGCCGCCCCGATCAGAACCATCGGGAGTGCAATCTGTACATCCAGTGCCAGGCTTCCGGCAATCATAATAACCGCATAGGCAACCGAACCTGCCACAATGGAAATCTGCCATGCATAGTCCGCACTGCTGTGGCGGATTGCATTGACAAGAAGTACGGTCAGTGCGCAGGCGATCAGAACCAGCAGCATTTCCTCATTGCGGAAGAGGCCGTTGAAAAATTCCTGTACGACTGCCGTGATCTCCGGTGCTTCCGCCGCATGAAGCAGCGGCTCCATTTTTCCGTGAATCATGTCGCACATATAGTAGACAACGACACCGCAGGCTGCTGAAAATGCAGAGAGCGGCGTGCCGGCAAGACCATAGGCAACCGGAACGGCAGATGGCACGTGAAGCCAGAATGCGAGCGGTGTCAAAAGGAGTGCCGGCGCATCCTTCGGCACAAAGCGAAGATATAGAAACCAGAGCACCAGCAGAACCAGCGCCGCAAGACCCGCGATTACCATGTGAAGTGCAAAGCAGTGGCCGATGATCACCAGCATTGCAAGGAAAACCATTCCATTCAATGGCAGGATAGCGCAGATCAGTGACAGAATCAATACCACATACATGCTGTTCAGCATCTTCAGATAGCCGAGATTGGAATTAATACCACGAAATACAGCAAGAGCGAGCAGAAATTTCACAATCGGAAGTACGATTCCGCTGCAGGAGCCGTAAAACTCTTTTAATTTTTCTTTCAGTTCGATCAATACTGTCATGTTTCCCTCCTCCTGCGCCCGGATTTCTTCCCGCTTTTTTCCTGTTCCTCATATATGTTCTGCAGGTCATCCAGCTCTTTTCCATACCATTTCAGCTTTTTCTGTGCTCCCTGGTAACGGATCGTGCTGATCACATACACGGCAATGGAATAGACTGCCAGAAAACACAGATAGGACGCGATCAGACACCCTGCTGCAAACTGCAGGTCGATTGTGTCTATCTCGTCCACCAACCATTCAATATGATATAAGACTGCAACCGCAAGTACCAGAATGTATCCGATGGAAGCCAGAAAAAAATTTTTCAGAAGCTCTTTTCCGATGTAATCACTCCGAAAATAGCGGCCGATTCGTAAGGCATTTTTTTCTTCTTTTTTTTCGAAAAAAGCCAGTTTTGTCATCTGACGAATCCTTTTTTCGTCCAACATGCCTCTTGGTCTCCTCTTCCCGTTCTAAATTATGTTTATTTTACCATATGTTTCCGATATTGGAAAGCTATTCTCAAAATATTCACACACTATTTTACAATTGCCGCACAAACAAAATCCACCTGTTCTGCTCCATTCACTTTCAACAGTGACGCAATGGCATCAACCGTGCTTCCCGTTGTGTAAATGTCATCTACCAGAAGAATCCGGCAGTATTTCATCTGTCCCGGCTTTGCCAATGCAAAAGCTCCCTCCAGGTTTTTCCGCCGCTCGGCGGGACTAAGCTCTTTCTGGCGTTTTGTTTTTTTCACACGGCGGATCAGGCGGGCATTCATGGGAAGTTCCATTTCTTCTGCCAGCTTTTCTGCAAATACCTCCGCCTGATTGTAGCCGCGCTGCCGCTGTCTCGCCGGATGAAGCGGCACCGGAACGAGCACCTCCGGATTTCTTCTCTGGATCTGCTTTCCCACATAGAAAAACGCCGCGTGAGCATAAAATCCGGCGTATTCCTGCCGTTCATGATATTTGAACCGCATCAGGGAAGCCTCAAGTTCCCCGTGGTAACCGTACGGCGCAAAACCGCGGTCGAAGCTGTGCCTCATTCTGCTGCAGTCCCGGCAGAACTCTTCCTCACTGCCCACGGGTTTCCCGCATTTTTTGCACCGCGCGCCCAGAATCGGATGGATCTTTTCCACACAATTCCGGCATAGATACAGCTCTTCACGTGACAGCAGTCCGTCACAGATGGGACATCGTCTCGGATAAACTGCGTTTAAAAGCCAGTTTCCTGTTTTATTTTTTTCTTTCATGTAACCTGCGCTTTCCCTTATCCACTCTGCCGGATGCAGCCGCATCCATGCCCCGGAAAAACGTGTTTACGCGTTTTCTTCCTGCATTTCCCAGATTCTTCTGGCGAGCGTTGTATACCGGTTCGCCTCGATATGATTTCCGATCATTGCCTGGAATGTCACATCACTTCCGACGATGGTGACGCACTTTCTGGCTCTCGTCACGGCCGTATACAGAAGATTCCGCGTCATCAGCATGCGCGGGCCGCCGAGCAGCGGAATCACAACCGCCGGGTACTCGCTTCCCTGCGCTTTATGTATCGTTGTGGCGTAGGCGAGCTCCAGCTCGTCCGCCTGTTTGAACGTATAGTCTGCGAATTTTCCTTCCTCAAACTCCACGGTGATCACCTCGGTATACGGGTTGATGCTCCGGATCATGCCGAGGTCTCCGTTGAATACACCCATACCGCGCTCCGCCACGATTCCGTTGATGCCGCGGATTTCCCACTCCATCTGGTAATTGTTGCGGATCTGCATGACCTTGTCGCCCTCGCGGAGGATATTACCTCCATTTTCCCGCTCGGCTTTGTCCGGTGCGGGCGGGTTCAGGTATTTCTGCAGAATCTGATTCAGATTTTCCACGCCGAGTGCACCTTTCCGCATCGGAGTCAGAATCTGGATATCCTGCGGGCGGGCATCCACATAACGCGGCAGTTTCTGGGACACCAGCGTCACCAGCACTTTCCAGATCACGTTGACATCGTACCGTTTCAAAAAGAAGAAATCTTTGCTCTTATTGTCCAGTATAACCTCTTCCCCATTATGGATCTTATGTGCATTGACAACAATATCGCTCTGGGATGCCTGCCGGAAAATGTGCGTCAGGCAGACAATCGGAAAGCATTCCGAACGGATCAGATCCCGGAGGACACTGCCCGGGCCGACACTTGGAAGCTGGTTCTGGTCTCCCACCAGGATCAGCCTTGTTCCCGGCACAATCGCGGAAAGAAGGGCATGCATCAGGTGGATATCAACCATCGACATCTCATCAATGATGATGACATCCGCGTCGAGCGGATTATCTGCGTTCCGCTCAAAATGCACATTTGCCGAGGAGTCATCCACATTTCCCGTCAGTTCCAGAAGACGATGGATCGTGCATGCCTCACAGCCAGTTGCCTCTGTCATTCGTTTCGCCGCTCTTCCGGTCGGCGCTGCCAGGAAAATGTCGAGGCCTTCTGCCTCAAAATAATGGATCATCGCATTGATGGTCGTCGTTTTTCCGGTTCCGGGACCTCCGGTCAGGATCATAAGACCGCTGTATGCCGCCTCAACGACTGCCGTCTTCTGCATCTCATCCAGCTCGATCTGATATTTTTTCTCGATCTTTCCGATCCGCTTTTCGATTGCCTCACGGTCTTCCTCGCATGTAATATTCAGCTCATGCAGCATGCGCGCCGTACTCAGTTCCAGATAATAATACTGGCTGGCGTACACAATCCGCAGCGGCTCATCCCCTTCCCGTTCGGCCGGGAGCTCGCGGATGACCGCTTTTTTGTCGATTGCCATATCCTGCAGAGATTTCTGCATCCGCTCCGGTTCTACGCCGAGAAGTTCCTGCCCTCTCCGAAGCAGCACCGGTTCCGGCAGATAGACATGGCCTTCTGCCGTCGCCTGATTCAGCACATACGAAAGACCGCTCTTGATGCGGAATTCGCTGTCCACGGCAATCCCGATTTTTCCGGCAATCTCATCCGCCGTCCGAAATCCCACGCCTGCGATATCTTCCGCCATTTTATACGGGTTTTCCTTTAAAATCCGGTACACATTGTCCCCGTACTGCTGATAAATCTTTGCACCGAGATTCAGCGCAATGCCATATCCCGAGAGGAAAATCATCGCATTCTGCATTTCGGCTTTTTCTGCCACCTGCTGTGCAATTTCACGCGCTTTCCGCTCGCTGATTCCCTTTACCTCCGCGAGGCGCTCCGGCTCTTCCTCGATGATCCGAAGCGTATCGTCACCGAAGCGGCGCACAATTCTTGCCGCCAGCGCCGCACCGACTCCTTTGATCGCACCGGAACCGAGATACCGCTCCAATGCAACAGAATCCTGTGGAACTTTCGTCTCATAGGATTCAATGCGGAACTGCTTTCCATAGGCAGCATGTTCAATATAATCTCCGGAAGCCTCGATCAGCTCGCCCTCTCCGATCATCGGAAGCGTGCCGACGCATGTCAGCTCGCGCCCCTTCATGCTCAGATTCAGGACGGTATAGCCGTTCTCCTCATTTCGGAAAATAATGTGTTCTACGTAGCCTTCTACTTTTTCTTTTTCACTCATCTTTTATCAAAACTGGCTTTCAAATTCATTCATCACTTCGCGGTACTGGCCGGTTCCAAGCGCAACGACGCTCGCCGGATTTTCTGCTGTCACGGTATTGATGCCGGTCCGCTCCTGGATCAGCTCGTCCATTCCGGCAAGGAGACTGCCGCCTCCGGTCAGGATAATGCCGCGGTCGGAAACATCGGATGCCAGTTCCGGCGGCGTTTTTTCCAGCACGGCACAGATCGCGTCCGCAATCTGGTTTGTCGTCTGGGCAAGGGCACCTCGGATTTCGTCGGAGGAAACCGTAATCGTCGCCGGAAGTCCGGTGATGACGTTTCTTCCCTTGATCTCCATTGTTTTCTCCTCGGCCCGCGGATAAGCGGAACCAATCCGGATTTTCACTGCCTCTGCGGTCTGTTCTCCGATAAATACGTTGTATGTTTTCCGTACATAGCGGATGATATCCTGGTCAAATGTCTCACTGGAAATCTTGACCGAATTGGAAACAACGGTTCCCGCAAGCGAGATCACAGCGATATCCGTCGTGCCTCCACCGATGTCCACGATCATATTTCCGCATGGTTTCGTAATGTCAATTCCGGATCCGATTGCCGCTGCCACCGGCTCCGGCACGATCAGCACTTCCCGGGCTCCCGCCTGGTACGTTGCCTCCTCCACAGCCTTCCGCTCTACTTCCGTCACACCGGACGGCACACAGATGCTGATTCTCGGTTTCCGGAATGCTCTTCTTCCCATTGCCTTCTGGATAAAGTAGCGCAGCATGCGCTCGGTGATCAGAAAGTCCGTGATCACGCCCTGCCGCATGGGCCGGACCGCCATAATATTGCCCGGTGTCCGTCCAATCATCTGACGCGCTTCTTCTCCAATTGCCCGTACTTTATCTGCATCTTTATCATACGCAACTACGGACGGCTCCTTTAATACAATGCCTTTTCCCTTGGCATAGACCAGGATGCTGGACGTCCCCAGATCAATTCCGATATCGGTCGTTGCAGCCATAGTAATCCCCTTTCCTGTTCTCTTTTATTTTTCTTTATTTTAATCTGTTTGAAATTTGTATAGAATAAGTTCGGGTTCAAAACACCCGAAACCCAAAAGGATCGAATGTGCTCTGAACCCAACCCGCTTCTTATTATATACAATCCCTTTTAAAATGGAAAGGATTTTTTAGAGATATTTTTCGACATATTTTCCGGTGTAGGATACCGGGCTCTTGGCCACTTCCTCCGGCGTTCCGCACGCAATCACGGTTCCGCCGCCGTCTCCGCCCTCCGGTCCGATATCAATAATATAGTCCGCCGTCTTGATGACATCCAGATTGTGTTCGATGACAACGACGGTATTTCCGCCCTCGGACAGGCGGTGCAGAATCTCCACCAGTTTGTGGACATCCGCAAAATGAAGTCCCGTCGTCGGCTCGTCGAGAATGTAGATCGTTTTTCCCGTGCCGCGGCGGCTCAGCTCTGCTGCGAGCTTGATACGCTGCGCTTCTCCACCGGACAGCGTGGTGGACGGCTGGCCGAGGCGGATGTAGGAAAGGCCGACATCGTACAGGGTCTGTAATTTCCGGAAAATCGATGGTACCGGCCTGAAGAATTCCAGTGCCTCCTCGACCGTCATATTCAGCACATCGTAGATGCTCTTTCCTTTGTATTTGACTTCCAGTGTCTCACGGTTGTACCGTTTTCCATGGCAGACCTCACACGGCACATAGACATCCGGCAGGAAGTGCATTTCGATCTTCAGGATACCGTCGCCGCCGCAGGCCTCGCATCGGCCGCCCTTCACATTAAAACTGAATCTTCCCTTCTTGTAGCCGCGCGCCTTGGCATCCTGCGTTGCCGCAAACAGGTCGCGGATCTGATCGAACAGACCTGTGTACGTTGCCGGATTGGAACGCGGTGTTCTTCCGATCGGGGACTGGTCGATGTCGATGACCTTATCGAGCTGTTCCATACCGATGATGTCTTTGTGTGCACCCGGAATCGTCCGCGCACGGTTCAGATCTCTTGCCAGCCGTTTGTACAGAATTTCATTGACAAGGGAACTCTTTCCCGATCCGGAGACTCCGGTCACGCAGGTCATGACACCGAGCGGGAAATTCACGTTGATATTTTTCAGATTGTGCTCTTTTGCTCCGACTACCTTCAGCCAGCCCGTCGGCTTTCTGCGCTCGGACGGAACCGGAATTTTCAGCTCTCCGCTTAAGTATTTTCCGGTGATGGAATTCGGATTTTTCATCAGATCTTCCGCCGTTCCGATCGCCACCAGCTCTCCGCCGTGCTCACCGGCTCCCGGGCCGATATCGACAACGCAGTCAGCGGCGCGCATCGTATCCTCGTCGTGCTCCACGACGATCAGGCTGTTTCCGAGGTCACGCAGATGTTTCAGCGTCGCGAGAAGTTTGTCGTTGTCTCTCTGGTGAAGACCGATGCTCGGCTCGTCGAGAATATAGGCGACACCGACAAGGCCGGAGCCGATCTGCGTTGCCAGACGGATTCTCTGCGCCTCACCGCCGGACAGCGATGCCGTTCCACGCGCCAGGGTCAGATAGTTTAATCCGACATCCGCAAGGAAGCTCACACGCGCACGGATCTCTTTTAAAATCTGCTTTCCGATCAGCAGCTGCTGTTCGGAGAGTTCGAGGTTCTGCATAAACTTCTGCAGATTGTCGATGGAAAGGGATGTTACTTCAAAAATATTTTTATCTCCGACCGTCACACCAAGCGACGTCGGTTTCAGACGCTGGCCATGGCACGCCTGGCACGGGGTCACACGCATGAAGGTTTCGTATTCCTGTTTTGTAGAATCCGATCCGGTCTCACGGTAGCGGCGCTCTACATTTTTGATCAGCCCCTCAAAAGCCACATCGTACACACCGACGCCGCGCTGACCGCGGTAATGCACCTTGACGGATTTTCCGTTCGTTCCGTAAATCAGGATATCGTGGATTTTTTTCGGATATTCACAGAACGGAGTGGAAAGGGAAAAATCGTACTCCTCTGCGAGCGCATCGAGAATGGCTCTCGTATAGCTCGATTTGTCCGTGCAGGACTGCCAGCCGAGCACGGTGATGGCTCCGTCTGCGATGGATACGGTCTTGTCCGGAATCATCAGATCCTCGTCGAACTCCATCTTGTAGCCAAGGCCGGCACAGCTCGGGCAGGCGCCGAACGGGTTGTTGAAGGAAAAGCTTCTCGGCTCAATCTCCTCCATGCTGATGCCGCAGTCCGGGCAGGAAAAGCTCTGGCTGAAGTTGAGCTGATTTCCGTCCATCGTGTCGACCACCAGAAGGCCGTCCGCCAGATCCAGTACATTCTCGACGGAATCCGTCAGACGTTTCTCAATGTCCGGTTTGACTACAAGACGGTCCACAATAATGGAAATGTTGTGTTTCAGGTTCTTATCCAGCGTAATCTCCTCGGACAGCTCATACTGGCTGCCGTCGATCATCACGCGGACATAGCCGCTGCGTTTTGCCTGTTCGAGCACCTTTTCGTGTCTTCCCTTGCGGCCGCGCACAACCGGCGCGAGAAGCTGGATTTTCGTCCGCTCCGGGAGTGCCATGATCTGATCGACCATCTGGTCCACCGACTGGCGGCTGATGACTTTTCCGCACTTCGGGCAGTGCGGAATACCGATTCTCGCGTACAGAAGACGGAAGTAATCGTAAATCTCCGTCACGGTTCCGACGGTGGAACGCGGGTTCCGGTTCGTCGATTTCTGATCGATCGAAATAGCAGGCGGCAGGCCTTCGATGCTGTCCACATTCGGTTTTTCCATCTGTCCTAAGAACTGGCGCGCGTAGGAGGAAAGGCTCTCCATGTACCGCCGCTGGCCCTCCGCATAGATCGTGTCAAACGCAAGCGAACTCTTTCCTGAACCGCTGAGGCCCGTAAATACAACAAACTGGTTTCTGGGGATATCGACATTCAGTGCTTTCAGGTTGTTCTCCCTGGCTCCCCGTATTCTGATAAACTCTTTTTTCTCTGCCATAACTGTTCCTCTTATTAATTGGAATCCCTGTCCGGACAGGGACAGGAATCTTGTCTCGTTTTCTCCCATTATAGCACACCGCCGTGCGTTATGCAAACATTTGTTCTATTTCTTTATCATCTTTTTACAGCAGAAAATCTGCCAGAATCACATTGCTGACGGAAATCCCATCGCGTGTCAGAGCCAGGCGCCCGCTGTGTTCCCGTAAAAGATGCACCGCTTTGTATTTCTTCAGAACCCCGCCGTATACGGCATGGATCTCCTTTCCAAACTGCTCCTCAAACTCCGCCGTCGAGATCCCTTGTGTCATTCGAAGGCCGAGAAACATAAATTCTTCCATGGCATCCTGCCGGGAAAGAATTTCCTCATCCTCACGGATCTTTTCCAGTGCTCCGCACGCTTTCAGATACAAAGATCGATCTGCCGTGTTCGTCCACCGGCGGTTTCCGAATAACGATGCCGCGGAAGGCCCGAACCCCAGATAATCCGTCCTTTTCCAGTAGCCGATATTGTGGCGGCATGCGAAGCCCGGCTTTGCATAATTGGAAATCTCATACTGGAAAAAGCCGTATTCTGCGAGGATTTCCGCCGTTCTGGCATACATTTCGCGTTCTGTGTCCTCATCCGGCAGATCCAGTTTCTGCTCCGCAAACAGGGTTCCCGGCTCCACGATCAGGCTGTAGGCGGAAATGTGCTCCGGAGAAAGCTCCGCGATCGTCCGAAGACTCTCTTCCCATTTCTCTTCACTCTGCTCCGGCAGACCTGACATCAGATCCACGTTGATATTCGCAAACCCGGCATCCCGTGCCAGTGCAAAACTCTCCTGAAATTCCGCAAACGTGTGGATTCTTCCCAGCCGTTTCAGCTCCTCATCGTGAACCGACTGACAGCCGATACTGATCCGGTTGAAGCCGCTCTTCCTGTAACATTTCAGTTTTTCCGCATCCAGCGTTCCCGGATTGGCCTCCAGCGTAATCTCAGCATCCTCTGAAAAAACGTACTTGCTCCGCAGTTTTTCCATCACACGGGCGAGCATTCCGGCATCCACTGCGGATGGTGTTCCGCCGCCGAAAAAGACGGAAATCACTTCACTTTCTGCCGTCTCTTCCGCTGCATCGATTTCTGCCAGCAGAGCCTCTTCATACTCCTTCTGCATTGCTTTCGTGCCCGGTCCCGAGACAAAATCACAGTAGGCGCATTTCCGGATGCAGAACGGGATATGCACATAGAGTTCCAGTGGTTTTCTTTTTTTATTCATTCTGCTTTTCCTCCGTACGATCGAAAGACCGGCCCCTGCGCTCCCGCAACAGCAGGCGGCGCCGACAGGCCGGTCTCATTTTTATTTCTTAATTTTCATCCAGTTTCAGTACGCTCATAAAGGCTTTCTGCGGAATCTCCACGTTTCCTACCTGGCGCATCCGCTTCTTACCTTCCTTCTGCTTCTCCAGCAGCTTCTTCTTTCGGGAAATATCGCCGCCGTAGCACTTGGCGAGGACGTCTTTGCGCATCGCGCGGACGGTTTCTCTGGCGATAATCTTCGATCCGACAGCCGCCTGGATCGGGATTTCGAAGAGCTGCCGCGGAATCTCTTCTTTGAGCTTCTCGCACATCTTTCTTCCGCGCTCGTAGGCAGATCCCTCGAATACGATGAAGGACAGCGCATCCACTTCTTCTTTATTGACGAGGATATCGAGTTTTACAAGCTCGCTTCTCTCATAGCCGAGCAGCTCGTAGTCGAATGACGCGTAACCTTTGGAGCGGGATTTTAAAGCATCAAAGAAATCGTAGATAATCTCATTCAGCGGGAGATGGTAATGAAGCATCGCACGCGTCGTCTCCATGTATTCCATTCCCTGATACTGGCCTCTTCTCTGCTGGCAGAGCTCCATGATCGGTCCAATGTAGTCGGTCGTCACCATAATCTCTGCTTTTACCAGCGGCTCTTCCATATAATCAATCTCGGACGGGTCCGGCAGATTCGACGGGTTGGTCAGGTCAATGACGGTTCCGTCGGTTTTGTGAACCTTATAGATAACGCTCGGTGCGGTCGTCACGAGATCCAGATTGTACTCACGCTCCAGGCGCTCCTGAATAATTTCCAGGTGAAGCAGGCCAAGGAAACCGCAGCGGAAGCCAAAGCCCAGTGCTGCCGATGTCTCCGGCTCATAGAAGAGGGATGCATCGTTTAACTGCAGTTTTTCCAGCGCGTCGCGCAGATCGCCGTACTGTGCGCCGTCGGCCGGGTACATGCCGCAGTATACCATCGGGTTGACTTTTTTGTAGCCCGGCAGTGCTTCTGCACACGGACGGTCGGCATCGGTCACGGTATCACCCACGCGGGTGTCGCGCACGTTTTTGATGCTGGCGGTGATATAGCCTACCATTCCGGCGGAGAGCTCGTCGCACGGGATCAGACGGCCTGCGCCGAAGTAGCCGACCTCGACAACTTCCTCGACAGCGCCTGTCGCCATCATGCGGATTCTCGTTCCTTTTTTCACGCTTCCTTCCATCACACGGCAGGAAATGATGACGCCGCGGTATGCATCGTAGACGGAGTCGAAAATCAGTGCTTTTAACGGTTCCGTCGGATCACCTTCCGGTGCCGGAATTTTCTGTACGATCTGCTCGAGCACCTCGTCCACGTTCAAGCCGGTTTTTGCGGAAATCCGCGGAGCATCCTGCGCTTCCAGTCCGATGACATCCTCGATCTCTGCAATTACACGGTCCGGCTCGGCGCTTGGAAGGTCTACTTTGTTGATGACAGGGAACACATCCAGGTCATGGTCAAGGGCGAGGTAGACGTTGGCAAGGGTCTGCGCCTCGATACCCTGCGATGCATCGACAACGAGCAGCGCGCCGTCGCATGCGGCAAGGCTTCGGGAAACCTCATAGTTGAAGTCAACATGGCCCGGGGTGTCAATCATGTTTAAAATGTACTCCTCGCCGTCGGCCGCTTTGTATACGGTACGGACTGCCTGTGCCTTGATCGTGATGCCGCGCTCACGCTCCAGATCCATATTGTCCAGCACCTGATCCTGCATCTCACGCTCGGTCAAAAGGCCTGTTTTCTGAATAATACGGTCCGCAAGGGTTGATTTTCCATGGTCGATATGGGCAATAATACAAAAATTACGAATTTTACTCTGATCTATTCCTGACAAGTTTTTTCCTCCTGCTTTTTCACGGGTTAAATATCAATTTTATCTCATGTCTATTTTGTATGATACGAAATTCCACTCAAAAAAGCAAGATAAATTTATCCGCCTGATGCCGGACTTTTGCCCGACAGAACCTTATGCAGGATATCCGCAAACGGCCCCATTGCATTTTTCACCTCCTCGACCGTATTCGTCTGCGCACCAACCTCGAGAAGAACAGATCTCGGGCGGAGATGGAGGTTGTAGCGGTAGCCTTTTAAATAGATACAGCGCGAAAAGCCGGGATAATACTGTTTTGCCTCATACTCCATCTGAAAGGAAAATGCAAGGTTTTCCGCCTGATACGGATTGGGCAGGCTTGTCAGTTCGCCGCTTTCTTTCGTGCGGGAAAGGCCGTTGAAAAACATGATCTGCGCGGTCGGCTTTCCGTTGATTTCTGTCACAAGACGTTTTGAACCATTGACCCCGTCCCGGTGCAGGTCGATCACGACCTGAATGGACGGGTGTTCTTCCAGCGCCGCTGCGATGACCGGCTCCGCGTAGTTGTAGGCGCGGCTCCGCTCGAGACAGCCTTCTTTCATGTCAAATGCCTCTGTAATATGAAGCACTTCGTATCCGTACTGCTTTTCCAGAAGCTCCTGCAGATCATCACCGAGGCCGATTACCGTGTCCGCTCTTTCTCCCGGACGGGAATCGGCGAAGGTTTCCTGCGAATGGGTATGATAGATCAGAATCTGCGGGCCTTCGGCATTTTCCGGCAGGGTCAGGTCTTTTCCGAGCAGGGTGCTGCCGTCGATCTCGCCCGGCAGGACCGAAGTGTTGGGATCGACAACGAAGAAGCGGTTCAGGAGCGCCTGCGGGTCAGCAAGAAGGTCAGGGGAAATTGTCTCCTGAATCGTGTCGGCCTCCGGGTAGAGAATCTCACGCGGTGCGCCGCCGGTTTCGATGGTCTCCTCCTGGACAGACTGCGGCGCTTCGGGTTCTGCCGTTGATGCCGACTCTCCGGCTGCCGGTTCTGTGATTCCTGTTTCCGTCTGCTCCGGCTCCGTGATTTCCATTCCATCTTTTTGAGTTCCATCCTTTTGATCTTCCTCAGTTCCCTGCTCCTTCGATTCTGTCTGCCCTCTTTCTGCTCCCGGTCCCGGAAACGAATCCTGCTTCGCCGTATCCGTTTCCGCTGTTTCTGTCCCGGCAGACAGCGTATTTTCTGCCGTGCTTCCCTCCCGAAGCGCCGGTATCTGATCCCGCACTGCCGCGAGGAGATTTTCCATCCATCCCCTTCCGTCCTCTTTTCCGTCATAAAAAAGAAGCGGCATCATCACATCCACGGATAACTGCTCCGCCTGTGCTGCCGCCCGCTGCAGCAGAACTTTCCCCTCTAAGAAATGATTTTTCCGGAGAACCGCTGCACTGCGGAACAGCAGTATACTGCAGGACAGGAAAAGACATCCCCATCCGAACCATCGTCCATTTCGCCTGGCATTCCACATATTATCACCATATTCATGATATGTTACAGTTCCCCGGAAAATGCCTGATTCATACCTGCCGCAAGAACCCCGGCCAGGCGGCGGACCATCTCGTCGATCTCTTTTGTCGTCACGTAAAGGCTTTCGAGCGCCGGTGAAATGACTTCTCCCAGAAATTCATCCATCTCGGACTCCTCCAGCGATTCCAGAACGCCTGCGACGGCATCGTGGACGATCGTTCCTGCCCCTACAACGGTCGGCACACCGATTCCGATGACCGGCACGCCGAGCGTCTCCTGATTTAAGGCATTGCGGTGGTTTCCGACGCCCGAGCCCGGCCAGATTCCGGTGTCGGCAAGCTGGATCGTACAGTTCAGCCGGTGAATACTGCATGCGGCAAGGGCATCCACGGCGAGAATCACATCTGGATGGGTCTGTTCTGCCGTTCCGCGCAGGATTTCCACTGCCTCCATGCCCGTCTGTGCCATAACGCCGGGAGCAAGGGCACTCACTTCCCGGCCCTTCTTTCCGTAGGTGCGCACCAGATGGCGCGTAACGTTAAGCTGCTCCACCGTCTCCGGCCCGAGCGCATCCGGCGTGATGCCGCGGTTGCCGAGGCCGGCCACAAGAACGGATCCGCACGCTTCCGGCACCATTTCCATCAGACAGTGGGAAAACTCCTCCGCCGCTTTCCGGCTCTCCTCCTCGTCTGCCGTCAAAAGCAGCGGCGCTTCGATCGTCACATACGTCCCTTTCGGCTTTCCCATCATTTTTGCACCCTGCTCCGATGTGATTTTCACAATGGTTGTCTGAATTTCCGCCTTTCTTTTCTTCTTCTCAATCTCGACCCCGGAGATCTCCACATGGTCCCTCTCAAATTTTTCCTGATTCTCCATCGCCAGGTCTGTCCGCATCCTATACTTTCCTATCATACTTTTCTCCTTCTCCTGTATTTTTGTTGTAGTTTTTGCAATTTTTCCAAAAATATGTATTGACAAACCATGCGAAATATTATAGGATAATAAAGCATGTTTCAGTGGAGCGCCCGTGTCTGTTCCATTGAATAACATCCCTTAAATCACATTAATTTTAAAAATATTGGAGGTGTACAGTTTGGCTAACATTAAATCCGCAAAGAAAAGAATCCTGGTAAATCAGACAAAGGCAGACCGCAACAAAGCAATCCGTTCTGCAGTTAAGACTTCTATGAAAAAAGTAGATGCTGCTGTTGCTGCAAACGATAAAGAGGCTGCTGCTGCTGCATTAGTAAATGCGATCTCTACCATCGACAAGGCTGCTTCTAAAGGCGTTTATCATAAAAACAACGCTGCCAGAAAAGTATCCAATCTGAGCAAAGCTGTAAACTCAATCGCATAATCAAGATATAAAACAAAGAGAACTTAGTCATACCGTCATGTGGCTGGGTTCTTTTTTTATGCTTACCAAAAGAGTGCGCCGCGACAGATCTTTTGATAAACACAGAACAAGGCGTACCGGTACAGGAAAACTGGCCGATACGCCTTGTTCTTTTTAGAAAACTCTGCTCTTACGCCGCCCTGCTGTATTTCGTAATCAGCAGCTCCACGCTCAGCAGATCGGAAATTTTTCCCGTCTTCACGTCCTCTTCCATCTGCACGCAGTCATTGACCGCCGCTTTTAATTCCTCCGCCGCATACTGGCGCGACATGGGAATATAGTTCCGCACAACGAAGCTCTGCAGTCCCGTCCGTTTTGCGATCGTCGCCTGATCGCAGTGCTCTGCCAGCAGCTCTTTGACCTGCAGCAGCAGATTGAACTGGCGTGCCAGCAGAAAGAGAATCCGCATCGGCGGCTCCTTTAAAGCCAGCAGATCCTGATACAGATCGAGCGCTTTCCGCTGCTTCTTCTCCGTTACCGCGCGGATCATCTCGAAAATCCGGTTCGTAATCTGCGTTGTGCAGACTGCCTCGATATCCGCCCGCGTGATCACATCTCTTCCCATCGTATAGCTGAGCAGTTTTTCCAGCTCCTGCGAGATATTTCCCATATCCGTGCCCGTCTTTTCCAGAAAATCTTCCATATCCTGGCGCGTGATCTTTTTTCCCTCTTTTTTCATCATGCCGAGTACCCAGGTCATCAGCGTCTTTTCGTCCTGACGAGCAAATTCCACTGCTCTTCCCTGCTTCTGCACCGCCTTGTACATACGGTTCCGCTTATCGACTTCCTCCTCCACGAAGATCAGCACCAGATAATCCGGCAGGGATCCCATGTAGTCTGCCAGCGCGTCGGCTTTGTTTTTGAAAAATCCTGTATTTTCCAGCAGAATCACACGGCGGTCCGCAAAAAACGGCATCGTCTCCGCAAGGTCAATCACTTTGGGAATCTCGGTTCCTCTTCCCTCAAAGCGGGAGAAATTCATCGTGTCGTCCTCCGGCAGCAGTGCGTTTTTCAGCTTGTTTTTATACTGATGCTTCAGATAGGCTTCTTCTCCGTAGAGCAGGTAGGCCTGCTTAAAATTCTGCGTTTTGATATCTTCTAAAATGCTTTTCATTCCATCCTCTTTCTTTTGTTCCGGCAGAAGCACGTTTGCGCAGTGCCGCAGCAGCCGGAGCTTTTGACCATTCAGGAGACGGGAAATTCCACATCCGACCGGTATCCGTGAACCGCCAGGCGGTCACGCTTCAGCTGTACTGTCACGGCTCCATCCACCGGTGTTCCGTAGATATGGCTTTTGCAGGCACGAAGCCGCTCCAGCAGCTCCCGGTGCGGATGGCCGTACCGTCCCGGCCACGCGCAGGAAATCAGGCTGATCTGCGGCTGTATGCGGTTCAGAAATGCCTCGCTCGTTGAATTTCTCGAGCCGTGGTGCGCCACCTTTAAAATCTGGCACCGCTCTGCCGCCCCCAGGATCTCTTCTTCTCCGCTTCCCTCCAGATCTCCCGTCAGAAGTGCGCGGCAGGCACCGCAGGAAAGCTGTAATACAACACTTCCGGCGTTTTCCTCTCCCGTATAGTCTTCGCCCGCTCCCGGATGAAGTACCGATACGGTGAGTTCTCCTGCACGGATCTCGTCTCCCTTTTTTAGATATTCTACCATAATTCCCGCTTTTTGTGCGGCTAAAATAAAAGGATTTTCTTTTTCGCTTCCTTTCATCCACACAGGCAGGAACAGATGGCGGATGCGAAGCGCCGTTTTCTGCTCCCCGATCAGCTCCAGCAGTTCGAGGATTCCGTTCGTGTGATCTGCGTCCGGGTGCGTGACAACAACGGCATCAAGAGCGGCAATGCCGCGCTGTTTCAGATATGGGAGAATCCTTTTTTCCCCGACCGCAGACGCACTGCTGCTCCCGCCGTCATTCAGCATCACAAAACGGCCGCTCTCCACCACCAGCGAATCGCCCTGGCCGACGTCCAGCGCTGTAATGGAAAACGTTTCCCGGGGACGGTAAAAAAGCAGAACACAGGCAAAAAACATGGTAATACCAAAGAGCATCCGCTCCCGCTTTCGTGCCTGCGCACCTTTTCGTTTTGCCCCATCCGGATTCATCTCCCGTTTTCGTTTTCGCACATACAGTATCACCAGCAGACCGGTCAGAATGATTCCATATCCTGCCATCTGCCATTTTTCCGGCTGACCGCAGATCCACACATTTCCCGGAATCTGTGCGACCGCCGCTGTCATCTGCCGCAGAAGTGTGAGCAGGAACCGCGTCGGAAGCAGAACAACACTTCCCGCTTTCACGCTTGCCAGTCCCGCCAGAAGCCCCGCAGCACCCGTCAGCAGCACCGCCGTCATGACAGCTCCTGCAAACAGATTCGGCAGAAACGCAAAGAGCGGAATCTCATAAAAATACCACGCCTGCAGCGGGATCATGACAAGCTGCAGGGAAAGGTACACCATCGCAGCCTCTTTTCCTTTCGCCGCAAGCTTTTCCAACCCCGTTTTTTCCCCGCGTCTCTTCCGTTCCGCCTTCTCCCCCGCCAGAACCGGATAAACCCCGGAAATGGCTGTTACTGCTCCAAACGAAAGCCAGAACCCGCTCTGCTCCAGATACGAGGGGTTTTCCGCCAGCATCAGAATTGCCGCAAGAGAGAGCGCACTTAAGGAATCATACGTCCTTCCCACTGCGACAGCTCCCATCCGCACCGCAAACATCACCACTGCACGCACGGTCGCCGTTCCGCTGCCGGTAAACATGCCATACAGCACCATACCGGCGGCCGCTGCCAGAGATGCGGGAGTTTTCGGCAGATGCAGCGCCATCAGCAGCCGTCGGAGTGCCATGCCGAGCAGCATCAGATGCATGCCGGAAACGGAAATCAGGTGCAGCAGACCGCTCTGCTGATACGCCAGATACGTCTCCTCCGTGAGTTCCGACCGTTCCCCGAGCAGCATCGCAGAAAGCACACCTGCCTCCTCCTCCGGCATCATTTCTTTTAAAACGGCACAGCACCGCTCCCGCTCCAGCCGGAGCGCTTCGCCGAGATTCCACCGCCCGACATCCACAACTTCCTCCCGTTCCGAAATCACGTAGAACGCACAGCCTTTTCCCTCATAATATGTTTTCTCATCAAACATCCCCGGATTGCGCGGGCTTTCCGGCTTTTTTACAGTTCCGTACACCCGCACAGCGGCTCCGACCGGCAGATCTCCCCGCTTTGCGAGCAGATAAATTTTCCCTTTGCTTCCCTCCCCACGCAGCACATACCCGTTGTTGCTGCTCTTTTTCTCATACGTTTCAATTGTCCCTGCAATCCACACCTTCCTGCCCTGCTGCGCTTTGTTTTCGTATTTGGGGTCAGAAAAAGGCGTGCCAAGAGGCACGCCCGCAATCCGCAGCAGCACAAGCACCAGCATGAATCCAAGACACGCCAGGCACATGGGCCGTTTTCTCATGTATCTTTTTCCTCCAGATAAGACAGGTCTTCCTCGTAGAACTGATTGAGTTTCATCGTTTCACGGAAGGTTACATCGCTCTCTCCGTTGATGGAAAACTGCACCTTATCCACCTTACAGTTCGCCGTGATGGAATCCACCACCGCGTAAATCGGAATCTGCTCCGCCACACTCGAAAGCGCAGAATCCTTAAAAGATTTGTCAAAATTCACATAGGCAATCCGATCGGATGTCGTGACACTTAAGACATTCATCGTATCCGGCAGCACTGCATAGTGGCCGTCTTCTTTCGGTCCCTTCATCAGCTGCTCCACCACGACACGTTCCAGCGGAATGTTCGTGCTGTACGGCACCCGCCGCGTCTCTTTCACAAGATGATCGCCTGCTTCATTTGCAAAATACAGTGTCAGCGTCGCATACTGATACTGATAAATTTCCCTTCCGGAATTTTCCAGAAAGCTGTCCGCCGTCATCGTTCCGATCTCGCGTCCTTTGGAATCCTTTAACGGATCCCCGTCAATCAGAAGCGTCACGCGCTCCACCTCCGGAACCTGCACAAAGGTACGCACCAGTCCTGCACGCACCAAAACCTCCTGCGGCCGCGCAAGCTCTCCGTACTCTCCACTTAAGTTCAGCGTAAGGAGCCCGTTCTCCAGCGTATACGTCTTGATGGAAATCCCATTGGAAAGAAGTGCCTGGTTTCCGTCCTTGGCAGGTTTCTCCTGCAGCGCGTCAACCAGCTCCTTGATCAGTTTCTGATCCGTTCCTTCTTTTGGTTCATACGGCTCCTGCACCAGTGTTGTGCCGGTTTTGTCCAGGCAGTACAGGTGATACGCCGACTCCTTCTGGCTCTTCTGCCACTGCCCGCAGCCGCTAAGAAGCAGCACGCCGGCCAGCAGTACGCCAAGTATCCGTTTCATGTGCGCCACCTCCTACATCACGTAATTCAGAGGAATCCGCACGGAAAATGTCGTTCCCTCGTTTTCTTTGCTGTATACACGGATCGCTCCCCGGTGCATGACAATCGCGCTCCGCGCAATCGCAAGGCCAAGGCCGGTTCCGCCGATTTCCCGCGAGTGGGACTTGTCCACGCGGTAGAAACGCTCGAAGATATGCGCAATCGACTCCTCCGGGATGCCGATGCCGGAGTCTGCCACCGTCACGTAGAAATATTTGTGATCCGCATTTAAGGATACACGCACCCATCCATTCTCGTTGTTGTATTTGATGCCGTTTTCGATCAGGTTCGAGAACGCCAGCGAGAGCTTCGTCGCATCCACCTCCGCATTGACCGGGCGGAAGCTGTCGAGAATGAGCTCCACATTTTTCTGTGCGGCAATCGGATGAAGCCGCTTCAGCAGCTGCTCTAACAGCTCGTTGATATTGACCTGGGTGATATTGAGGTCTGCCACCTTTTTATCCATCTTGACCAGCGACAAAAGGTCGGTAATAATCTGGTTTTCGCGGTCGATCTCCGAGGTAATATCCTGCATGAACTCCTGATAAAGTTCCACCGGAACGCCCTCCTGCCCGTTCAGCGAATCCGCCAGAACCTTCATGGACGCAAGCGGCGTCTTTAACTCATGCGAGACGTTCGAAACAAATTCCTGGCGGGAATCGTCGAGCGTGCGGACGCGGGTCAGCATCTTGTTGAATGCGTCCGTGATCAGCTCTGTCTCGAGGTAATCCGGAACAGAAATGCTTTCGTCGAGATAGCCGTCGGTGATGTCCTCGATGGAACGGGTGACCTTCTGGAACGGCTTCATCAGAATGCCCGCGAGCAGATAGCCAAAAACCAGCACGAGAAGCGCAATGATCGAAAGAATCGTCATTCCCTTCGTCTCCAGAATTTTCATATTCGCACGGATCTCATCCGTCGAAATGCTGACGAGCATAACGCCGAGCGTCTCCTTCGTCTCGGTATTCTGAATCCGCACCGTCATTTCCAGATAGCTGTTTTTCCGGTCGTACTGGCTCGTCTCCTTGCCCTGAAAGCTCTGGATGACCTCCTGCGAGATAATCGTCTTTCCGCGGTCCATATCGTACGTATCTTTGATGACGCGGAAATCCTGGTCGATAATCAGGATTCTGCCGCCGTAGATATTTGTCAGCATACTGAGCTGTCCGTTGATGACATCCGATCCAGGATCTTCCATGTAATTCTGCTGGATGAGCTGGTTGCAGATAATATCGCACTGATTTTTTACGGTAATGCTGCGCACCGATACCGCACGGTCCTCATAGCTGTTTACGATGCTCTTCTCAAGGATCACACACGGTACAATGCCGATGATCACAAGAATCACCGTGATGCGGAAGCGCAGACTCCGCAGAAACTTCCATTTTTCTTTGTTTTTAAGCCTGGAAATAGTAACCAACTCCCCACTTTGTGTGAACGTACTTCGGTTCACTTGGATTTTTCTCAATCTTTTCGCGCAGACGGCGGATATGTACATCTACGGTGCGCACGTCGCCCGGGTACTCATAGCCCCAGACAATATTCAGCAGGTTCTCTCTGCTGTACACCTTGTTCGGATTGAAGACGAGAAGCTCGAGCACATCGAACTCCTTCGCAGTCAGATTGATCTCGCGGTCTCCGATGAAGACTCTTCTGCTCTCGCAGTCGATCCGCAGGTCTTTCACCTGTACGACTTTTGCTTTCTCTTCTTTTGGCTCCTGGCGGGCCGCACGGCGCATGATGGCCTTGATGCGTGCTTTTACTTCCAGAATGTTGAACGGCTTTGTGATGTAATCATCTGCGCCGTATTCCAGTCCCAGGATTTTGTCCATGTCCTCGCCCTTTGCGGTCAGCATGACGATCGGAACGTTGGAAAATTCACGGATCTGCTGGCAGACGGACAATCCGTCCAGCTTTGGCAGCATCAGATCCAGAAGGATCATATCGTATTCTTTTTCTTTTGCCATGGAGAGTGCTTCCTCGCCGTCGTATGCGCAGTCAACCTCCATGCCGTCCTGCTCCAGGCTGAAGCGGATTCCTTTTACGATCAGTTTTTCATCATCAACTACAAGAACTTTCTTTGCCATTTCTTCTCCTTCTTGTTCTAAACCTCGATAGAACCCCTTATCTTTTCAAACATCTTTCCCTTGATGCCCTCAATGTTCATAATCTCCTCAATCGAACCAAACGGGCCGTTTGCTTCGCGGTAGGCGATGATGGCATCCGCACGGCTCTCTCCGATGCCGGAGAGTGTCATCAGTTCTTCTTTTCCGGCCGTGTTCAGGTTGACTTTGCCGGAACCGGAAGCCTGCTCCGTGCCGCCCGTATTCTGCTGCGGCGTTTCCGTGATTTCCATGTTTTCTGCCTCCTCGCGCGTCCAGACGGTGATCTGCTCTCCGTCTTCGATTTTCCGTGCAAGATTGAGGATTTTTTCTTCAGCATCCGGCAGAAATCCGCCTGCCGATTCCACAGCCTGCACTACGCGGCTTCCGCCCGGCAGCGTGTAGACACCGGGGGAAGCGACCGCACCGCAGATATAAACCTGCACTGTTTCTTCCGGTGCTGCCTCCTGTGCCTCACGTTTTTCCGGAATGCCTGTGGTTTCTCCGGCGCTTTTTTCGGAAACCGTCTGCTCCTCATCCACTTCCTTCTGATTCCCGAAAACGGTTTCCGCCGTGCTCCCGCCTGTGCTATCTGACAGTTTGTATTCTGTATCCCTGTGGTTGCATCCGCAGAGCAAAAAAACCAGCATCGCCGCCAGTATTTTTGCATGTTTTCTGCCTCTGTCCTGCTGTTTTTTCAATTTCATACTGTGTACTCCCTTCCGCTTCACATCTGACGCGCAAGGGTCCCTTGTGTACGCATAACTACGTTTCTATTGTATCGAAGAAACCATAAAAATACAAGTAGAAATCTTAATCGTTATTCCCACTGAAACACTACAATTCCCACAACTGCCACTGCCATGCCGAGCAGCTTGCGCACGGTGAAATCCGTTTTTTCCATACCGAAAAGGCCGAACAGTTCAATCAGCCACGCCGCTGCGAGCTGGGAAATGACGATCAGCATCGCCGCCTTCGCCGGGCCGAGCCCTGCCATACTCCAGATAACCGTGATCGTGATAAACGCGCCAATTGCCCCGCCGAGCAGCAGATACCACGGCTTTACGCGGAACAGATCCCCGATCGGCTCCCTCCCGGTGATGCACCATGCCGCAAGACAGACGGCAAACGCACTGATCTGCACCCAGCCGGCCGCCAGCCATGTGCTCGTCTGTTTCGTCACCTCTGTGTTGAAAACGCCCTGAATACTCATCAGTGCGCCGGAAAGCAGCGCTGTTAAAATTCCCGCCATTGATTTTTCCTCCTGCTGTTTTTTTATGTACTCTCGGAGTCTTTCTGCGCTTGATTTTACGAGAAGATTTTTTGTCAGCTGCACCCAAATTTCTGAGGCGTACGCGGTGCGTACGTTGATGAAATTTGGGTGCAGCTGGCGGAAAATCGGCCGTAAAA
The DNA here is from genome assembly GCF_003481245.1 of Blautia sp. TF10-30. NCBI lineage: Bacteria > Bacillati > Bacillota > Clostridia > Lachnospirales > Lachnospiraceae > Blautia > Blautia sp. TF10-30. Next base: position 129,658 of record NZ_QUKM01000002.1, read on the forward strand.
GCAAGTGCAGAAAGGCCCCGAGAGTACATTTTATACTATTCCTTTTTTCCCCGTTTTTATACAGAACTCAGGGACAGCAGGAAAACAGCCGACCGGTCTCCTGCCTAGGAAACCAGACGGCTGTCTATTTCACATTACTGTAATGCTTTCTCCAGTTTTTCAATCATCTCATCGATGTCATCTTTCGTAATCACAAGCGGCGGTACCATACGAAGAACGTCGCTTCCGGCGGAAATCACAAGAAGTCCGTTCTCAATCGCGCGGTTGATGACTTCTCCGACCGGACGTCCCGTTACGACAAGGCCCTGCATAAAGCCTTTTCCACGGCGTGCTGCGAGGCAGTCATATTTTTCCACCAGCTCGTCCAGCTTTTTCTCCAGATACGGAGCCGTCTCTGCTACATGCTCTACGACATGCTGTTTCTCATAGCATTCAAATACAGCATTGACAGCCGCGCAGGCCAGCGGGTTTCCGCCGTATGTCGTTCCGTGGTCTCCCGGAACGAGCGAATGCTCTGCCGTCTTTTTATTCAGCACGAAGGCGCCGACCGGAACGCCGCAGCCAAGTGCTTTTGCACACGTCATGACATCCGGCTGTACGCCGTAATCCTGCCATGCGAACAGTTTTCCCGTTCTTCCCATACCGCACTGGATCTCGTCGAGAATCAGCAGGATGTCGTGCTCGTCACACAGATCGCGCACGCCCTGTAAAAATTCTTTCGTTGCCGGATAGATACCGCCCTCGCCCTGTACAGTCTCCATGATGATCGCACATGTCTTGTCGGTAATCTGTGCCTTTACGCTCTCCAGATCATTAAAATCCGCAAATTTAATGCCGCCGATCAGCGGTTTGAACGGATCCTGATAATGCGTATTTCCTGTTACAGAAAGCGCTCCAAGGCTTCTTCCATGGAAGGAATGGTTCATCGCGATGATCTCGTGATCGTTGCTGCCATCTTTTAAGTAAGCGTATTTTCTCGCTACTTTGATGGCTCCCTCGATCGACTCCGTACCGCTGTTCGTAAAGAATACTTTATCCATGCCGGATGCCTTCGCCAGCTTTTCCGCCGCGGAGCCCATCGGAACATTGTAGAACAGGTTGGAAACATGGATGACTTTGTCCACCTGGTCTTTCACTGCTTTTTTATAATCGTCATTGCTGTAGCCGAGCGCATATACCGCGATACCTGCCGCAAAGTCCAGATATGCTTTTCCGTCGGTGTCATACAGATGAACGCCCTCGCCGTGGTCGATCACAAGCGGGAACCGGTTATAGGTGTGAAGCACGTACTGCTCGGTCTGTTCCATATACTCATTCGTCTTCATGATTGAATTTCTCCTTGTTTTCCCCTAAAATAGCCGTACCAATTCCTTTGTTCGTAAAGATCTCAAGCAGCAGGCAGTGCGGGATTCTTCCGTCCATGATGTGGACTCTCGATACGCCGTTCCCGATCGCATCGATGCAGCCCTGCAGTTTTGGAATCATGCCGCCGCCGACATTTCCGTTTGTGATGAGATCTCTTGCTTCCTGTACGTGGAGCTCGGAAATCAGGCTCTCCGGATCCTTCGGATCTTTGTAGACACCCTCGATATCGGTCAGGAATGCCAGTTTTTCCGCATTTAACGCCTCTGCGATCGCGCAGGCTGCGTCGTCTGCATTGATGTTATAGGTGTTGAAATCATCGTCCATGCCGACCGGGCAGACTACCGGCAGGAAATCGTTATCCAGAAGATCGTACAGCACTTTCGGGTTTACATTTTTGATATTTCCAACGAAGCCGATGTCTTCTCCCTTGGACAGCTTTTTCTCTACGTTTAAGAGACCGCCGTCTTTTCCACTGATGCCGACAGCATTAACTCCGAGTGACTGAATCATGGTGACAAGCTCTTTGTTGACCTTGTTCAGCACCATCTCTGCCACTTCCATCGTATCGGCATCCGTTACACGAAGGCCGTTGACGAATTTCGGTTCCATGCCGACTTTTCCGACCCAGCGGCTGATTTCCTTTCCGCCGCCGTGTACGATGATCGGTTTGAAGCCGACCAGTTTCAGAAGAACCACGTCCTGGATGACGTTTCTCTTTAACTCTTCATCCACCATCGCGCTTCCGCCGTATTTGATGACAATGATTTTGCGGTTGAACCGCTGAATATAAGGAAGTGCCTCGATCAGCACATTTGCTTTGTCCAGATACATCTGATTTACCATGATTTTTTCCTCGCTCTCCTCTTTTGATTCCTGGTTCTGCTGTACCGAAAATACGATTTCCCGGCACGTTTTCGTTGTATTCCCTCAGAATTTCATCCGAATGTTTTTAAGAACGGTAATCCGCATTAATTTTTACATAGTCATAGGTCAGGTCGCAGCCCCATGCCGTTGCTGCCGCCTCTCCCATGTGGATGTCGGCGATCGCAGTTACTTTCGGCTCGGAGAGGATCTTCGTTGCCTCCTCCTCGCTGTAGTCAACGGCAACACCTTTCGTGATAATCTGCAGTTTTCCGGCTGCGCTCTCAAAGTAGAGATCTACATTTTCCGGATCGAATTTTGCTCCGGAGTAACCCATCGCGCAGAGGATTCTTCCCCAGTTGGCGTCATGGCCGAAGATTGCCGCTTTCGTCAGACTCGATGTGATGACGGATTTTGCCAGTGTCACGGCCTGCTCTTTGCTCTCGGCTCCCTGAATCGTCACTTCGAACAGTGCGGTTGCGCCCTCGCCGTCGCCTGCGATGTGCATCGCCTGTGTTTTATTGACTTCAAAGAGTGCTTCTTTGAAAATCTTGTAATCCTCGTTTTCTTCCGTAATTTCCGGGTTTCCGGCAAGACCGTTTGCCAGAAGGAGAACGGTATCGTTTGTGGAAGTATCACCGTCTACGGAAACCATGTTGTAGGTGTCCGGTACGACTTCGCTCAGTGCTTTCTGCAGCATCTCTTTCGAAATATTGGCATCGGTTGCCACAAAGCTCAGCATGGTGCACATATTCGGATGGATCATGCCGGAGCCCTTGCACATACTGCCGATCGTTACGGTTTTTCCGCCGATTTCGATCTGAACAGCAACTTCCTTCGGCTCGGTGTCGGTTGTCATGATCGCCTGTGCTGCTATAGCTGCGGCTTCTCTTGTAGCTGCAAGCTGCGGTTTCAGCATTTCCACGCCGGCTGCGATCTTATCGATCGGGATCTGTTTTCCGATAACACCGGTCGATGCAACGAGAACGGAGTCCTCTGGAATGGAAAGTGCAGCCGATGCTGCCTCTGCGGTTTTTCTGCAGTAGCCATAGCCCTCCTCGCCGGTGCATGCATTGGCGATTCCGCTGTTGCAGACGATTGCCTGTGCGGTTGGATGGTTGTATACAATCTCCTGGTCCCATTTGACCGGAGCTGCTTTTACGATGTTTGTAGTAAAGGTTCCTGCTGCTACGCACGGTACCTCGCTGTAGACAAGTGCCATATCCTTTACGCCCTGTTTTTTAATTCCTGCTGCGCCGCCTGCTGCCTGAAAACCTTTTGCAGCAGTGATGCCTCCTTCAATCTTTTTCATTCTTTTATCCTCACTTTTCGTAAATTCCGTCTGTTGTCTGCTTCTGTCTTTTTTACGGGAACATCGGCGGCATGCACAGGCCTTCGTTTTCCGGCAGGCCGAACATCAGGTTCATATTCTGTACCGCCTGTCCTGCTGCGCCTTTGACCAGGTTGTCCATCGCACCCATCATGATGATTCGTTTCGTTCTCGGATCGATCTTGAAGTTGACATCCACATAGTTGCTTCCCTCGACCCATTTCGTCTGCGGGCAGACATCCTTATCGAGAACACGTACAAACTGCTCGTTGGCATAATACTTATCATAAACGGCTTTAACCTCTTCGTAAGTCACATCTTTTTTCAGGGATGCATATGCCGTTACGAGAATGCCGCGGTTCATCGGAACAAGATGCGGGGTGAAGTTCAGGGTGATCGGGTAGCCGGCTGCATAGGAAAGCTGCTCCTCGATCTCTGGTGTGTGGCGGTGGCCGGCAACGCCGTATGCCTTGATGTTTTCATTGACCTCACAGTAGAGGTTGTCCACTTTCGCTCCTCTTCCTGCTCCGGAAGTTCCTGATTTTGCATCAATAATGATGGTGTTTCCATCAATCAGATCTTCCTTTAATAAAGGATAAATCGAAAGAGTTGAGCAGGTCGGATAGCATCCCGGGTTTGCCACGATGCGCGCTTGTTTTACTTTCTCACGGTTGATCTCGCACAGTCCGTAAACCGCCTCGTCGATATACTGCGGGGATTTATGCTCGATCTTGTACCACTCTTCATACGTTTTTACATCTTTAATACGGAAATCGGCGCTCAGGTCGATGACCTTTACTTTCGAAAGAATTTCATCATTTACCAGGGAAGCACAGAGTCCCTGCGGAGTTGCTGTAAAAATGACGTCTACTTCCTTTGCAAGCTGCTCCATGTTGTCGTCCTTGCAGACATCGTCTACTAACTGAAACATATTCTGGTAAACCGACGCATATTTCTTATCGATATAGCTTCTGGAACCATACCATTTAATCTCCACATCTTTGTGTCCCAGGAGAATACGCACCAGCTCGCCTCCTGCATATCCTGTAGAACCGATAATTCCTGCTCTGATCATACCTTTTTCTCCTTTTTTCTTTCGCCCGTTTTCTTGTCTTGCCGGACATTTTTTCTTTTCTCTTTATGATAGCTCAATTATTTTCTTTTTTCAATGAAAAATCTTTGTTTTCTGCTGTCATATACCGTCGATTGCATAAGTATACACCTCAAATGTATATTATGCAAGTTTTTTTTGAATTTCTGAAAAAAAGCTTGCATAATCCTGTCGTATGATGTATATTTTAGTCATTGACGATGCACCGCGCATATAGGTGCACGAGAAATCCAAGGAGGATCTTACATTATGAAAGAAAAAGTTGTACTTGCCTATTCCGGCGGACTTGATACTACTGCCATTATTCCGTGGCTGAAAGAGACCTTTGACTACGAAGTAATCTGCTGCTGCATCGACTGCGGCCAGGGAAACGAGCTGGTTGGCCTCGATGAGAGAGCAAAACTTTCCGGCGCTTCCAAATTATATATCGAAAACGTTATCGACGAGTTCAGTGAAGACTTCATCATGCCGTGCGTAAAAGCAGGCGCTGTTTATGAGAACAAATACCTGCTCGGTACTTCCATGGCACGTCCGGTTATCGCAAAGAAACTCGTTGAGATCGCAAGAAAAGAAGGTGCTGTTGCCATCTGCCACGGCGCTACCGGTAAAGGAAATGACCAGATCCGTTTCGAGCTCGGCATCAAAGCCCTTGCTCCGGATATCAAAGTAATCGCTCCTTGGAGAATGACCGATGTATGGACCATGCAGTCCCGTGAAGACGAGCTGGCTTACTGTAAAGCACACGGCATCGACCTTCCGTTTGATGCAAACCACAGCTACAGCCGTGACCGTAACCTGTGGCACATCAGCCATGAGGGACTTGAGCTTGAGGATCCGTCCAACGAGCCGAACTACGACGATCTTCTCGTACTGACCACTCCTCCGGAAAAAGCTCCGGACGAAGGCGAGTACGTAACCATGACCTTTGAGGCCGGCGTTCCGAAGACCTTAAACGGAAAAGAAATGAAAGTTTCTGAAATCATCACCGAGCTGAACAAGCTGGGCGGAAAACACGGCATCGGTATTGTTGATATCGTTGAGAACCGTGTTGTCGGCATGAAATCCCGCGGTGTTTATGAGACTCCTGGCGGAACCATCCTGATGGCTGCACATGAGCAGTTAGAGGAGCTGATTCTCGACCGTGAGACCCTGAAAACAAAGAAAGATCTCGGAAACCTGCTTGCTGAGGTTGTTTACGAAGGAAAATGGTACACTCCTCTGCGCGAGGCAATCCAGGCATTCGTTGATGTCACCCAGAAATATGTAACAGGCGAAGTAAAATTCAAACTGTTCAAAGGCAACATCATCAAAGCCGGCGAGTCTTCTCCGTACAGCCTGTACAATGAGTCTCTTGCTTCCTTCACCACCGGCGATCTCTACGATCACCACGATGCAGACGGATTCATCACACTGTTCGGTCTGCCGCTGAAGGTTCGTGCGATGAAAATGCAGGAGCTGGAGAAAAACAACAACAAATAAGATCTGATCCTATGGATTCCCAAAAGAAAGCGGACTCGCTCCGCTTTCTTTTTTTGCATGCAAAAAGGACCCGCCCATTTCAGGCAGATCCCTTTGTTTATTCGTAATATGCGTCGATTCCGTCCGCAATTCCCTGTGCCATCTTGTTTCGGTAATCCTCGGTTGCCATCAAACGGTCCTCGGAAGGATTGCTCATGAAGCCAAGCTCAATGATCGTGACCGGAATGGTACTCCAGTTGATGCCGCTCATGGAATCGGTGTAAATCACATCGCGGTTCTTCGCACCGGTGTCTTTGCAGAATGCTGCGATCATCTTCTGGGAGAGCTTCTGGCTCTTGCTGACCACATCACCGGAAAGATACGTATTTCTGCTGCTCGGTGCCATCGTAAGTGCTCCGTAAACCGACTGGTTCGAATCGCCGTTCGCGTGTACACGCACGAGAATGTCTGCTCCGTTCTGCGCGGCAAGTTTTGCACGCTCGGAATTGCTGATATTGACGTCGTGCGTCTCGCGGATCATGTAAACATCGTAGCCGCGCTCCTCAAGGATATCGCGTACCTTTAAGGATACCGCAAGGTTCAGCTCATACTCATTGATGCCGGTTGCCACACCGCATGTTCCGGAAGCAACCTTCGCCTTATAGGTCGATGATCCCGGTCCGATCGGCTCTTTCTCGCTGTTTCCTCTTCTCTGGTGTCCTGCGTCGATTGCCACGCAGATATTTTTGCTGTTCCGGCGGACACCGTTTTTATCAACGTAATAGCCGTCGATGTAGGTATCCTTATAGATGCCGCCCCAGCTTCGGAAGTAATACGTTTTTCCGTCCACTTCCTGCCAGCCGTTCTTGTAAATACCGCCCCAGCTCCGGAAGTAATACGTTGCGCCTTTGATCGTTACCCACTGGCTCTTATACATGCCGCCCCAGCTCTGCAGGTAATACCAGTTATTATCATACCACAGCCATTCACTGTGCATCATTTTGCCGTCCTGCCTCAGATAATACCAGTTCTTGTCATACAGCAGCCAGCCTTCCCCTTTTGGGGTTCCGTTGCTGTCCATGTAATACCAGTCACTGCCCTTGGCCGCCCAGGCGTTCACGCGCATGCCGCCCCAGCTTTCAAAGTAATAATCAACGCCGTCAATCGTCTGCCAGCCGGTACTCATCACACCGTCTGCGTCTACATGGTACGTTCTTTTATCATGCACAAACCACTGATTCGTTCTGAGACTTCCGTCCTCATTCAGATAGTACCATGTTCCGCCGACTTTTTTCCAGCCCTGGAATCCGGCTCCGCCCCAGCTCTCGAAGTAGTAGAGCGTTCCGTCAATCTTCTGCAGTCCGGTGCTCATCACACCGTTTTCATCTACATGGTATGTTCTCTTGTCGTGAACGAACCATTCATTCGTTTTGACGCTTCCGTCCTCGTTCAGATAGTACCATGCCCCGCCGACTTTTTTCCAGCCTTTGTATCCGGCTCCGCCCCAGCTCTCAAAATAATAGAGCTTTCCGTTGACCATCGAAAGACCCGTGCACATGATTTCGTCTGCATTCAGATAATATCTCCGGTTCAGATGGGTGATCCACTCGCTGGCGGCCATCGTGCCGTCCTCTTTTCTGTATTTCCAGCTTCCGTCCTCCTGTTTCACCCAGCCGGCAGGAAGTTTCTCTTCCGGCTCCTGTTCGTTGTCCTCACCTGGAATCGTAACAGCCGGCATCTCGTTTTCCGAAGTACCGCTCTGCTCCTGCGCTGCCGCTTCCTCATCCGAATTCTGCTCGGAACTTTCCGTCTCATCCTGCTGCCAGGTTACGGCCGTGCCGTCATTTTCTGCTGCGCTTACCCTTGCCGGAAGCGCCCAGCCTCCCGCCGCAACGGCCGCTGCGATCAGCAGTGCTGCGATTTTCTTTTTTGCCATCTGGTTTTCCTCCTTTTATCGCGCCATCTGGTAAATCTCATATACTTCCTGTGCGCCCAGCTTGCGGATGCGGGACAGTTTTACAGTGTCCTGCTGTGTTGCATCCATGGAAAGGGCACGCAGATCCTCATCCGACGGGTTCGGGATATCAAGCTCATGCAGGGAGGTCGGCATGCCGAGCGAATGGAAGAACGCTACTGTGCGCTCAATGCCTTCCGTTGCCCGTTTGTGATCGCTTCCCTCTGTGATGCCCCAGACTTTTTCTGCAAACCGTGCAAACCGCCAGAGAACCGTCTCCTCATCGTACTGGTATTTCGCCCAGGCACCCCAGACTGCCGCCAGGGATGCGCCGTGTGCTACATCGTATTTTGCACTTAACGCATGGCCGAATTTATGTACCGAAAAATCTTTGCCGCGTCCGCACTCCGTCAGTCCATTGTGTGACAGGCTTCCGCACCACATGATTTCCGCCATCGCATTGTAATCGGATGGGTTTTCCAGAACCTTCGGTCCGTTTTTGATTACGGTACGGAGGAGTCCCTCTGCGATCTCGTCCGTCATCTCGCACTGGCTCTCCGGAATGAAATAGCGCTCCATCGTGTGCATCATGATGTCGGTTACGCCGCAGGCAATCTGGTATTTCGGCAGGGTTGCTGCCAGCTCCGGATTCATGATGGCAAATTTGCAGCGGTTGAACGGCGTGTTGATGCCGGCCTTTTTGCCGATTGCCTCGTTTGTCAGAACGGCTGAATCGCTCATCTCGCTTCCGGCTGCCGGTATCGTCAGAACCGCTCCTACCGGGAGAGATTTTGTCAGCGGTACTTTTTTCGTCCAGATATCCCAGAGTGCCTCCGCCGGATTTGCAGCTCCATGCGCAACGGCTTTTGCGGTGTCAATCGAGCTTCCGCCGCCGACGGCAAGAATAAAGTCTGCCTGCATTTCCACTGCTTTTTTCACACCCTCCTCGGCAAGGGCAAGTCTCGGGTTTGGTTTTACGCCGCCAAGCTCTTCAAAGGCAAGGCCCTCTTTTGCAAGAGATGCTTCCACTCGTTCCAGAAGACCGCTCCGTTTTGCACTTCCGCCTCCGTAAACGACGAGCACCTTTGTGCCGCCCCATTTCTTTACCTCAGCGCCTGCCTGGTTTTCGGTCTCTTTTCCGAACACGACTTCCGTCGGGGTATACTGTATAAACTGATCCATCTTCTTATTTCCTCCCTGCATTTTTATTCTTCATAAATCCGTACGTTTCCCGAGCTTACACGGTAAAGATCGTCTCTCCTGTTTTCCAGAGACGGGATTTCATTTCTTGTCCGCTCCAGCACTTCCGGATCCAGCTCTGCGATGAGTACCTGCGGGGTATCATCTGCCTCCGCAAGAATTTCGCCGTCCGGCGCAATGATCATGGAATGGCCGTACGCCTCAAACCGCGCTTTCTGGCCGCACTGGTTGGCGGCGAGCACGTAGCATCCGTTTTCAATGGCGCGCGTGCGCAGCAGTGCTTCCCAGTGGCGCTCTCCCGTTGCTTTCGTAAAATCCGCCGCTATCAGAAATGCATCTGCTCCGGAGGATGCCATCAGCCGGTACTGTTCCGGAAAGCGGATATCGTAGCAGATGCTCATGCCGAACAGGCCAAGCGCCGTGTCCGCAAGAACAATTTCATTTCCCGGGCAGATCTCGCGTGATTCTTCGCAGGAGACACTGCCCGGAATATTTACGTCAAACATATGTATTTTGCTGTATTCTGCAATCGTTTCTCCATCTGGTCCGAACAGAAACGACGTGTTGGACGGACGCCCCGGATGGCGCCGTACCGTCATGCTGCCGCAGTGCAGATAGACACCGTACCGTTTGGCAAGGCTGGAAAACCGGCGGCTTACGTAGCCCGGCACTGCACTTGCGTGGCCCGGCATGTCTGCTCCCGTGTATTCTGCGGTCTCCGGGAAAAGAATCAGCTTCGCTCCTTGTTCCGCCGCCTCCCGCACATACTGCTCGGCCATACGCATATTTTCATTCATATCCGGCCCGGAATCCATCTGCACCAGGCCTGCAATTATTTTTTCCATCTTTTTGTCCCCTCGTTTCACATGTTAGCTTGTGATTTTTCCGCTTATACTCTCGTTTATTATATCGCATATTCCCCGAAACAGCTACCCAAATTCGCAATTTTCATACCTTTTGCAGCTTTTATTTTTTAATTTTTGAAAATAACAATTGACAAATCCAGAAAACAGGAGTAGCTTAGAACCATAAGCTGTCGTGTTCGATCAGATGCGGCAGAAAAAATCATGAAAGGAGAACACCACTTATGATCAATCTTATTTATGCATCCAGCGTAAAACAGAATAAACTTCGTATGGCGATCAAACCAGGTGGCTGCCCTTCTTTCGAAATTCTTTGTAAGCATTAACTCTGCATAACAAATCTCTATGCATTCTTTATGCCTGCTATTTCGCACAGAAGGCGCGGTACGTCGATACTGCGGCTTTTTTTATTGCTATAAACAGTACGAAACCGTTCTTTCCGGCTTCGCTCCGTTTCCGGCAGGCAGATTCCGCGGTCTTCTTACCGCATCGATTCCCTTCTTTTATATACAAACGCAGCCTTCGCTTTCGTTTCCCGTTGTTCCGTTCCCACACTTACGGAGCTTTTGAAAGCCTATGTTCTGCCAGACACCCAAACGACATCAATGAGGAGGTTTTAACATTCATGAAGAAAAATCCAATCGGTAAGTACCTGCTCCAGAACTGGTACTACTACGTTTTCGCTTTTGGTTCCATGGCCTTAAGTGTCTTTCTCGATATGCTCGCGCCGCTTGTCACGCTGCACATCGTGGATGACGTGCTGGTCAGTCACAAAATGGAACTGCTCTGGAAATACCTTGCCGCCTTTCTTCTGATCGGTGCCGCAAAAGCCCTGTTTCAGTACATCAAAGAATTTTTATTCGATGTCAGCAGCGTCCGCGTCGCCAGCCAGATGAGGGACAACCTGTTCCGCCACGTCCAGCGGCTTTCGGTGGAATACTTTGACAAAAACAATACCGGCGAACTCCTCGCCCGCGTGCGCGATGACGTCGACCGGATCTGGGATATCCTCGGCTTTGCCGGCATGCTGATCTTAGAAGGCCTGATCTGTATCATGATGGCAATGGTCAGTATGGTCAAACTGGATCTGCCGCTGACACTCGTCTCCGTGGCGATCCTTCCTTTCGTCGCAGGCATCGCAATCCGCCTCGAAAAAGAACTCGACCGTGTCTACGATGCGATCAGCGAGGAAAACGCCGTCATGAATACCGTTGCACAGGAAAATCTCGCCGGTGTCCGCACCGTCAAATCCTTTGCACGGGAACCGTATGAGATCAAAAAATTCCGGAAACACAATCAGAAATACTGCGATCTCAACATGGATCAGGCGCGCGTCCTGATGAAATACGATCCCGCCATCTCGTTTCTTACGAAGCTGATGCGCGTGCTCGTCCTTCTCGCGGGCGGCTACGGTGTCATCCACGGACGCATTACGCTCGGTGTTTTAACGGCCTTTATGGAGTACACCTCCAAGATCACCTGGCCGATCGAAAACGTCGGCTGGCTCGGCAACTGCTTCGCTTCTGCGATTGCTTCCAACAAGAAGCTGAACAAAATTCTCGCAGAGGAGCCGCAGATCGCAGAACCGGAAAATCCGGTGGAGCTTTCAAAACTTCCGGGTGACCTGGAATTCCATCACGTCGATTTCTCCCTGCATGACACACCGATTCTGCAGGATATCGACTTTACCTTAAAGCAGGGCCACACACTCGGCATCATGGGTATGACGGGTTCCGGAAAAACAACCATCGTCAATCTGCTCGAGCGTTTTTACGATGTCACCGACGGTTCCATCTGTCTCGACGGCCACGACATCCGCACCCTGCCGCTGCGCACCGTGCGCGATACTTCTTCCGTCGTCATGCAGGACGTCTTCCTGTTCTCAGACACGATTTCTGAGAATGTCCGCCTCGGCAGCCGCAGCACAATGAAATCCGAAGAGGTACATAACGCCGTCTCCGCTGCGTGTGCTTCCGAGTTCGTCGATCACCTTTCCGATCAGTACGAAACGGTCATCGGCGAGCGCGGCATGGGACTTTCCGGCGGTCAGAAGCAGCGTCTTTCCATCGCACGCGCCCTGGCAAAACAGGCTCCGATCCTCGTACTGGATGATTCCACCTCGGCGCTCGATATGGAGACCGAATACGAGATCCAGAGCCATCTCGCCGAGAAAAAAGATGTTTCCAAGATCATCATTGCCCACCGCATTTCTTCAGTGCAGAATGCCGATGAGATCCTGTATCTCGATCACGGACGCATCGCCGAGCGCGGCACGCATGAGAGTCTGATGGCACAGAAAGGCCTGTACTACTCCACCTGGGAGGCTCAGTACGGTGATTACCATAAAGCAAAGGCAGCCCTCGAGCAGGCACTTCCTGCCAATGCTTAATTCAATTTAATCTGTTACCCGACAACTTCTGTATTTACTTACCCGTTAAGAGAGGAACAATACGATTATGGCTATCAATTCCAGTAAAGTAGATGAAGAGCAGAAAGAGGTCTTAAAGAGCGCGACCATCCGCCGCCTCTTCTCCTACTTAAAAAATTATAAACGCCAGGTTGCCGTCGTTCTCGTGGTTCTCGCCGTTACCATCGCGATTTCCACTGTGAACCCGCTGCTCCTGGAGTACGCCATCGACGTCAATATTGCGCAGAAAGACTGGCGTGGGCTTGTTGCCCTCTGCGTATTCATGGTTGTGATCAACCTGGTTTACGCGGCCGGTGTCCGCCTGCGGATGCTTCTGATGGCGCGCATTACCAACAACATTCTTCTGGAAATCCGTGACGAGCTCTACACGCATATCCAGACCTTAAGCTTCAGCTTTTTCGATACCCGCCCGGCCGGAAAGATCCTGGCGCGCATCATCGGCGATGTCAACTCGTTAAAGGATGTGCTGAACGACGGTGTCACAAAGCTGATTCCAAACATTCTCACGATCATCGCCATTCTGGTGATCATGATGATCAAAAACATCTGGCTCTCCTTAAGTGCGATTCTCGTGCTGCCGCTGATCGCTATCGGCATGTATTTTATTCAGATCGTCGCACACAAGAGATGGCAGACGTTCCGAAAAAAATCTTCCAATGTTACGGCGTATATCCACGAGGACTTCTCCGGTATCCGCATCATCAAGAGCTTTACCGCAGAGCAGGAATCGCAGGGCGAGTTTGACCGGCTTCTTCTTGAGCATCAGAACTCCTTCATCCATGCGGTCCGCCTGGCGGATGGTTTTTCCGCTGTGATCGAAGTGACATGGGGCATCGGAACGTTTCTTCTGTATTTTATCGGTATTTCCGTACTCGGCGTGGATGCCGTTCCGATCGGTACGTTCACGGCGTTTGCGATGTATCTGACGATGTTCTGGGATCCGATCCAGAACCTGGCCGGTTTTTACAACAAGCTGATCACGAACCTTTCCGCTGCGGAGCGAATCTTTGAGATCCTCGACACACCGGCGGAGGTTGCCGACAAGCCTGGCGTCACAGAACTGCCGCCGATCAAAGGAGAAGTAACGTTCGACCACGTCAGCTTTGCCTACTCCGATGATCCGGACACGCTGGTTTTAAAGGATGTCAGCTTTACAGCGGCTCCCGGTGAGACGATCGCACTCGTCGGCCCGACCGGCGCTGGAAAGACGACCATTGTCAATCTGATCAGCCGTTTTTACAATATTACTTCTGGAACGGTCCGCGTCGACGGCTACAGCCTGACGGATGTCTCCATCAACAGCCTGCGTGCCCAGATGGGCGTTATGACCCAGGACAACTTTCTCTTCTCCGGCACGATCCGCGACAACATTGCGTATGGAAAGCTCGATGCCACGGAGGAAGAAATCATTGCCGCCGCAAAGGCCGTGCATGCCCATGACTTTATCATAGAACTGCCGGACGGCTACGACACCGAGATCAGCGAGCGCGGTGCCCGTCTTTCCAACGGCCAGCGCCAGCTTCTCGCCTTTGCCAGAACGATGGTGTCCGATCCGCGGATTCTGATTCTCGACGAGGCGACGTCCAGCATCGACACACAGACAGAAATTCAGGTGCAGCAGGGAATCGAAAGCCTGTTGAAGGGCCGTACCTCGTTCATCATTGCGCACCGTCTTTCTACTATTAAAAATGCGGACCGGATTTTCGTGATCGACCACGGAAAGATTTTCGAGCAGGGAACCCACGACGAACTGATGGCAAAACAGGGCGCGTACTACCAGCTCTACCAGGCACAGTTCCGCCGGGTATCCTAAAATCAAGAAATTTTCTCAAAACTGCCTTTCTTTTTTACAGGGAAAGGCAGTTTTTTTCCCTCTTTTCTATAACTGGTTTTCCTTTCCTTGACAAATGAATCCTCCCTGCTATATGATGATAACTGATCTTTTTTCGGGGACATTTGTTCCCGTCTGCCGCTTCCCACTCCTGCGGCATTTGTCACGAAACAGTCTGATACGGAGCTTTTTCGAATGCCTCCGTGTTTTCTTTCAGAAAGGAGTATCATGACATTTTTTTCAAAAAAAACGTTACGCCTTCTCCTCCTTCCTGCCCTCCTTCTTCTGACGGGCTGTGCGGGATCCTCAAAAGAGACGGCGGATTCCCAGGAGAACACGAAACTCTCCGCCGTGGCTACGATTTTTCCGCAGTATGATTTTCTGCGCGCCATCGGCGGCGATCATCTCGATCTCCACATGCTGCTTTCCCCGGGTGCGGAAAGTCACTCGTTTGAACCGACACCGGGCGATATGATTACGGTTTCCGAATGTGATCTCTTCGTCTACGTCGGCGGCGATTCCGATGCCTGGGTCGAAACGATTCTCGATTCTGTCGATACCTCGAACAAAGAGGTGGTGACGCTGATGGACTGCGTCGACACCGTTGCCGAGGAAACGGTCGAGGGAATGGAGACCCACGGCCATGCACACGACCATGAGGACGAGGATGCGGATCACGAAGACGCACACGACGCCGAATCTTCCCATGATCATGCGCACGAATCCCACGGCGAACAGGACGAGCACGTCTGGACTTCGCCGAAAAATGCGATGCGGATTGTCCAGAAACTCTGCGATTCCCTCTGCCGCCTCGACCCGGAGCATGCGGATGAATACCAGGCAAACACCGCCTCGTATCTTGCTTCGCTTGCCTCCCTCGATGAGGAATTTTCCGATGTCACCGCAATTGCAAGCCGCCATACCATTGTTTTCGGCGACCGTTTCCCGTTCCGCTACTTTGCGGACACCTACGGCCTCGACTACTACGCGGCGTTTCCCGGCTGCTCCTCGGAATCCGAGGCAAGTGCCAAAACCCTTTCTTTTTTAATTGATAAAATCAAGGAAGAACAGATTCCCGTCGTTTTCCACACCGAGCTGTCCAATGAACAAATGACGGACTCCATCTGTGAGGCGACCGGCGCGAAAAAGCTGCTGCTTCATTCCTGTCACAATGTATCCAAAGATGATTTCGAAAGCGGCGCTACGTATCTCTCCCTCATGGAACAGAACGTTTCCGCATTAAAGGAGGCTTTAAACTAAATGGCTCTACTTACCTGCAGTGATGTCACCTTCTCCTACGAGGGCATCCCGGTCCTGACCGATGTCAACTTTGCCCTGGAAGCCGGCTCCTACCTCTGTATTGTGGGCGAGAACGGTTCCGGAAAAAGTACTCTGATCAAGGGACTGCTTCACTTAAAAAATCCGTCCACCGGCTCGATCACAACCGGCGACGGGCTTCATCCAAGCGAAATCGGCTATCTGCCGCAGCAGACCGCCGCACAAAAGGATTTCCCGGCGAGCGTCTGGGAAGTCGTGCTGTCCGGCCGGCAGAACCACCCGCATTTCCCGCCGTTTTACACAAAGGCAGACAAAGAGGACGCGCTCCGCAATATGGAGCTTCTCGACCTCCTTCCATTAAAGAAACGATGCTACCGTGATCTCTCCGGCGGCCAGCAGCAGCGTGTGCTTCTCGCTCGTGCGCTTTGCGCCACAAAGAAACTGCTGCTCCTCGACGAGCCGGTCACTGGCCTTGACCCGGTCATGACAAACGAAATGTACCAGCTCATCCGCCGCATCAACCGCGAGCAGAACGTTACGATCATCATGGTTTCCCACGATATCCGCAATATTCTGCCGGACGCAACGCACATTCTCCAGCTCGACCAGAAGCAGGTCTTCTTCGGCCCGACGAACGAGTATCTGAAAACCGAGGCTGGAAAACAGTTTTTAGGAGGTGCCGACTTATGATTTCGAATCTGCTGAAAATGCTTTCTTATCCGTTTATGCAGCGTGCCCTTGTGGTCGGTATTCTCGTCTCGTTGTGCGCCGCACTGCTTGGCGTCAGCCTCGTGTTAAAGCGCTACTCCATGATCGGCGACGGCCTCTCCCATGTCGGATTCGGCTCTCTTGCGATTGCAACGGCACTCGGTTTTGCTCCGCTTGCCTT
This sequence comes from Blautia sp. TF10-30, assembly GCF_003481245.1. Classification (NCBI taxonomy): domain Bacteria; kingdom Bacillati; phylum Bacillota; class Clostridia; order Lachnospirales; family Lachnospiraceae; genus Blautia; species Blautia sp. TF10-30. Next base: position 146,226 of record NZ_QUKM01000002.1, read on the forward strand.
CACAATCCCTGTCGTCGTGCTTGCCGCCTTTCTGCTGCTCCGCATGAACGAATCCAGCAAGATCAAAGGCGACGCCGCCATCGGCCTGATTTCAAGCTCTGCGCTTGCGATCGGTGTCATCACGGTTTCGTGGTCGAGCGGCATGAACACCGATGTCAACAACTACATGTTCGGAAGCATCCTTGCGATGAGTGATGAGGACGTCGTTCTCTCCGTGGTGCTCTCCATCGTCGTGCTGCTCCTGTTCGTCCTGTATTACAACCGTATTTTTGCCGTCACTTTCGACGAGACATTTGCCAAAGCAACCGGTGTCCGCGCAGAGGTTTACAACATGCTGCTGGCATTCTTAACCGCTATCACAACCGTGCTCGGCATGCGCATGATGGGCGCACTTCTGATCTCCAGCCTGCTGATTTTCCCGGCACTGACCTCGATGCGTCTCTGCCATACCTTCCAGAGCGTGGTAATCTGCTCCGCGGTTCTTTCCGTGGTATGCTTCCTTCTTGGCATGTCCCTCTCGTTTTTCCTGTCCTCCCCTGCCGGAGCGACGGTCGTAATCGTGAACCTGCTGGCATTCCTGATCTTTTCTGCGATTGCCAGAATCCGCGAGCATACCGCATAAAAAGTTTCCGATCTGACCTGCTTTGTTTTACTGGAGGTATTTTATGAATCGAATTGTAATTGCACTGTTAAAACCGTTTTCCTTCATCCCGGCGATTCTGATGATGTCGATGATTTTCTCCTTCTCTTCCCAGAACGGAACGGAATCCTCACATCTCAGTGAAAAGGTGGCACGCGGCATTTTCATCACGATCGACCACGTCATGGACCGCGGATGGGATGATGAGAAGATCCAGGAACTGGCTGACGAGTATCAGTACCCGGTGCGGAAGCTGGCTCATATGACAGAGTACTGTCTGCTTGCAATCTGTGTTTCGCTTCCGCTCTACGTCTACGGCCTGCGCGGCTTCGCGCTCACATTTCTTGCCGGCATCCTCTGTGTCGCCTTTGCCGCGAGCGATGAGTTCCACCAGACGATGGTCGCCAACCGCGGCCCGTCGGTAAAGGACGTCGGCATCGACAGCATCGGCGTTCTCTTCGGCATCACGTTTGTACGGCTGTTCTGCTGGATTGCACTCGGCGGAAATACGAAAAAAAGAAAGCGGCGCAGACGGCGTTACTATTACTAAAAATATTGGATAACAGAAAAATCCCCGTTGGAAAAATCATTTCTCCTGAAACTGATTTTCCCAACGGGGATTTTTTCATTTTTCTTAAAAACAGCTCTTAGGAAAGTGAATCCGCATACGCCTGAATATCTGCCTTCATCTGAATCCAGGCATCCTCATGCTCCACGTAGTACAGAGGGCAGAGCTTTTCGGTTACATCATAGTGACGGATCACATCGTCCGAAGTCAGATTGAACCGCTTGCATAAGAAACCGGCGAGCTGGACCACAGAATTGTATGTCTCATCGGTAAATTCACCGCTGTCATCCGGGTGGCAGCATTCAATCGAGATCGTATCGAAATTACGCTGGTTCGATGCATACGACCATTCACTCGTCGGGATACACTGAACGACTTCTCCCTCGATGCCGACGACGAAATGGCTGCTGGCCTGCGCCTCCTGCGTCTCAGGCAGGTTTTCAAAGTAATCACGGTTCTGCATCGCCGTGCTTCCCGGGTTTGCCGTGTAGTGAATAACGATGCCGTCCACCTTTTTCAGCCTCGTCTGCGGCCTGGACCAGCTGTTCGGCGTCAGAAGCTCCACATCAATCGGCGGAGCGCCGGTCCAGTCGGTGATATCGTTGTCCTCATAATCAGAACCGGAATAGTCAACGGCCGTGATATCACTTGCCGTTTTTGCCACACGGCGGATGCCGCTGTAAATGCCGACGCAGATCAGCACCACCAGAACTCCCGTCAGAAACATTCTGCGGTGAAGCTGGCGCTGCCTCTGTTTTCTTGTCATTTTTCCCCGTCTCTTCTGTGCCATATGTTCTCTCCCCGCTGCAAATAAGCGCCCCCTCATTTGAAAAGGCAGAAGCTGAAAAGTTTCTGCCCTTTCCCCCTTCTGCCTTTTGCGACTTTTTATTCTTATTTATCGTCCACGCTGTAGTTCGGAGCCTCTTTGGTGATGTGGATATCATGCGGATGGGACTCTTTTAAGGATGCTGCGGAAATCTTCACAAATTTTCCGGTCTCCTTTAAGGTCTCAACATCTTTTGCTCCACAGTAGCCCATGCCGGAACGAAGTCCGCCGATCAGCTGGAATACGGTATCCTCTACAAGACCCTTGTATGCCACACGGCCTTCCACACCTTCCGGAACCAGTTTCTTGGCGCCGGTCTGGAAGTAACGGTCTTTACTTCCGTTCTCCATGGCTGCGATGGATCCCATTCCACGGTATACTTTGTATTTTCTTCCCTGGAACAGTTCGAAATCTCCCGGGCTCTCATCGCATCCTGCGAAGATGCTTCCCATCATGCAGACATTGGCACCGGCTGCGATAGCCTTTGTCATGTCTCCGGAGTACTTGATACCGCCGTCGGCGATGATCGGAGTTCCGGTCTTCTTTGCTTCCTCATAGCAGTCCATAACGGCTGTGACCTGCGGTACACCGATACCTGCAACGACACGGGTCGTACAGATAGAACCAGGTCCGATACCGACTTTAACAGCGTCTGCTCCGGCTGCGATCAGGTCTCTTGTTGCCTCTGCGGTTGCCACGTTTCCGGCGATTACCTGCAGATCCGGATAATGCTCTTTGATGAGACGAAGTGTTTTGAAGATATTTGCGGAATGTCCGTGAGCGGAGTCGATGACGATCACGTCTACGTGTGCTTTTACCAGCGCATCGACACGATCGAGCACGTTTGCCGTGATGCCGACTGCGGCACCGCAGAGCAGACGTCCCTGCTCATCCTTGGCGGACAATGGGTACTTGATGGTTTTCTCGATATCTTTGATGGTGATCAGACCTTTGAGGTTGAAATCGTCATCGACAATCGGAAGTTTTTCTTTTCTGGATTTTGCAAGGATTGCTTTTGCCTCGTCCAGCGTAACGCCTACTTTTGCAGTGATCAGGTTTTCGCTGGTCATGGACTCTTTGATTTTCTTGGTGAAATCAGTTTCAAACTTCAGATCACGGTTTGTAATAATACCAACCAGTTTTCCGTTCTCGGTAATCGGGACACCGGAAATACGGAATTTTGCCATCAGATTATTGGCATCTTCCAGGGTGTGCTCCGGAGACAGATAGAACGGATCGGTGATAACACCGTTCTCAGAACGTTTTACTTTGTCTACTTCTTCTGCCTGCTGCTCAATCGACATATTCTTGTGAATAATACCGATTCCTCCCTGACGTGCCATGGCAATTGCCATACGGTGTTCTGTAACCGTATCCATGCCGGCGCTCATCATCGGGATGTTCAGCTTGATCTTCTTGGTCAGATGCGTAGTCAGATCTACCATGTTTGGGGTTACTTCAGAATACTGCGGAACCAGAAGCACATCATCGAAGGTAATACCATCACCAATAATTGTACCCATTTTCATTTCTTCCTTTCTTCTTAAGTCTTTTTGATTTATCACCTAATTTAACATAAAACAAAAAAGCTGTCAATCCATAAATACTTTTCTTGGTGCACGGTTGCGGATATCTTTTAACATCACTTCGTCCGGCTCGAAGATCACCATCTGCATGGCATTGTCCTTGGAGATGACGAATGCGTACGGTTTGTGGCCCTGTCCTTCGATGCCGGAGGAATAGTTGTAACGTTTGATACTCTGGTTGTTTTTGTAGGAATCAAGCTGATGGGACTGGTACGGCGCCAGGATTTCCATGTTGGAAAGCTCATAGCTTGCGGCTCTTTTTCTTCTTGACTGCGAATAGATGCGGTCGATGTCCAGCTCGCCGTTGACGTACAGATACTCAAACTCTACCGAAAGCTTCGGGATAAAAATATAGTCTACGATTCCAAGAACCAGCGCAAGAAGCAGAATCAGCGGATTCATCATAATTCCTGCGGCTGCAAAAAGAACGGTAAAGAAGATCAGAACTCCTTTGATCGCCTTGTCTTTTCCTGTCTGCTGTTTTTTCACCAGCACTTCTGTGTACAGATCACTCATTTACTCCATCCTCCTCAAGATATTCGATCAGTTTTGCTACATTGTCCGCGTTCTTTGTATTGACCAACACGGTCAGATAACACGGCTCATAGTACGTAAGGCCCATATCCTGGTACTTTTTCAATTTGGAAATGTCGAGGCAGGTATCTCCCGCCTTTATCCCGTACTTCTCACACGTCGCTTCGTCAAACAGTGTGGACAGATCCAGAAAATAATCGTCTTTGCTGTAGTTGTCGTACACGGCCTGTGAACAGATCAGAACATCCATGCTCTGTGCGGCAATCACGGCTGTGAATTTCATCAGCGTGTTGTAATCCGCGTTTTCCAGTTTTTCACCGAAGCTGTAGCTTGTATCGATGCTTACCTTTTCGTACTTATCTCCGGTTCCGAGCGCTTCTTTTAGGTCCTCCTCGATCGGACTTACATCCTGCAGTCCTGCGTAATCCACTACGGCAATGCTCACGAGGTCATAATACTTCGCATTTTCATGGATATTCACAATCGTGCCGATGATGAAGATAACAGCGATGATGCCGAAAATGACAGCCTTGTAGTATTCCCAGATATAGGCCAGTTTCTCTTTAAAATTCATTTTCGACAGCTTCTCTTTTTCGAGCTGCATCTTCTCCTTCCTTGTCATGTCGGATTCATAACGACTTGCCATGTGTGTTTCTTCTCCTTTGTTGTATTTCCCTCAACATCCTACAAATCAGTATAGCATAAAACGCCGGAAGCGTCCATATACGCCGCCCGGCGAAAGCATGAAAACTTTCTGAAATTTTTTGTAACGATTCAGGGCCATGCGAAATGGAAGAAAAACTTTCCACTAAAAAATCGGCCGGCAAAGACAGGACTTCGGAACCCATGTTCCGCTACGGTCTTTGCCAGCCGGTTTTCTTATTTTGTTTTACCAGACATTTTTATCCCGGAAATTACATCATTCCCATTCCGCCGTCTGCGCCTGCCGGCATAGCCGGAGCCGGCTCTTTGATGGTGGAAACTACGGACTCGGTGGTCAGCAGGGTTGCGGAAACGCTGGTAGCGTTCTGCAGTGCGCTTCTGGTAACCTTAACCGGATCAAGGATACCAGCCTGGATCATGTCTACATACTCTTCGTTGTATGCATCAAATCCAACACCTACTTTGGACTCTTTTACTTTGTTGATAACAACAGCGCCTTCCAGACCTGCGTTTGTTACGATGTGGAACAGAGGAGCCTCAAGTGCTTTCTGTACGATTCTTGCACCGATCTTCTCGTCGCCGTCCAAGCTGTCAATCAGCTCTGCAAGCTGTGTTGTTACATGGATGTATGCAGAACCGCCGCCTGCGATGATACCCTCTTCTACGGCTGCTCTCGTTGCATTTAAAGCATCCTCCATACGGAGTTTTTCTTCTTTCATCTCGGTCTCGGTTGCTGCACCTACACGGATCACAGCTACGCCGCCTGCCATTTTTGCCAGTCTCTCCTGCAGTTTCTCTTTATCGAACTCAGAAGTGGTCTCCTCGATCTGGGATCTGATCTGGCCGATTCTTGCTGCGATGGCATCTTTTGCGCCGGCACCGTCAACGATAACGGTGTTCTCTTTCTGAACTTTAACAGATTTTGCACGTCCGAGCATTTCCAGAGTAGCGTCTTTTAATTCCAGACCAACTTCCTCGGAGATCACCTGGCCGCCGGTCAGGATTGCGATATCCTCGAGCATTGCTTTTCTTCTGTCGCCGTATCCCGGTGCTTTGACAGCTACTACGTTGAAGGTTCCGCGCAGTTTGTTGATCACGAGTGTCTGGAGAGCCTCGCCCTCTACGTCCTCAGCGATGATCAGCAGTCTTGCGCCGCTCTGTACGATCTGCTCCAGCAGCGGAAGAACTTCCTGAATGTTGGACAGTTTCTTATCGGTAATCAGGATATATGGATTGTCGAGAACGGCTTCCATTTTCTCCATATCGGTGCACATGTAAGCGGAGATATATCCACGGTCGAACTGCATACCTTCTACCAGCTCCAGCTCGTTCTGCATGGTCTTGGACTCCTCGATGGTGATAACGCCGTCTTTGGAAACTTTTTCCATAGCGTCAGCTACCATCTGGCCTACTTCTTCGCTTCCGGAAGAAACAGCTGCAACTTTTGCAATCTGCTCTTTGCCTGCTACCGGCTGGCTCATCTCTGCAAGGATCTGAACAGCTTTATCGGTTGCTTTCTTCATTCCCTTACGAAGAACGATCGGGTTAGCGCCTGCTGCCAGGTTTTTCATTCCTTCGTTTACCATAGCCTGTGCCAGAACGGTTGCGGTTGTGGTACCGTCACCTGCTACGTCGTTGGTCTTTGCAGCAACTTCTTTGATGAGCTGTGCGCCCATGTTTTCAAAGCCGTCTGCCAGCTCGATCTCTTTTGCAATCGTAACACCATCGTTTGTGATGAGCGGAGCGCCGTACTGTTTGTCCAGAACAACGTTTCTTCCTTTCGGTCCAAGGGTTACACGTACGGTATCTGCAAGCTGGTTTACACCATTCTGAAGAGCGTTTCTTGCCTCTGCTCCATATTTAATCTCTTTTGCCATGATTGTCATGCCTCCTGATTTTTACTTGATTATTCTTTATTTTACAACTGCCAGAATGTCATCCTGTTTTACGATGATGTACTCTTCGTCTTCCAGTTTGACGTTGGTTCCTGCATATTTGGAATAGATTACCTGATCTCCGACTGCAACTTCCATTTTTACTTCTTTGCCGTCTTCTACTTTTCCAGGTCCTACTGCGATAACCTCAGCCTGCTGCGGTTTCTCCTGTGCCTGTCCCGGAAGTACGATACCGGATTTTGTGGTTTCCTCTGCTTTTAACTCTTTTAATACAACTCTGTCACCTAAAGGTACTAACTTCATTTATGTTTCCTCCTTCAAGATTTCATTCAGTTTTATTTATTAGCACTCAGTTCATTCGAGTGCTACTTGATGGTTCTTACTATAGTGTTTTCCACCTCATTTCGCAAATGTATGAATTTTGTAATTCTCTTTTTTTTTCTCGTGATAGCTCTTAATTTCTCTTATTTTCTCGTTTTTTCTTATTTTGGCAACTTTTTCATATTTTATACTCTCTTTAGAATCTAATTATAGTTTATTCCTAAAAACTGGAATGATACCATTTTTTTCCGCTCCACGAATGCTTTTTTGCACAAAAAGAAACGGCGCCATTCTTAAACGGCTCCGATTCTTTTCTACATTCCACTTTTTTATTTTTTCGCCTCGTCCGGATGGGCATCGCCCTTTCCTTTCAGGTTCTTTCTTGCTTTGATCTCGTCGAGTTCATCAAAGATATAATCATTTAATACCTTGATATACGTTCCCTTCATACCGCTGGAACGGGACTCGATGACGCCTGCGCTCTCGAATTTGCGGAGGGCATTTACAATGACGGATCTTGTGATGCCGACGCGGTCTGCAATTTTGCTTGCAACCAGAATGCCCTCATCCCCGTTCAGTTCATCAAAGATATGGATGATGGCTTCCAGTTCGGAGAAGGACAACGTGTTGAATGCGGATTTAACCACCTGAACCTTGCGGTTTTCCTCCACATTTTCCTCGTTGACGGAACGCATCATTTCCAGTCCGACAACGGTTGTGCCGTACTCACTGACGATGATATCGTCGATATCGTACTGCGGGGTGCAGCGGTACATAAATACGGTACCAAGGCGTTCTCCGGCGATCTCGATCGGGCAGATAATTGCGGTGTAGCGCTCTACACCAGGCCGCTCAAAGCCGAGGGTCTGTAAATTGACGTTCTCTTTTGTGGAGAGTACGCCGAGGAGACGCTCGTTTAATGCGGCATCGACATAACCGCCCACCTTATCCTCGATCAGCTCCGTAATTTCTTCCACGCCCGGGCAAAGGCTGATGCCCAGCACTTTTCCTTTTTTACTGATCACCAGGATATTGGAACTTAACGTTTCCATCAGGACTTCACAGATATCGTTGAACACGACCTTCGTGGAGTGATTGTTATGAAGCAGTTTGTTGATTTTTCTGGTTTTATCCAGCAGTTGTACGCTCATGTTCTTCTCCTTTCTTTATTTTCTGCATTTTTTTGGCGTATCCGCCGAAAAAAATGCACACTGATGCCTTTTTCAGACAACCCTTAAAACTAAGCTCATTCTATCATGTAGTTTTCCGGAAATCAATATATTTTTCAGAAAACTATAAATTTTATAAAAATTCATGCTAAATTTTTTCGGATCTTCCTGTTTTTCCGCCTCGATAAGCAAAAAAAACGGCCTGCACCAGTTTTTCACCAGTACAGACCGCTTTGTCATTCTCAGTCTTCGTCTTTCTTTTCGCGTGCTTCTACATAGCCGCACTGCTCGTCCGCGCAGACCAGCTTATTGCCTTTTTCCAGCATATAGCCGCCGCACTGCGGGCATTTCTTGGCAGACGGTTTCTGCCAGGACATGAAATCGCATTCCGGATTGTTTTCGCATCCATAATATTTCCGTCCTTTTTTCGTCTTGCGCAGGATCACTTCTTTTCCGCACTTCGGACACGGAACACCGATCTTTTCCAGATACGGCTTCGTGTTCTTGCAGTCCGGGAATCCCGGGCAGGCGAGGAATTTTCCGTGCGGGCCGTATTTGACCACCATGTTGCGGCCGCAGTTCTCGCAGATGACATCCGTCACCTCATCCTCTACCTTAACTTCTTCGAGGTTCTTTTCTGCCTCTGTGACCGCCTCATAGAGATCCGGCCAGAAGTTCTCGACTACTGTCTTCCACGGAACACTGCCATCTCCAACCCTGTCGAGCAGAGCTTCCATCGTTGCCGTAAAGTTGACATCCACGATGCTCGGGAATGCCTCTTTCATCATGTTGTTGACCACCTCGCCGAGCTCTGTCATGTAAAGGTTCTTGTTCTCCTTTGCCACGTAACGGCGGTTGATGATCGTTGTGATGGTCGGCGCATACGTACTTGGACGGCCGATGCCGAGTTCCTCAAGCATTTTGACAAGGGATGCCTCGGTGTAGTGTGCCGGCGGCTGTGTGAAGTGCTGCTGCGGATCCATCTTTTCCAGTGCCAGCTCCGTTCCTGCCTCCAGGCTCCGGACAGCGGCGTTTTTCTCTTTCTTTTCCTCATCCGGATCGGTGTAAACGGACATGAAACCATCAAATGCCAGACGGGAGGAAGCTGCTGTAAAGAGATACTCTCCTGCATTGATCCGTGCGGAAATTGTCTCATAGACGGCCGGCTGCATGCGGCTTGCCACAAAGCGTTTCCAGATCAGCTGATACAGGCGGAACAGATCTCTTGGCAGGGATTCTTTTACCATTACCGGTGTATTCGTCACATCGGTCGGACGGATGGCCTCGTGCGCATCCTGTGCCTTGCTGTTTTTATTCTCCGTCGTGTCCCCGCTTGCGGTATATTTTGTGCCGTACTGCTCCTGGATAAAGGAACGTGCTGCCGCATCGGCCTCCTCGCTGATTCGTGTAGAATCGGTACGCAGATAGGAAATCAAAGCGATCGTTCCCTTTCCTTTTACTTCCACGCCCTCGTAGAGCTGCTGCGCCAGACGCATCGTCTTCTGCGTGGAGAAGTTCAGCACCTTCGATGCTTCCTGCTGCAGGGTACTCGTGGTGAACGGAAGCGGTGCTTTCTTGGAACGCTCTCCTTTTTTCACTTCGGATACGGTAAAGGTCTCATTTTCCAGTCCCTTTAAGATTTCATCGAGCTGCTCTTTCGTCTCGATCGCCATCTTTTCACTGCCTTTGCCGTGGAATTTTGCGACGAGCGGTTTCTTCTCGCCCGGAATTTTCAGATCTGCTTCCAGTGTCCAGTATTCTTTCGGAATGAACGCATTGATCTCATCCTCGCGGTCGCCGATGATGCGCAGTGCAACGGACTGCACACGGCCGGCGGAAAGTCCGCGTTTGATTTTCTTCCATAACAATGGGCTGATTTCATAACCTACCATACGGTCGAGGCAGCGGCGCGCCTGCTGCTCGTCCACCAGGTTCATATCGATGTCGCGTGCCTGTTTGATCGACGCTTTGACTGCTGATTTTGTGATCTCGTTGAAAGTGATGCGGCGCATCTTGTTCTCATCGAGATTCAGCGCAATCGACAGATGCCAGGAAATTGCCTCTCCCTCGCGGTCAGGGTCAGTTGCGAGATAAACTTTATCTGCTTTTTTTGCGGCTTTTCGAAGAGATGCCAGAAGCTCTCCTTTTCCGCGGATGGTGATATATTTTGGTTCAAAGTCATGTTCTACATCAATTCCAAGCCGGCTTTTCGGCAGATCGCGCACATGGCCCATAGATGCTGCAACTTCGTAATTTGCCCCGAGATACTTTTTCACCGTCTTGACTTTTGCCGGTGATTCCACTATTACAAGATATTTTGCCACCTCTGATGCCTCCTGAATACATATTTTTATAACTGTCCAGATCTATATTGCGTTTTTCATATCGCATAGTTCTGCATCATTACAAATTCCAGAATAATTCCTAAATTAGTCGTAACTTCCACTGACTATACACCAAAAAGTTTTTTCTTGCAAGTGTTTTCCATTTTTAAAATGTACCATTTTTCGATGTTTCCCGACAAAATAACAGGATTTTTTCAATTTTTTAACGATTTTTCCTGATTTTTTTCTTTTCTTTTTCCTTTTTCAGACATGCACGCGGCGCAGAAGAGCCCCCTTTTTTCTTTTTCTTCTATTATAATTGTGCACCGGGCGGAATATCACAAAACCTTTCTTTTCCTCGTCCCTTTTACGATAACGCCATGTACACGCCCGGCGGATTTTCCGCAATAATGCCGTCAATTTCGAGTGCCAGCAGAATGCCGGTCAGCTCCTGCAGCGGGATTCCGGTGCTGCCGGCAAGCTGTGCAAGATTCTGCGGTTCTGCCGCGAGTGTTTTCAGAACCATTTCCGCCTCTTTTCCATAGCGCGGACGCGGTGCGGCTCTTTTTGTTCCGGCCTTTTTCACGCCCAGCTCCTCGAGAATCGTTTCGGGTGAAATCGCAATTTCCGCTCCCTGCGCGATCAGGCGGTTGCAGCCGCGGCTTGTCGCATCCGTTGTCCGTCCGGGCAGGGCAAATACCGTTTTTCCCTGCTCCAGCGCGTAGTCCGCCGTAATGAGCGAGCCGCTCTTCTCTTTTGCCTCAATTACCAGAACGACATCTGCCAGCGCACTGATCACGCGGTTGCGGATCGGGAAATGCCACGGAAGCGGCTCTGCGCCCGGCGGAAATTCGCTTAAGACACCGCCTCCGTTCTCCAGCATCCGCCGCATCAGCGGGTAATTCTGTTTCGGATAGCAGATATCCACGCCGCAGCCAAGCACGGCAAACGTCTTTCCCTTTCCGCGCAGTGCCCCCTCGTGCGCCGCCGCGTCGATTCCACACGCCAGTCCGCTGATCACCGCCACGCCGTTTGCCGCCAGCACCTGCGCGAAAAAGGCCGCCTGGCTCTTTCCGTACGCCGTACACATCCGCGCGCCCACAATCGCCGCTGTTTTCTGCTCATCCACCGGCAGCGCGCCCCGCACGAAAAGGCGGGACGGCATGTCCGCGAACGGCATAAGCCGCTCCGGATAGCCCTCCTGCCCGCGGCCGACTGTAAAGATTTCCATCGCCATACGTCAGATCCTCCATATACTTTTGTCGGCGCTCCGAAAGCAGATCGCCTCGCTGATATGCGGCACGCCGATTTTGACCGCCCCGTCCAGATCCGCAATTGTCCGCGCGGTGCGGATAATCCCGTGGTAGGAACGCGCGCTGAGGCGCAGGCGGCGGAAGGCATCCTCTAAAAGCTCTTCCGCTGCCTTTTCCAGGATACAGTATTTCTCGATCTGGCCTGCTTTCAGTTCGCTATTGAAATGAATCGACTCCTGCCGGTAGCGCGCCGCCTGAATTTGCGCCGCTGCCGTCGCTTTTTCCCGCATCCTGGCCGAGGATTCGCACCGCTCCTCGCCGTGCAGATCCTCGTAGGAAAGTGCTTCCACCTGCACGCAGAGATCCATGCGGTCGAGGAACGGCTGGCTGACTCTCGAGAGATACCGGCTGATGTCGCCGGGTGCGCAGGTACAGCGCGATAAGTCGGGGTAAAAGCCGCAGGGGCAGGGGTTCATTGCCGCCACCATCAGAAATGACGCCGGAAACACATAGTTTCCGCTGACACGGGAAATCACAATCCGGTGCTCCTCGAGCGGCTGGCGCAGGATCTCAATGGTTGTGCGCGTCATCTCCGGGAGTTCATCAAGGAAGAGAACACCGCGGTGTGCCAGCGTAATTTCGCCCGGGGACGGCTGTTTTCCGCCGCCTGCAAGAGCCTGCGGCGACATCGTGTGATGCGGAGCACGGAAGGGCCGCTCCCGGCGGACACCCTCTCCTTTGGCAAGCATTCCGGCGATGCTGTAGATCCGCGTTACTTCCATCTGCTCCTCCTCAGACATCGGAGGCATGATCGTCGGAATCCGCCTTGCAATCATGGATTTTCCGCTGCCCGGCGGCCCCAGCATCAGCAGATTGTGAAATCCGGCCGCAGCGATGAGCGCCGCCCGCCGCGCCGCCGTCTGGCCCTGCACTTCGGAAAAGTCCGGCTCTTTTCCGTCCTCCTTCTTTTGATTTTCTATAGACGGAAGCGACGGCATTTTCCCTTCACAGCAGTAGTTCAAAAGCTCCTGTAAATTCTGGATTCCAACGACGTGAAGCCCGCCGACCAGACCCCCTTCCGCGGCATTTCCGGCCGGAACAAGAAGCGTTGTGCATCCAAGCTCCCGCGCCTTCGCCGCTGCCGGAAACACACCGCTGATCTCCTGCACATGGCCGTCAAGGCCGAGTTCGCCGAGCACCATCGTTTTCCGGAGTGACCCGGGCGGAATCCGGCCGAGCGTCATCAGAACGCCCGCTGCAATCGGAAGATCGAAACGCGATCCTTCTTTTCGGACGTCCGCCGGGGATAAATTAATCGTAATTCGTTTCGGAGGCAGGGAAATTCCCATGTTTTTGAGGGCTGTCCGCACGCGGTCCTGCGCCTCCTTTACCTGGGCACTCACGTAGCCGACCATCGTAAACTGCGGCATGCCGTCACTGACATCCGCCTCCACCTGCACCGGAATCATCTCCATGCCCGAGACGGTGGCTGATAATACACTGCAATACAAAGAAAACCTCCTTTTCTTTCAGTAGCAGGTCGTATAGTTCCTATTTATTTTTCATTTTGGGAAAATGTCCGGCAAGAACACCGGGAAGATATTATCTTTGATTTTTATTCGAAAAAGTAAGGATAAGGAAACCTTTTCTGCACCTGATTTCCTTACCCTTTATTATAGAAGCAGTCCGTTTGAAATGTCAAGCATTTACGAAGCGGCAAACCGTAACCGCAACTTTTCAATTGCATTCTTCTCGATCCGCGACACGTACGAACGGCTGATGCCGAGCCGGGCAGCGACCTGTTTCTGTGTGTATTCTGCTTTTCCGCCAAGGCCGTACCGGAGAAGAAGCACCTGTTTTTCCTGCTCTTTTAATTCCGAATCCAGATAACAATACAGCCGCACCGCGTCCTCTTTCCGGTTGTACTGTTCCGCGATATCCTCCCCGCCGCCCTCCACGATGTCGAGCAGATGGATCTCATTTCCCTCCTTGTCGGTTCCGATCGGCTCGTAGAGGGAAATCTCCCGTGCCGTTTTCTTTTTGCTCCGAAGATACATCAGCAGCTCATTATCAATACAGCGGGCGGCGTATGCGGCCAGCCGGTTTCCTTTTTTCGAATCATATGTCATCACCGCCTTGATGAGGCCGATCGTTCCAATGGAAATCAGATCGTCGAGATCATCGGGCAGGCCCTGATACTTTTTCACAACGTGCGCGACCAGGCGCAGATTCCGCTCGACCAGAATGTCTCTGGCTTTTGTATCGCCCCTCTGATACGCATCCAGACAGCTTTTTTCTTCCTGTGCAGACAGTGGTTTTAAAAAGGTTTCCAAGAAAAGCGGCACCTCAAAGGGGATTTTTCTTTATTTTATGTTTGAATTGCAGGAAACGTGCCTGTCTGCTATACTGATAAAATCAGCCGGGTTTTCCGGCACTCGACATTATATTTTTAAGAGGAGGTTTCCTTTTATGACAGACCAGAAAAACGGACAGGAATATCTTTCTTTTGTGCTGGAAAAGCTGCAGGCGCGTCTTGCCGAGATTAGTCAGTCTCTGCTGGACGGACAGAAAGAAATTGAAAATATGCACGATTATTACTGGCAGAACTATACCGAGATGGACCAGTACGGATATGAGGATTACGACAATCAGCAGGCGCTGCTGCATCAGGTGAATGCGAATCAGGAGCAGCTTCTTCTGCGGAGCCGCTTCCGGAAAATGCTGGATTCTCCGTTCTTCGGGCGTGTGGATTTCCGCTATGACGGGGATGATGAGCCGGAAATTTTCTATATCGGCATCGGCAATTTTGCGGAGCGGCCGGGCGAGCTGCCGCTGATTTACGACTGGAGAAGCCCGGTCAGCGGTCTTTTCTACGATTTTGACCGCGGGCCGGCTTCCTATCTGGCGCCGGGCGGCGAGATGACAGGGGAAATCTGTTCCAAGTGGCAGTATAAGATCCGGGATGGAAAGATGATTTACGGATTTGAAAGTGATGTGAAAATTGATGATGATATTTTAAAGGCGGAGCTTGGCAGCAACGGCGAGGTACAGCTGAAGAATATTATCCGCACAATTCAGAAGGAACAGAATGCGATCATCCGCAATACGAAGGACCGGATTCTGGTAATTCAGGGAGCGGCGGGAAGCGGCAAGACATCGGTGGCGCTGCATCGGATTGCCTACCTTTTGTATCATGACAGACAGAATCTGAAGTCTTCGAATATTCTGATTTTATCGCCGAACGGGGTATTTTCGGATTATATTTCACATATTCTGCCGGAGCTCGGTGAGGAGAATATTCAGGAGATGAGTTTTGATCTCTTTGCTTACCGCAAATTACAGGACACGGCGGCGGACTGTGAGGACCGCTGTGATCAGATTGAGCGGGAGATGCGGGATCCAAAAGCCGCAGAACGGTTTGCTTTAAAACAGTCGCAGGCGTTTGTGGACCAGATGGAGGGATTTGCGCTGGAGCTTGAGGACGAGCTGATGAATTTCTCAGACGTTTCGTATAAGTCGTTTGTGAAGTCAGAATCGGAGATTATTACGCTGTTTTATGACAAGTTTGCGGATATTCCGCTGCTCTCGCGGATGGATGCGGTGGCGGAGACGTTTATTGACGAGATCGAGACGCTGCTGAACCGGGATCTGCCGGAGGAGGAGCGGATTCCGCTCATCGAAAAATTCCGGAAGATGTATGAGACGATGGATTTTTATGTTCTCTACAATCGTTTTCTGAAGAAAGAGGGATATCAGACGCTGCCGCGGCGGCCGTTGGAGAAGCGGAAACTGCGGTATGAGGATGTGTATCCGGTTCTGTATCTGAAGTACCGCCTGTCGCGGCAGGCGGAGCGGTCGAATATTAAGCATCTGGTGATTGATGAAATGCAGGATTATTCGCGGCTCCAGTATCTGATTATCCGGCGGATGTTTTCCTGTAAGATGACGATTCTCGGCGACCGGGTGCAGACGATGGCGGATCAGCAGCAGGATGTACTGCAGTTTTTACCGGGGATTTTCGGGAAGGATCTGCGGCGGATTGAGATGCGGAAGAGTTACCGGAATACGGTGGAAATTGCGTCGTATGCGGCAAATCTCATTGGCGTGACGGATCTGGAGCTGTTTGAACGGCACGGAATGCCGGTGTTGGAACGGGATGTCACGGATCTTGAGGCGGCTCTGCGGGAGGCAGTGGATACGCTGTTTCCAGATGAGAAAACGTATGAGACGGCGGCGGTGATTGTCCCGGATGAGAAGACGGCGGAACGGGCTTATTTGATTTTGCGGGAGATTCTGTCGGAAAAAGATTTTGACTGTGAGAAGCGGCTTTCTTGGCTGAACCGTGACAGCTCCAGTTTTAAGAAAGGACTGACGGTTACCACATTTTATCTGGCGAAAGGGCTGGAGTTTGATCAGGTGTTCTCGATTTTCCCGAAGGACGAGAAACGGGAGATAATGATGCAGGCGCAGTATATTGCAGCGACCAGGGCATTGCATGAGCTGAGAGTGTATCATATTTAAAAACAGGGAGATCCTCCGAAAAAATTCGATTGGATCTCCCTGTCATTTTTATTTTCGATCAGATATGATAGAATCCTGCGGACTGTGCCGGGATGGTGATGGTTCCGTCTTTGGATTCTGCTTTTCCTCCGATCGTGTAGAGGGCATCCTTCAGCTCTGCACTGTATGGGAAGGACTGCTCTTTGTCGGATGGGTTGATGATGACGAGGACTTTTTCACCCTCAGCCTCACGGACGTATGCCAGCGGATACTGGTTTTTCTCTGCATAAACGAACTCGATGGTTCCGCGGCTTAAGAGTGCTTTGCTGCTCTGGCGGATCTGGATGAGTTTTTTAACTTCGTGGTACAGGGAATCCGGATCGGCCATCTGTGCTTTTGCAGTCGGACGGTCTTTGCCCGGATCCATGGTGATGTAGAGGTCGCTGGCCGGTGCGCTGGAAAATCCTGCGTTGGTGCTGTCATCCCACTGCATCGGAGAACGGGAACCGGTGCGGTTGTATCCGCCCTCAACGGATTTCAGGCCTTCGACGTAGCGCATACCGATTTCATCACCGTAGTAGATGAACGGCGCACCTGGCATGGAAAGAAGGAAAGCGAAAGCAATTTTCAGCTCATCCCCCTGCAGACGGCGTGCCAGACGGTCCATATCATGGTTTCCGGACGGGATGCAGATCAGGCCTTTCTGTGCGGTCTTATTGTAGTTGGTTTTGTAGGTCTCTACAAACTCAGAGATATCTCCTTTTCCGCGTTTGGAGAAGAATGGCTCATCGCAGCGGAACAGATCGTTGTAATGGGACGGTCCAAAGTGAAGCAGGAAGTCCATGTGGAAGCCGCCCTGTAAGGATTTGTCCGGCTCGCCCCACTCGGATACCATGGCTGCATCCGGGAACTCGGCGTCGAGGAATTTCCGTACCTGCTGCCACAGGCGGATGGTTCCTTTGCCTTCCTGATCGTTCTTTACCAGGGAGCCCGCCATATCGACACGGAAGCCGTCGCAGCCCATGTTCAGCCAGAATCTCATGACATCTTCCATCGCTGCCAGCGTTGCCTGCGGTCCCTCATCATCAAAGGACTGCTGCCACGGTTTTTCCGGATCCGGCTGATAAAAGCCGTAGTTCAGGGCCGGCTGGTTGGAGAAGAAGTTGATGGCGCAGGCGCCGTCACGCTCGGAAATGCCGCGCAGGCTTCCCATTCCTTCCGGTGCTTCCCATACGTTATTGGTCCATACGTAGCGGTCTGTAAATTCATTGCGGTCTGCTTTCATGGATTCTTTGAACCATGGATGCTCAACAGATGTATGGCCCGGAACCAGGTCGAGCAGAACGTGCATGTCACGTTTGTGTGCTTCTTCGAAAACTCTCTTCAGATCCTCATTCGTTCCGTAGCGCGGTGCAACGCGGCAGTAATCTGCGACATCGTATCCTGCATCACCGAATGGGGACAGGAAGCACGGGTTGATCCAGATGGCGTTGCAGCCCAGCTCCTTGATGTAGTCTAATTTTTCAATGATACCCTGGAAATCTCCGATTCCGTCGGCGTTGGTGTCGTTGAAGGACTGCGGGTAAATCTCATAAAATACTGCGTTATCTAACCATTTTGACATTTTTTCTTTTCCTCTTTCGCTCTTATTTCTGCTGTATTTTCGTCGTTGCAGCAAGTGTTTCTATATGATATATTACTACTGTATCCGCTGAAATACCAGTAATTTCCTATTTCATTCTAATACTATTCTATGATTTTATGCATGCCGCGCTCTGCCATTTCCGGCATTTTACGGACATGCTTTTTGGAGGAGGATTTTATGATGCTTTCTGCTGCGAAAGAAAAACGCCAGCACGGCTCCATGCAGGTTCCCTACAGTTATTATGACTGCCGGATGCCCGACTATTTTCCCGGCGTACCGCTGCACTGGCACGGGGAGATGGAGCTGAATTATATCAAACGCGGAACGGGGTATTTTCAGTATGAGGACCGTCTGCTTACGGCGCATGCCGGTGATATTTTTCTGATTCAGCCGAACCTCGTACATGCCATTCTGCCCGCCGAGCAGGAGTCGATGTTTTATGATACGATTGTTTTCCACAAGAATATGCTGATCGGCGGGTATGACGACCGCAGCTACACGGAAATTCTGCAGCCGTTTTTCTCCGCCCGGCGCCGCATCCAGGCACCGATTTCACCCGAACATTCCAGTTATGCTGCACTTTCTGCATCCGTCCAGCAGATTTTCCGCTGCATCCGTGAAAACTCTGCTGTCTCCGATCTTCTGCTGAAAAGTGAGCTGCTCCGCTTCTTCTATCTGCTCGCCGCATCGCCAGAACTCTGCACCGATCGTCCCGCCATGCCTGCGTCTGCTGAAAACCTGCGGCCTGTGCTCGCCTATATCCAGGAGCACTTCGCCGACCCGATTACCATAGAGGAACTTGCCAGGCTGTCGCATTTGAGCAAAAGCTATTTTATGAGCTGTTTTAAGCAGACCTTCGGACTCGGGGCCGTTGAATATCTGACACAGTTTCGGATCAAAGCCGCCTGCGAGGCGCTGCGCAGTACGACGCGGAGTGTGTCCGAAATCGCGTACGACAATGGTTTCCGCAACCTTTCCAACTTCAACCGGCAGTTCCGAAGCAAAGTGGGATGTACGCCGCAGATGTATCGGAAGGAATTTCAAAATCCGTAAATTCAAAAAGGGATGCATCAAAATATGCATCCCGAAAATCTATCTCTGATCCTATTTTTATTCCGTAATCTCCGGTACCGACGGAACATCTTTATCTTCTTCCCGCCAGCTCCCAGAATGCGACAGCGCTCGCCGCAGCGACGTTCAGTGAATCCACACCGTGTGTCATCGGAATCAGCACGGTTGCATCTGTTTCAGCGATCGTATCACTTGCCAGTCCGTCACCCTCGGTTCCGAGCAGAATGGCGAGCTTTTCATGCGTTTTCAACGACGGATCATCCATCGGAACGGAGTCTTCTTTTAATGCCATCGCAACGGTATAAAATCCAAGTTCCTGCAGTGCAGCAATTCCCTGCTCCGGCCAGTAACTGCCGCCTGGCAGCACGGTCCACGGGACCTGGAAGACATTTCCCATGCTCACGCGGATGGCGCGGCGGTACAGCGGGTTGCTGCAGCCTGATGTGAGGAGCACGGCATCGATGCCAAGCGCGGCGGCAGAACGGAAAATCGCACCGACATTCGTCGGGTTCACGACATTTTCCAGAATCGCCACGCGGCGGGCATTCCGGCAGATTTCCTCCATAGCCGGAAGCGTGCGGCGGTGCATCGCGCAGAGCATGCCGCGCGTGAGGGCAAAGCCTGTGAGCTGTTCCAGCACCTTCGTCTCTGCTGTATAGACCGGCGCGTTCGGGCAGTGCGCAAAGAGTGCTTCGTTTGCGGCAAGCTCTGCGCTTCCGGCAAGGAACGAAACCGGTTCATATCCGGCATCCAGCGCACGCTCGATGACACGCGGACTCTCCGCAAGAAAAAGGCCTGGCTGCGGTTCATAATAGTGCAATAACTGCGGTTCTGAAAGACGCGCATACACGTCGAGCTCCGGCTCCGCAAAGTTTTCGATTTTTCTGATCTCTGACATAATATTGATTTCCTTTTGCGTTTTCTCTTTGTTTTCACTATGTTCTATTGTAGCAATCCCGCTCCCGTTTCGCAATCCATTCTTTTTCCCGCCGGTGCCGTTCCCCGCACCATTCGCCAAACCGTGCTTCCAGCACGCATCGAATTTTCTTGTTTATCTGTCTTTTTTAAAAATTTCTCAATTTCCTCTTGCCAAACGCCGCCGGAGACGTTATAATAATCGACGGTTCAAAATTAAAAACTGCAGAAAAGATTGGTATCAGATTGGAAACGGCACAAGTGCATTGCTTGGTTAACGAACAACACATGTGTCTTTTTTGCGCCCATTTTTCAAAATTGCAAAGAAAAGGAGAACAATCGATGCCAAAAACAAAATTTCAAAACATTGTATTTACCCTCATGATGTCCTTTCTGATGGTCTATGCCATGATCTGCTACAACATTTCCATGAACATCGGCGGAATGACAAATCAGGTCTTTCTGATGGCGTTTCACGAGATGATAATCATGTGGCCGGCCGCTTTTATCCTCGAGTTTTTCCTCGTGGATCATCTGGCTCACAAATTAGCTTTTTGCATGGTAACACCGCAGGATCGTCCGATCGTAATCACGCTGGCAATTTCCATTATGATTATTGCTATTATGTGTCCGATTATGAGTTTTATTGCAACGCTGCTGTTTAAAAATGCCGGAAAGGAATTCGTTGCTGTCTGGCTCCAGACCACGTTTTTAAACTTCCCGGTTGCCTTCTTCTGGCAGCTCATGTACTGCGGACCCTTCATCCGTTTTCTGTTCCGCAAACTGTTTCCGGAAAAATAAGAAAAGATATCCACAAAGGCGAACCGCTTTTCCCCTCTCTTTCCACAATTTCTGTGGACAGACGGTGCAAAATGGTTCGCCTTCTGTGGATATCTTTTGTTTTCTTCCGGGATTACTCCTGCGGTACCGGATTGGATACGCTGACTACATGATCATACCAGGTTCCTTTTTTACCAATGATCGCAACATTGAAATCCTCGTCCAGTTTTTCTACCGGGATATCAAAGCCGTACACTTCATCTGTGGTTCCGTCAGAATACGTTACCTCATCTGTGGTCGGCTCGATCAGCTCTGCGCCGTCTGCCTGTGCTTCTTCTTTTGTTCCCCCAAAGACATTGACAATGTTTTTGGATACCAGGCTGACGTGGATGGTCATTTTTCCGTCTTTTACCGTCAGGACACCCTTTCCTTCTTTTGCTTCATTGACATGGAACATATTGCTGTCTGTATTGAAGTCTGCCGTATACGTACCGTCTTCCAGCTCTGATGCGCTGCTTTCTCCTGCAGTCTCCGCTGCCGATGCGCTTTCTGCTGAAACATCTGATGTGGATGTACTGCTCTCTGCCTTAGATGCATCCTGTACAGAAGCGGAAGATGCGTCTGCCGCAGAAGACGCAGATACTGCAGATGCAGAAGATGACGCTGCATCCTTTCCGCCACATGCGCCGAGCATGGATACAGTCAGTGCTGCTCCAAGAAAAAGAACTGCCAATTTTTTTCTCATAATAAAATTCCTCCTTGTATCACCTTGAAGCGGATCTTTTTCATCCGCTCAACTTAAAATCCGACAGCACACTGAGTCTCTTCAGCCGTACTGCCGGATCTTATTTTACTCTATTTTACGTTCGGAATACAACCCCTAATTATTCAGCATCGTCCTGAACGCCGTTGCCGTCCATAGCTGCCTTGGTGTGCTGTACATACAGCTGCTCAACAGCATCAATTCTTCCAAGACCTTCGATCTGAGTGTTGATCTCATCGAATGCACCGGATGCCTCAAACTGGCTCTTCCAGGAATCCTCATCCTCGCCTGCCATATCGTTGTTTGCGTGATCACCTGCAACAACCATCAGCGGACGAAGAATTACTTTCTTGTATCCGGCTGCTTTTACTGCCTCGATCACATTCTCGCAGGCGGTCTCTTCCGGCTCGCCCTCAACGGTTCCGATGAATACGTTTTTGTATCCAAGAGTATCCATCTGTGTCTGCATCTGGCTGTAAGTTACTTTTGCATTGTGGGAAGTACCATGTCCCATAAATACGAAAGCAGTGCCGTCCTCTGCTGCTGCATCCAGACTGTCATAATTTGCAGATTTTACTGCCTGTGCCGTGATTGCTTCTGCAACGGCCTGTTTGTCCTCGTTGATTACGGTAGCGTCACTTCCAACCTCGCCAAGCAGCGGCTCTGCGATGGTTACGGACTCAAATTTATCTTTATAGCTATCTACTGCTTCTTTCAGCTCGTCGTACTCTGCGCCGTGCATCAGATGAGTCGGCTGAATAATCAGTTTTTTCACGCCATTGCTTACAGCTCTTTCCAGTGCCTGATCTACGTTGTCGATCTTCTCGTCATCGCGGGCCTGTACATGGTTGATGATGATCTGTGCAGTGAAGGCACGTCTTACGGACCAGTCCGGATATGCAGCCTGCAGAGCTTTCTCAACGCCTCCGATATCCTCAGCACGGCTGTCGTTGAAGGAAGTACCAAAGCTTACAACCAGAAGCTCATTCTCGCCGATCTCGTCTCCGTTTAACGGATCATCCTTGGAAGCATCCCCTGTGTCTCTTCCGAAGTAATCCGGATCTGCGTTCTCTCCTTCTACAAGTTCCTTCTGCGCGTCTGTCAGGGCATCCCATGCCTCTTTTGCTTCTTTGCACTGCTCGTCGGTGTTATCATTTCTTTCCTGTACATAAATTGCGTCAATCAAAGCTGCCACTTTATCTGCTGCCTCCTGGTCTGCATCTGCGGATACCTCTTCAGATGCAGAAGATGCGCTTACGCTGCTGCTTGCTGCTGTGGTGTCTTCCTCAGATGCGGAAGATGCACTTACGCTGCTTGTTGCTGTGCTGCTTGCGCTGCTGCTGGATGCGTTGCTGCTTCCGCATGCGCCGAGCATAGATGTTACCATAGCTGCTGAAATTAAAGCGACTACAAGTTTCTTTTTCATTTTTGTTTTCCTCCCATTTGCTGGTATCTTTGCAACAACCAATATCGGGGACGTCTTACATTTCAAACTATGAGAAACACGCTCCGCGAGTTTCTCAAGTTATCGCGGCAGTCGCTAAGGTCTCGTGCAAGCACGGACTTTGGCTCGTTGCCCGCGTAAATAGAAAGAAGCCCTTTCGTTTTTCAACGAGGGGCTTCCAGTATTTTCATCACAAAGAAAACCATCTCACCCGCTGTGGGGCAAATGTCCGCTTTCCTGTTTTGTACTGCCAGTTCCTCGTGGCACGAACGTAACGTTCCTGTACTGCGAAAGGCAGGTCTCCCGGCTCATTGCTTCAGGATTTGACTCCAGCGCATCGGTCTCCTTCCCGGTTTCCCAGTGGATCATTCCCCTGCTTGCAAAATACGGTGACGAGTTCGTGCAGGATTCACACCTGCTTCCCTTTTCACCGGACACGTATGTCCGACACCTTACACATCGATATTTAATTGTCTTTTCTTTAACGACTGTTAGTGTAGCACATCGTCTTTTCTCTGTCAAGTGCTGTAAAATCAGGAAATCCGGCCATTTTCCATTTCATATACCACATCCGCGACGTTCATCGTGGACACTCTGTGCGATACGAGCACAATGGTTTTCTCTTCTGCCGATTCTTTCAGGGATTTCAGAATAATTCCTTCATTTAAGGAATCAAGATTCGATGTCGGCTCGTCCAGCAGGATCATGGATGCGTCATGCAGGAATGCCCGCGCGATACCGATCCGCTGTTTTTCTCCGCCGGACAGCGTATCGCCGAGTTCTCCGACTTCGGTGTCGTAGCCGTTTGGCAGTGTCATGATGAAATCATGTATGGACGCCTTCTTCGCCGCCTCCATAATTTCTTCCCGCGTCGCGCCGGGTTTTGCAATAGCGATATTGTTCGCAATCGAATCGTGGAACAGATGTGTCTCCTGCGTCACATAGCTTTCCATATCGCGCAGATGCTTCGTCGGGATTTCGCGGACATCGGCTCCGTCCACGGAAACGCGCCCCGTCTGGACATCCCAGAAGCGCATCAGAAGTTTTAAGATCGTCGATTTTCCGGAACCGCTCGCGCCGTGGATGCCGGTGATTTTTCCCGGTTCCAGTTTCAGCGAATACTGATCCAGGATCGTCTCGTCTTCGTAGGCAAACGTTACATTCTGCGCCTCGGCTCCTGCAAATGCGTGGTCACCGCCGAATGCCGTATCTCCCGGAATTTCCTCCACCAGCGGCGCTTCCTCGAGAAGGGAAAGCACGCGCTCGCCGCTTGCCAGCGTCTGATTCAGGTTATTCGACAGGCTGGACAGCGCCACGACCGGGCCGAAGGAACCCATCATCGCGACTGTGCAGGTCAGGACTCCCTCAAATCCGATCCCGCCTTTCGTGTAAAGATAGATCGTCAGTGCCAGCATGCCGAACGATGCCAGAAGAATCACCATGTTGGTGACAGACCGCTGGGAGCCTTCCATGCGGCTTAAGTTTTCCTGCACAGAAGCCAGTTCTTTCGACCGCCCTGACATCTGCTCTTTCCGTTTTTCGCCCTGTCCGTACTGAATCGTCTCGTCGAGGCCACGCAGGGAATCCAGCACGAAGCTGTTCAGCTCGCCAAAGCCTGTCCGGAACTCCATTCCTTTCTGGCTTCCGCGCTTTCCGTTCCACATCGGGATCACAACGCTGACCGTCAGATACGCCGTAAGTGCAAGCAGCCCTGTCAGAACATGGTATCTTCCAATGAAGCATACCATAATCAGAGAAGTTAATGCTGCAATCGCAATCGGGGAAATCGTATGCGCATAGAATACTTCCAGAAGTTCGATATCGGTTGTGATAATCGAAATCAGATTTCCTTTGTCCCGTCCTTCCAGCTTCGCCGGGCAGAGCTTCCGCAAAGCTGCAAACACTTTATGGCGGATGATCGCCAGCAGTTTAAAAGCAATAAAGTGGTTGCAGTACTGCTCCGCATAATGCAGAATGCCGCGCAGCACCGCGATCACGATCATCACCGTGAGTATCGTTTTTACCGGGGTATGTACAAGCCACATGTTTTGCACCGAAAGGCTCGTCCCTGCCACGCCCGTCAGTAAGCCGTGCATGATGACCTGTCCTGCCAGAATCGTCAGGAAGATCGCACATAAATATCCCATTGTTCCAAGAATAATTGCCGCCATCATAATATGAAGCAATGGCTTCACCAGCCCGATCAGGCTTCCCATAATCCGGAGGGCGCTTCTGCGTTTTGCTGTATTTTTCTTCTCGTTCATCATGCATTCCCCTGCTTTCCATAGTTTTCCAGTACCATCTGGCTGTCGTACAGATGACGGTATGCGCCGTTCTGTTCCATCAGTTCCGCATGCGTTCCACGCTCGCAGATGGTACCGTTTTTCAGGAAATAAATCTGATCTGACTGTACGACGTTCGCAAGGCGGTGGGAAATCAGCAATACCGTTTTCGTCTTTGCGAGTTCATGAATCACATTCATGATCAGCTCTTCACTCTCGACATCAATATTCGATGCGGCTTCATCAAAGATATACACCGCACTGTCGCTCCGAAGCAGCGCCCGCGCAATCACAAGACGCTGGCACTGGCCGCCGGAGAGGTTTCCCGCTTTTTCGAGAAGCTCTGTCTGCAGTCCGTTCTGTGTCTGTAAGAATCCCAGCAGATTGACTTTCTGCAGAACCGCCTCCATCTCCTCCTTCGTCGCATCCGGTTTCGCCATGCGCAGGTTCTCTTCTACGGTTCCTTTAAATAAGTAACTGTTGTGGCGGACCAGAACAACGTGCTTCATCAGATCCGTCTCAGCGACTTCCGAGAGCGGCACACCGCCCAGGGTGATGCGCCCTGTATATCCACGGTTCTTTGCCGCAAGGATACCCGCAATCGTACTCTTTCCGCAGCCGGATTCGCCGACCAGCGATACAAAACTGCCCGCCGGGAGTGTAAGGTCAATGCCTTTTAAGATTTCCCGGTCTTCTTCATAGGAAAAATGCACATCCTCCAACACAACATCCAGCGGTCCGTCCGGCAGCGTCCGTTCTCCCGCCTGCGGCTCCGGCAGATCAAGGATTTTGAAAATCTTGTCACTCGCCGCCATGCCGTTCATCGCAATGTGGAAGAACGATCCGAGCAGACGCAGCGGCAGGAAAAACTCACTCGCCAGCAGCACAATGCAGAGCGTGCCGGACACGGTGAGGTTTCCTTTCAGAAATTCCGATACCGCCACCGCCATGCCAACCGCCGCGCCGCCGTATGCTACGATGTCCATCACGCTCGTTGAGTTGAGCTGCATCGTCAGAACTTTCATCGTGATCCGGCGGAAGTTCTGGGATTCCACATCCATCTCGTCGGCTTTCTGCTGGTCGGCCTGATAAATTTTTAATGTCGTCAGACCCTGCAGATTTTCAAGGAAGGAATCGCCAAGGCCGGTGTAAATGCTCCAGTATTTGTTCAGCAGCTTCTTCGCAATCTTCTGCACAACCACAATCGAAATCGGGATCAGCGGCACACAGATCAGAAGAATCACGCTCGCTTTCATGCTCACCCGGCAGAGGATCACAAACAAGGTGAGCGGCGCAATCAGGCTGTAGAACAGCTGCGGAAGATACTTTCCAAAATAGGTTTCGAGCTGCTCCACGCCTTCCGTGGATACCTGTACGACCTCCGAGGATGATACCTGTTCGCTGTAGGATGCCCCCAGTTTCAGCATTTTCTCATAAATTTTCTCACGCAGAATCCGTTTCACATCCACACACGCAAGATACGACGACCGCGCGCCCATCCGCTCGCAGAAAAAGCGGATCACAACAACAATTGCCAGTGTAAAAATCGTCCGTTTCACAGCCGCTGCCGTTACCGCACCATACACGACCCGTTCCAGCAGATCGGCGACCGTAAATACCGCGATCACCTGCGACAGAAGCGCCGCCCACTGCCACAGAATCGTGTACACGATATACTTTTTCGCGTGGGACAGCAGCCCCACCAGTCTTGTTTTAATCATAAGTACCTCTCTTTTATGCTTTTGCTTTTCGCTTCTCTCTCATGCTGCAAATCAAATGCCAGATAGCTAAAATCGGATGATACAGCAGCATCCTCGGCCCCGAAAACCGCATAACGGCGCGGATCTTTTCCCGCATTTCCGGCTTGTAGCAGTGTACTTTGCAGTTTGCGCAGAATGTTTTCTGTTCCATGAAGGGACATTTCTGGCTCCGCTGTTTTGCATAGTCCGCTAATTTCTGACATTCCGGACACATTCCGCCGGATGCATGCCCCTCTTTTCCATGGTTCTTCCGGCAGTACAGGCGGATCATCTCTTCCACGACGTACTGTTCTTTCTGCCGCTTTTTTTCTACTTTGTTCATTTTGTTTCTCCTAGGATATGATCTTCTGTTTTTACGGTTTTGACCCGCAGGAAGAAATACAAAATATGGCACATCCATACCACAGCAATACAGATTCTTCCGATCGGCACATTCTTCATAGCAAAAAAGCCGATCGCCATCACAACCGTTACCATCCCGATAATTTTACATTTCGTTCCTACCGTCATCGCCCGATGCTGTACGAAGCTGTCGAGATGCTTCTTATATAATTGAGTTCCAATAAACCAGCTGTGCAGCCGCTCCGAACTTTTCGCAAAGCAGAACAGGGTCGCCATATAGAATGGAACTGTCGGCAGAATCGGAAGCACAATGCCGATGGTGCCAAATCCCAGGCACAGAAAGCCGAGTACGATCCAAAATATTTTAAATGGACTCTTCATAATTTTCCTCCTTTCTTATCGAATAATAAATAGAAAAATAGCCGCCCATGGTTCTTGGCGAATACATGAGCGGTTAGTTATCACTTACGCTAGTTATAGATTAACATTGTTTGCCTTTCGTGTCAAACACATTTCACTCCTGAGAGAACGCTCCTCTGCTTGCAGAATAACTGCTGTTATTTCAACTCACGAAGTGTGATACATCATACCCTAAATAATTCCGCCAATGTTTGAAGATTCAACTCACGGAGGGCGACAAAACTGGTGGTTGCGTTATCCCACCTTTTTACGTACTTCAACTCACGCCCTCACGGAGGGCGACTCTTTTATCGGAAACTGGCGCTGCGCCCTCATTATTTCAACTCACGCCCTCACGGAGGGCGACGTGGTTTCAAATTTATATCAAGCATAGGTTAGCCATTTCAACTCACGCCCTCACGGAGGGCGACATCTCATACACATAGTTATTCATCAATTTATATATTTCAACTCACGCCCTCACGGAGGGCGACTCTGCCACTTTTACTTTTCCGGCCCACTCCCGGTTATTTCAACTCACGCCCTCACGGAGGGCGACGCGGTACTGCCCGGAATGTACCGCAGAACAGCGCATTTCAACTCACGCCCTCACGGAGGGCGACAGCGGCAGCCCCAACCATTATGCAGATTATACATTTCAACTCACGCCCTCACGGAGGGCGACACAGCCATATTCCACCCATTTTCGGATACTGAAATTTCAACTCACGCCCTCACGGAGGGCGACCCCTGGTCCTGGAACGCATAGCCCGATCCCACATCATTTCAACTCACGCCCTCACGGAGGGCGACTCCCAATCGCGCACACGCGAGTTAAGCCGAATATATTTCAACTCACGCCCTCACGGAGGGCGACGCTACTGAAAAGTAATTTTCGTTCATTTTCTTTAATTTCAACTCACGCCCTCACGGAGGGCGACGGTACGTGTATCGTTCCGATATATATAGAATTGTATTTCAACTCACGCCCTCACGGAGGGCGACATTTTGACGTTCAGCTTGTTCAGAGCATTTGACGCATTTCAACTCACGCCCTCACGGAGGGCGACGATGACCTCAAGTTCATTCTCCGAGTTATTCTGCATTTCAACTCACGCCCTCACGGAGGGCGACATTGCAGTCGGAACGGAAGTGACGCAGACTTCCATATTTCAACTCACGCCCTCATGGAGGGCGACAAGGAAAACTTGACGGTTATAACAACGCCAAAATATTTCAACTCACGCCCTCACGGAGGGCGACCAACGCTTCCCAGGGCAAGCACAACCGCGACGAATTTCAACTCACGCCCTCACGGAGGGCGACTTCAGTTTCAGGATCCTTGATCCGTTCCTCATCATATTTCAACTCACGCCCTCACGGAGGGCGACACCTTTCTGGAACAGGCAAGGATTTATGCATCAGCATTTCAACTCACGCCCTCACGGAGGGCGACGAGGATTTAGACACCATTTTGCCGCCCTGCATAGCCATTTCAACTCACGCCCTCACGGAGGGCGACATTAACTCCGCCGACACTTTTTTCAAGTGAACTTATTTCAACTCACGCCCTCACGGAGGGCGACATCCGCGCCACCTGTTTCGCGACCGGGTAACTTTTATTTCAACTCACGCCCTCACGGAGGGCGACGAAACTGGCGTACATGATAATTTCATTTCAGATATTTCAACTCACGCCCTCACGGAGGGCGACTATTATCTCAAATCGGCTATAAGGCGGGCTTCTCATTTCAACTCACGCCCTCACGGAGGGCGACCATCATCATGCCTACCAGATAGCAGACTACTGTGATTTCAACTCACGCCCTCACGGAGGGCGACGTTCCAAGCTGTTCAAATTGGTCTGCGCAGATTTTATTTCAACTCACGCCCTCACGGAGGGCGACCCTGTTATTGATTGTTTTTCTTCCCACGCCGATATTTCAACTCACGCCCTCACGGAGGGCGACTGATTGCTGATCACACCGTCTACTCCGGTTTTAATTTCAACTCACGCCCTCACGGAGGGCGACAACTACATTTGCGCTGAACTATGCGTACAATGGATTTCAACTCACGCCCTCACGGAGGGCGACGGTCAGTTCCACATACATTCCTTCAAAAAAATCATATTTCAACTCACGCCCTCACGGAGGGCGACGCAGCCCATTCCGGCTTGCGGATCATAACACGAATTTCAACTCACGCCCTCACGGAGGGCGACAATCTACCGATACTTTGATTTGTCCTTTTCTGTTATTTCAACTCACGCCCTCACGGAGGGCGACCATCCTTCGAAAACATCGCCGCCACGAAAGCCATATTTCAACTCACGCCCTCACGGAGGGCGACAAATCGTCCTCATTCATACTGTTACCTTAACGGAAATTTCAACTCACGCCCTCACGGAGGGCGACGGAGTATCAGCGGAATCGAAAAAAAGGAGATCGTATTTCAACTCACGCCCTCACGGAGGGCGACTCGTACTTCGCCTGGATGTCCGCAAGCTGTGAGTTATTTCAACTCACGCCCTCACGGAGGGCGACTGTGATTATGTGCGCAGGTAGAAAATCAAAAGCATTTCAACTCACGCCCTCACGGAGGGCGACGACGTTCTGGGTTGTCCTCTCCTCGCCGACTTGATATTTCAACTCACGCCCTCACGGAGGGCGACCGTACGTTCTCGGAAATGGTGCAATCGAGTACACATTTCAACTCACGCCCTCACGGAGGGCGACGATACACGCCTTGCAAGAAATGTCATTAAAAAGTATTTCAACTCACGCCCTCACGGAGGGCGACTTTCGATGCCGATCGTGATAAGATAGATATCGAAAATTTCAACTCACGCCCTCACGGAGGGCGACCAACTTCCGACTTAGTGTAATAATCGGATGTGTTATTTCAACTCACGCCCTCACGGAGGGCGACGAACAGAGAAATCGCTGCGGCGAACAGAGATATATTTCAACTCACGCCCTCACGGAGGGCGACGAATTCCTTTGCGATGTTGTTGAGAAGCCAGGTATTTCAACTCACGCCCTCACGGAGGGCGACACCGTGCGTTTTCATGGTCGTAAAACGTCCATGAAAATTTCAACTCACGCCCTCACGGAGGGCGACGATCGCTAAAGTAAAAACCTTAAAAGTATATATTTATTTCAACTCACGCCCTCACGGAGGGCGACCCCGAAATGGGGAACAGAAGGCGGATTGATTGAAATTTCAACTCACGCCCTCACGGAGGGCGACCTTCTCCAACCTTGAAACCTAGATAGAACGTGAATATTTCAACTCACGCCCTCACGGAGGGCGACCCTCCTGTATAACTCCTGGATCAAGAACAGCATATTTCAACTCACGCCCTCACGGAGGGCGACGGCAAATTTAGACAAATTTTTCTTCTAAATCGCGGCTATGCTTATTCAATATCTCTATATTTTCTTCCTCATTTCATCTCCCTCCTCCCCCAAATTCTATCTTTTCAGCAAAAATCCTTTAAATTTCAAGTGCGAATCTTCCTGCTTTTTTCTGTGCACTTGGCATTCGCACTACAGAATCAGTGTGTCCATCACGTCAAATACCGCTTTTGCACCAACATGTTCTACTTTGTTTTTGTACTTTTCACCCAAATAGTAAAACCGCAAACTATCGGTCTCTTTATCTATGATTTTTTCTAGTATATCTTTTACCTGTCGGCACTTAGCCGCATCCATCTGGCACTCGAAGACAGAATTTTGGACTCGCTGGCCGTAATTGGTACATTCTTTTGCTACCTTGCGCAATCGCGTTCTGCCTGCTACGGTTTGTGTATTTACATCATATGTGATCAGCACCAGCATTAAAAATCACCTACTTCCACAAAAATGGCGGATATTCATCCAGATCCCCTCGCAGGAAACGTGCCAGCAGCATGCTCTGTGCATATGGAACCATTCCCCACTCGATCTTTTCGCCTAAAAATGGATGCGTAATCATCTCCTGTTTTTTTCCCTGCCATGCACTAAGAAAGGCTTTTCGTCCCTCCTCCGTCATAATAACGGCACCGTTTTCCTTAGTTAAAAAATATTCTGGCTTCATAATCCTCTTGTTGATAAGTGTCAGAACAAACCGATCTACCATAACGCTACGAAATTCTTCCATCAGATCCAGCGCCAATGACATTCGTCCCGGACGATCTGTGTGGAAAAATCCAACATATGGATCCAGGCCCACTGCTTCCAGCGTCCCGCCGCACATTCCTGCCAGTAAAGAATATCCAAACGAAAGCATCGCATTCACATTATCTAACGGTGGTCTCTTATTTCTTCCATGAAAATAAAAATCCTCTTTCTGCTGCAGAATAAGTTCATCAAAAGCGGAAAAATATACCGATGCAGCTTCTCCTTCCAGTCCTAAAAGTGTTCCCGCATCTTCACATTCTCTGATTTTATTCATACTCTGCCCCAGAAAAGCTGATTTTTTCTTAAGCAATTCTGCATCCAGCCGCATACTGTAATCTCTGGCGGCTCTCTCGAGCACCCACCTGGCATTATAGACCTTGCCAAGAATAAAATTCTTTGCTATTTTGACGCTTTCTTCTTTTTTCTCACTGATGCGGTATTGTGTTTTTCGCAGTGTCACATTTCCCTTTTCTTCTCCGCTGACTCTCGCCAGAAAACGGCCATTTCCGGACATAAAGGATAATTCAATGTCTCTTTGCGCACACGCCCCCATTAATGCCGGACTCGCTCCTGTATAGCCAAAGGTCACGATCGCCTGTAAATTATGTAAAGGGATTCTTCCTATTTCCTTTTTATCCTCCATTACTACGACATTTTCCCCATCAAGTGAAAGATAACGATTTCCAGAAGTAATATACAAGGTATTCAGCAATCTTTTCATAGATTTTCCTCTTCCTGCATTCTCTTGGTAATGTATTCCGCAACCAATTTATTCTTATTTAAAACCGGCAGACAAATATCTTTCAAGGAACATGCATTACATTTCCTGCTTATTTTTACTTTCGGTGTATACTGTTGTTCATAATACTTATGCATTTCTGCAAATATCTGCTTCACTTTTTCCCGGATTGCATTATCAAATTCTACCTTATGGCGTCTGCGGACTTCACCGTAATAAAGATATCCATACTCGATTTCACAACACAGCATTTCTTCCAGACAAAACG
The DNA here is from genome assembly GCF_003481245.1 of Blautia sp. TF10-30. Taxonomy (NCBI): domain Bacteria; kingdom Bacillati; phylum Bacillota; class Clostridia; order Lachnospirales; family Lachnospiraceae; genus Blautia; species Blautia sp. TF10-30. The sequence continues at coordinate 179,076 of NZ_QUKM01000002.1, forward strand.
CCTGCGCTGCCAACTGCAGGATATCCTCTTCTCCTTCTTTTGGTTTTCCCCGCTTATATTCTATTGGCACTACACGATAAAATCCTTCTTTTCCATGCAGTGAAATCCCCTCTTTCACCCGATGAAATTCCACCACATCGCACTCGCCGCTCACTCCCATTTCGCAGGAGTGAACCGGCATCGCACGCACAATCAGCAGATCTCCTCTTTTTTCTTTGAGACCCGGATCATGTGCATTTTCATGAAGAATCTTTCCCTCTACCGTGCGGACATTCTCCTGCCACTGCATCTCGATATATGCAAGTGCCCATTGGCGCCGGCAGAATGCAAAATGTTGAATTCCTGACAACTGCAGATAATCATCCTCATCATACATTCCAATTCACCCCTCACGGAAAACGACCGTATCTTTAGACAAAATCAAAAATCTCCGGTTCTCTGCATCCTTCTACATTCCAGGTAATATCATAATCCTTAAAGCTTCTCGGATGATCTAAATCTTTATTCCAGTCAAATCCTCTCTGGATCTTTCCACTCGAAATAGCCGGTGTTTTTTCCTCGTGCTGCCACCAATACATCCGGCATACCTCCATACTTCCTTCCGGACGTGCTGACGATGCATCATTTTCAAACAATGTCATGAGTGCTTCTTTCAGTATCTCAGCATCCTCCTGGGTAAAGCCCGTCTTTTCCGCGAGCTGCACATTGACACTTCCCATCACCTTGTATACAGCAAACCCAACTCTATGTTTCGTTCCCATCGTATCAGATGCCTTTCCTTCTTTTCCGGCCTCGCTGTTTACGCTCTTGGTGATTTGCATACTCATGATATCAATCGGAGACAGACTTACTGCCTGATGAATCGACACCGGACCGCGTACGCCAAAGGATACTGGAATTCCTTTAAATGCAAAAACCTGTCCAAATGCTCTCACATCGATCCACTCCCTGCATGCAATCTGTGCGCAGAGATCTCTGCTCGCATCTTTCTTATTTCCCATCTGTTTTTTAAGCTCCTCGCAACCATCTGCGCGCTCCTTCAGACTCTTGAATGAGTCGTCCGTTCTGTCATCTGACTGCACGAAAATTTTCTGTCCCAGATCCTGCAGGCGGTTTCGGATTTTTCGTTTAATGCAGACATCTGAAATTTCCCCATATCCATCCAGATTAATTCTCGGACGGTTTCCGTTCAGTGGATCTCCATTGGGATTTGCATTCGTTGCACTCACAAATAATGTAAAATCAATTTTTCCTTTTAATTCGCTCATTTCTTTATTCCTCCTCTGTTTTCTCTGTTTTGTAAGTTCTCAGCCCACAGGACTGACTGTGAAATCCAAGTAAATATAAGCCGCTCAAACGTTTATTCTCCTGATAATCGTTTACACTTTCAAATGCGTCCTCGATTTCGTCCAGCAGATTTTCATAAAATCTTCGTTCCGGCACTGGCAATTTGCTCAAATACGGCTGAATATTCTCTTCAATAACTTTCCAGGTTTCAAACGGTCTCTGCGAAAAATTATTCATGTATCGCTTTGCATTTGTAATTCTACTTCTGTCCTTATCCACATCAAAAGTCCGATATTCAATTCGATCTGCTACAGCAAGCAATCTTCCATACAGGTAATCTCTTTCTGTACAATTTTTGTCTACCGCCATTTTCCATTCCTCCTTATAAAGTTCTTTTCTTCTTTTTTTAACCATGGAGCACGCAAGCTGCAAAATCTGCTCCCAGTTTCTCCGTTCTTTATATGCCAATGGATTAGATGCCTTATTTATCGCCCTTTCCACATAATCAGCTGGTATTCTCTGCCCATCCCAAATACATGGCAAGATACGCTTTGCAACCTCAGCATAAAGTTTTTTGCTGTTTCCATCTACAATGGTAATACTTCCATTATTTTCTATTCCGAATAAAAGATCCGCTATCTCCTTTACTCCAACCATGCCATAATAAACAATTCTTTTTCCGTCTCTCCATTTTTCATGACGCCACCAGCAGTCCTTGTGCCATTTTCTGATATTCTCTAAATACCGCGTTTCTTCAATTTTTTTTGCTTCCACGACTGCCAGGCGCCCCGGTGTTGCTGCATCGACTCCTAATAACACCATATATTTCATAGTCGTGGGACATTTTTCCTCGTTCTGCAGCGTGCGATACCCACTCATCGCCTTCTGAAACAGCTCCGCTCCGATCGCATTGGTGTCAAACTCCGGATCTTCCAGTCCGGTATCCCATTCATCAAATTCAGATATAATATGCTCCGTATCCGAGTCCCATCGAACTTCTAATTCTCCTGCTGAATCCTCCGCTGTTTCCCATGTAGCAAACACCATGGTATCATATGTGCCTCCCTGTCTGCGGATAATCCATTTCAATGCGTTGTGAACCTTCTGGGATGTTTCATTTCCAATTGCAAATGCCTCTTCTTTCGTTGCAAATCGACCACGATACGTAAAATTATCCTTATCATTTGAAGAAATCAGTTTCGCGCCGTCTCCTTCATTTCGGATTTTCTTTGGCTGTAGATAGGAAATACTTTCTCTTTTTCCACTTAAATAGCAAAGTCCCTTTTCCCCTTCCATAGACCGTTGATACTGCTGATATTTTTCCCATAAGGTCTTATCTTTCCAGCATTCATCAACTGTTTCTGTCAGTGGATTACTTAAAGAGCGCACAATAAATCGCACAAACGCTTTACTTTGATCAATTCCCTGAATCGTTTCCTTTTCTGCCAGCGTTCCATCTTCATTTTGCTTCAATACCTTCTGTTCAATCAAATCATGCATCAAACTTTTCTTCTGCAGATAATAATAAATTGCTCTTACTTTATCATGGCAAAATTCTGACTCATACCATTTTTTTAATTGTTCCATGTAAATTTCAAAACAGCTTCCATCGTCCGCCACATAAAGCGGATAATCGCCCGCCAGATATCTTAAATTATCACACAGGGGATGGGCTTCTTTTCCAGATGTTCGGCTTCCTGATTTTTCTGTAACCGGAATAATGGTAAATTTATCATTTGCAGGAACCTGTTCGCCATGTAAAAAGTTACCTTCTTCATCAATGGTTACCGTAATCTGTGCCGTTGCCGTTGAGTGGAATGTTGGAAGCAGCGTATAGGGAAATTCACCACGATATTCTATTTTTCCTACCTTGTTCAGATTTTTTTCGTACAAATCCAGTGCTTCTCTTCCCCAGTTCACGTATCTTTCACCTCCCTTTTTTCATGTTCTTCTTTCTCGATATTTTCAAATATTTTCGGCTGCATTTTTCGTATATGACGTTTGATTGTACACTCTTCCGGACGGGGATAAACGATGTAGCCTCCCCTTGTCATGGTCGGATGCTCCCAGAATCTTACCGTCATTTTTCCCTGATCCTCCGACAAAACGGCTTCTTCCGCATAAGTAATTCCATGATAAGAGAAACCGAAATCTATATCTTTTTCCATATCATCATAATATCCTGCTCCACTGCCAAATTCACACGGTTCCACAAATGCCTGACATTCTCTTGTTCCAAGAAAAATATCTCTCCGGCCTCCGCTCTTTACCATTCTTTCTGACATGCACTGATATTTTCGCTCATTTCTATCCTGTACCATGTTGACCTGATGCTCATTAAATTCAAAATGAGCACGTACCTGATAACGCACATCCTTTAAATACGTGTAGTATGCCAGTTCGTTTCCGCCATTGTATTTAATAGGACGAATACCTTTTGTTTCCGTCTGAATCCGGTTCATAACGCGAATTTCATCAATTACCCAAAAGATCGTGGGTTTCCAAAATATGCTTTCCGTAATACCTCGCAATGCCTCGTAAGTTGGAATTGAATAACTTGTTTTTTCGCCTCCAACACGCACCACCGGATCAGAAAACAATGCATAGTTCCCATACACCTCGTACTCTATGGTATTCGCATGTTTTTCCATTGTACCACCTCCAATATGTTTAATAGTTCTCAAAGTTCATCTGCGGTTCTTCCAGCACACCAACTTCATTGCTGTAATACCCTTCGCTCAACGCGAGTATTTCTTCATCACTAATTTGATATATTGCATTATTAAGACGTTCCTTCTGCACTTCTGAAATTCCAACCGTATATTTTTGCAGTTCCCGCAGCATCCTCTGCTTTTCCTCCCAAGGTAAATACTCACCATCTGCTCCGACAAATGCTGCAATCAGTTTTTTGGCCTCATCATTATAGGGAACCACAACTGGAATCTTATAATCATTAGAAATAACTTCAAATTCTTTTCCTGCCGTTGCAAATGCCTGTGCCATTCCCCCCTTATACTCTTGTTCAAACTTATGCCAATATTGTTTTCTTCCCGGACAATTTTTTCCCAGCATTTCTAGCAAGGTCGTTTTATAATTTTTCGCCGGAAATTTCGTGATATCAGCCTGCAGCACCTGATAGTAATACTGATAATAAATCGCTATCGCTTTCGACGAATCTAATCTTTTTTCAAAAATTTCAGGCTTACTTCGAAATTGTTCTAATAATTTTTGTACTGCTCTTTGTTCTTCTTGTATCTCTGGCAGCTTTTCCAGACTTTCGGCCTCGTTTGTCAATTGTACAATGTAAATCTTTCCAAACCAGGGATACTCCTTGTGGCGATTTCCTCTTCCAGCGGCCTGGATCACATGATCCAATCCCGCTTTTGATCGAATGACACAGCCAAAAGAAAAATTTACACCCGCTTCTACAACCGGTGTACTGATGCAGATCACTCTGCCTGTATATCCGGATTCTCTATTTTTTCGTAATGCCGCATGGACCGTTTCCAACGTGTCCTCTTTATTTTGCGGGCAAAGTTTATTGCTCAGGTGAAAAACTTGATCTTCGTCTGAACAGCTGCTTTTTATCTTTTCATATACTTGTTTTGCACATTCGGTTGTATTTACTATGACCAGCACATTTCGAAATGTCTCAGCTTGCTGCAACGTAAAATCACAGAGATCCTCAATTTCCATTCCGCCCGGATACGCTTCTGTTTCTGTCAAATCTACGATATCCGTTCTTCGAAAGGCTTCTTCATACTTTTCTATGATTTCCGTCATCTCCATGCATTCACTTAAATTATTCTCTTTCAAATCTTTAATGGATGGCTGGGTAGCTGAACATAATACAACATCCGATTCCGCAAAATTGGTAAGAAAATTTACTGCTAAGTTAAAAAGTTCCATACACTTCTTCGGAATGGCCTGTACCTCATCAAAAATGATCACGCTGTTACATAAGGTATGCATTCTGCGGATATCTCTTTTCTGTCCCGAAAAAAGTACATTCAATACCTGTACAGCTGATGTCATAATAATTGGTACATCCCATGTTTCTGTCAGTTTTTTATAGTCTTTCTCCTGCTTTTTCTCCGAAAGAATCACATTGCAATGATGTTCCAGTACGATATCCGGATCGTCAACTGCTCTCCGGATCTCATCGGCATTCTGACTTAAAATACTGTTAAATGGGGCAACATAAATAATATGCTGTTTTTGGGTCCGCTCGGCACGATACAGTGCAAAGCGCAAACTACTTAATGTCTTTCCAGCTCCCGTTGGTACTGTCAGACGATACAGTCTCGTTTCTTTTTCTGCCTCTTCATAGCACCTCTCAGAAATCTCCTGCCGGACTGCCTGAAGACTCTGGCCATTTTCTGCCTTGTTTCGAATTTCATGATTAAGATAGTTCTCAAAACATTGTATACTCTGTTGCCATATTTTCTGTATTTCTTTCTTTGAAATACGTTGTTTCAATTCTTCATTCTGAAAAAATTTTTCCGTATCTGTCCAATCACTGTCAAGCAGCATAGAAAGCAATACTCTGAAATACATTCCAATATAAAAATATCCATTTCCACAATGACGATTTTGTTTTGTGCTTTTTCGCACAAACATTCCTATTTTTTTATTAATCTGAACATATTGTGCATCTGCTGCTTCGCACACTTTTTGGATTTTCTCTTTATCAAAGATCTGAAAAAATCTTTCCTTCACAATGTCTTCCTGACACTCTTTTTCCGCTCTGCGTTCCTGTAAGGTACACCCGCTTTCAAAATCAATACAGTCGCTGATTCCATGATGTGAGTACACAACTGTACTTAACAGCTCTGCTGCTGTTTTCTGCCGCATCATTTTCCATAGCATCCGTCCACCTGCGGTTGAGTGATCCAAATCGTTTCGGTGTGCCTGATCCCCCTTTTTCAAGATATCTTGAAAATCTTTCTGCACATCATCAGAGAGTTTCCCCGCATCATGAAAAAGTGCGGCCGCCTCGACAAGTTTCTGAATCTCTCCCATAGGACAAATGCTTTTTGCATATGATGTTACATTATCTGTATGTTCCTGAAAGCTCTGGGTACGGCCTGTTTCAAAATCCACATGTGCAAGATAAATGTCACTTGTTTTATTTTCGTTTGTATTATTCATCACTTTCTCCTTTTGTCTATTTTGTTTATTTTTCGGAGTCAAGTTCTGATTTTTTATTCATTTTTACCACATTATAGCAGACTCCGACCTGTAGCGCAATATATTTTCAAACTTTTGTTCGATCATATATTTAGTTTATACCTCATCGTTTTCTACTTTGACATGTCAAATAATTCTATTCAAAATCCTTTTTACCACCTCTCCTCTTAAATCGCATTTCTGCCTTAGTATCAATTTGATTTTTATTTTCACATTGGGAATTTACAAAGATTTTTAGATTTTGTAATTCTTCCTTTGTGTGTTAGAGTATTTTTTACTCTAAAATTATAGAAGACTTTACAAATTAGAAAATAACGTATAGAATAGTATATGTTCGTAGTTTACTATTCTTTTTAGATCTTATTTCTAAATTGAATCAGTTTTCTACCTGAAGAAGTTATCCGATACTGCCAATATCTGATAGCTTCTTCTTTTATATTTTCACTATATCACCTTTTCTACTAACATGCAATACAAATTATATTTTTATAAGTTTTCAATAATGTAAAGTTTATATTATTGAATAATTCTTAAATAGTCTAAAATATAAAAAGCATCAGATTATTTTCCAATGCTTTTTACATAACAGTTATTCAAAAATGTTTTTCAACTCACAGACCTTCGTCTGAACCCGCAGAATATTTCCCGCACTCTTATTCTGCCCCTCTATCTTACCATAAATTCCGCCAACGTCAATTAGTTATTCCTCCCTTCAAATCCTCTATTTATTTTGTATATCTAAAATCCGTATATTTTTATTCTGCATTTCAATCATATTTTTGTTGAATGGACTACAAGAAACTGTTATACTCAATATACGGGTGCTGCCATAACGGTAGGCGGTTAGTCCTTCTACGGAGGGACTGTGACTCTCCGATTACATAGAAACCCTTTATATGGGAATTCCTTGGAAAGGAGGGCTAAGCCATGAGTATTATCGACTTCATAGCAGTTGTAAGTTTCGGCTTAACCTGCTTTAGCCTTGGATACAACTTCGGCAAAGATACTGCGAAATCACAAAAATAGCCGCCCAGTCCTGCAAACTTTGGCGACTATTTTTACATAAACCAATAAATATGGACTAACCGTCTATCGGTAGCACTCTTTTCAATATCATAATATCATGCATTTCAGAATATGTCAAAATCTTCTTTTCACATATCCCGAAATCTCCGATACCTCTCCTCTACCAGTTCTTCCCCATCCATCTTCTCATACTTTTCCAGGAATCTCAGAATTTTGCCTCTCAATTCTTCACACACCACTGGCATTGTGTCCACCGTAAACTCCCCCGGCTCTTCCACAATCTCTTCTACAATTCCCAGTTCCTTCAAATCCCCCGCCGTCAGCTTCATCACCTCGGCGGCCTCCGGCGCGCGTTTGCCGTCTTTCCACAGGATGCTTGCAAATCCCTCCGGCGACAGGATGGAGTAGATGGCATTCTGCATCATCCACACTTCATCCGCCACGGCGAGTGCCAGTGCACCGCCGCTGCCGCCTTCTGAAATGACAATAGAAAGAACCGGCGTTTTTAACGCTGACATTTCATACAGGTTCCGCGCAATCGCCTCGCCCTGGCCGCGTTCTTCGGCTTCCATTCCGCAGAAGGCGCCTGGGGTGTCTACGAGACAGATAACAGGCCTGTGGAATTTTTCGGCCTGTTTCATCAGACGCAGGGCTTTGCGGTAGCCCTCCGGGGACGGCATGCCGAAATTGCGGCGGATGTTTTCTTTCGTATCCGCGCCTTTCGCCTCGGCGATGACCGTGACCGGTGTGCCGTCAAACGATGCAATACCGCCGATGATCGCCGCATCATCGCCATACAGTCGATCACCATGAAACTCAATAAAATCAGGAAACAGCTCCCGAATATAATCTTCTCCCACCGGTCGGTCCTTTTTCCGCGCTTTCTGCACACAGTCCCAAGCCGATGTTTTCTCTCCCGTTTCTGGTGCTGCCAAAGACCGCTTCACGTCTCCATCCCCCAAAGTCAGCACTTCCGAGGAAACTTCGATATCTTTCCCATGCATCCGCAGAATCTCCGACAGCACCTCTTTCGCCTCTTCTCTTGGCAGAATCCGATCCACAAACCCATGCTCCACCAGAAACTCTGCCCGCTGGAACCCTTTCGGCAGTTTCTGTCCTATTGTCTGCTCAATAACCCTCGGTCCCGCAAACCCGATCAGCGCATGCGGCTCCGCCAGAATAATGTCCCCCAGCATCGCCCAGCTCGCCGTCACGCCGCCCGTCGTCGGGTCCGTCAGCACACTCACATACAAAAGCCCCGCATCACTGTGTCTTTTCAGCGCCGCCGACGTCTTCGCCATCTGCATCAGAGAAACAATCCCCTCCTGCATCCGCGCCCCTCCCGAGCACGCAAACAAAATCACCGGCAGCGAGAGCTTCGTCGCCCTCTCCACCGCCCGCGTAATCTTCTCCCCAACAGCCTCACCCATACTGGCCATCATAAACCTGCCATCACAGACCCCGATCACCGTCTCCATCCCGTTGATCCGTCCCTTACCAGTCACAACAGCCTCCGTAAGTCCTGTTCTCTCCTGCAGAGCCCTCACCTTCTCTTCATACCCCGGAAACCCCAGCGGATTCCCCGCCGTCATCCCCTGATCCCATTCCTCAAAACTCCCATCATCCAGAAGAAACTCAATCCTCCGATACGCATGCACCCGAAAATAATTCCCACACTTCGGACAAATATAGAGATTCCTCTTCACATCCTCCGTAAAAATAGCCCCCTTACAAGCATTACACTTCTTCAAAATCCCCTGCGGCGCCTCCGGCACCACCCCATCCGCCGTGTGCTCCTTCCGAAACACCGTCTTCTTAAAATACTTACCCAGCATCATACCACCATCACTCCTTACGTCATAACACTTTCACTCTATTGTCACCATAACAATCTTCCAACCACACACCTCACCCATCGAGGCATTCATTCTCTCTTCACCGCTCACTCCTGTCATCCCAGCCGCACCGCCCCGCGGTGTCGCTGACCACACTCTCCCAGTCGTGTGTCTGATCTCAGCCGCCCGGCAGTACAGCAGAGGGGGGCGGCCTTAGTGTTTCTTTCCTCTGAAACCGCGCCGTCCCCCTCTGCTGTACTGCCGGGCGGCGTCCGTCTCTCACAATCTCTCCGTCAACCGCTCCACAAACTCAATATCCGCCCTCCCGGCCAAATACTCCTCTTCATTTAAAATAGAATACAAATAATCAACGTTAGTGTCGACTCCCTCGATGACGACTTCCCCCAGCGCACTCCTCATCCGCGCAATCGCCTCCTCACGCGTCCTCCCATGCACAATCAGCTTCGCCAGCATCGAATCATAAAACGCCGGAATCACATACCCGTCATACGCCGCCGTATCCACCCGTACTCCAAATCCACCAGGCAGATGCATCTCCGTAATCTTCCCCGGACAAGGCCTGAAATTCTTCGCCGGATTCTCCGCATTAATCCTGCACTCAATCGCATGCCCCGAAAGCCGGACCTCCCCCTGCGTCACCGACAGCGGCATCCCCGAAGCCACCCGAAGCTGTTCCTGAATCAGATCCACCCCCGTGACCCACTCCGTCACCGGATGCTCCACCTGAATCCGCGTATTCATCTCCATAAAATAAAAATTCCCGTCCGGCTCCAGCAGAAACTCAATCGTCCCCGCATTCACATAATGCGCCGCCTTCGCCGCCCGGACCGCCGCCGAGCCCATCCGCTCCCGCAGCGTGTCATCAATCGCCACACAAGGCGACTCCTCAATCATCTTCTGATGATTCCTCTGAATCGAGCAGTCCCGCTCGCCAAGATGAATCACATTCCCAAACGAGTCCGCCATAATCTGAAACTCCACATGACGTGGATGACGAATCAGCCGCTCCACATACATCGTCCCGTCCGCAAACGAACTTTTAGCCTCCTTCTGCGCCGTCTGAAACGCACTCTGGAACTCCCCGCGCGTCTCCGCCATGCGCATACCCTTGCCGCCGCCTCCAAGCGCCGCCTTAATCATCACCGGAAAACCAATCCGGTCGGCCTCAGAAAGACCCGTCTCCCAGTCAAAAACAGGTTCCTTCGTCCCCGGAATCACCGGCACACCGGCTGCCTGCATCGTATTTCGCGCCTCAGACTTATTACCCAGACGGTCCATCACCTCAGGCGACGGCCCAATCCACGTAATGTGGCACTCCTGGCATCTCCGCGCAAACGTGCTGTTCTCCGACAGGAATCCAAATCCCGGATGAACCGCATCCGCCCCCGTCACAAGCGCCGCACTCAAAATACGTTCCATATTTAAATAACTGTCCTTCGACGGCGCCGGCCCGATGCACACCGCCTCATCCGCGAGCTGCGCATGCAGTGCCTCCCGGTCCGCCTCCGAATAAACAGCAACCGTGAGAATTCCCATCTCACGGCATGCCCGGATAATCCGGACCGCGATCTCCCCACGGTTTGCAATCAAAACTTTTCGAATCATTGTGCTGCCCCCACCATAAAGGTCAGTTCCGCCTGCGCGACCACCTTGCCGTCGACCGAAGCAACCGCTTCCCCGACGCCCATCGGTCCCTTGTGGCGGATAATTTTCGTCTCCAGACGAAGCTTGTCTCCCGGTTTCACTTTTCCCTTAAAGCGGCACTTGTTGATGCCGCCGAAAAATGCAATTTTTCCCTTATTCTCGTCAAGAGAAAGAATCGCAACCGCACCGACCTGCGCCAGCGCCTCGATAATCAGCACGCCCGGCATCACCGGCTCCTGCGGAAAATGACCGGCAAAAAAGTCCTCGCGGTACGTCACACATTTGTATCCAATACCGAATTCGCCCGGTTCAAAATCTTCTATGTAATCCACCAGCAGAAACGGATGTCTGTGTGGAATAATCTCCTGAATCTGTTTCGTTGTCAAACTGTTCATTCGCTGCTTCCTTTCTCGTCCCGGCTTTACGCTTTCACCCGGAACAGCGGTTTTCCGTAATCAACCATCTCGCCGTTTTTCACCAGAACCTCCGCAATCACGCCGTCCACTTCACTCTCGATCTCATTCATCAGCTTCATGGCCTCCACGATTGCTACGACCTGTCCCTTTTTCACGGTGTCGCCAACCTTCACAAACGGCTCGGCATCCTCTGCCGGAGCTGTGTAAAACGTTCCGACCAGCGGGGATGTCACAAAAACGCCTTCTTCTGCTTCACTGTGCTCCTCAGCCGCTGTATTTTTTCCTGCCGTTTCTTTTCTCTCTGGCATGGCTGCTTCTTGCGCTGTCACGCCATTTGCTCCGCCCATCATCTCTGCCATCTGCAGACCGGCACCGGATGGAACCCCGCTCATCTGCACCTGCACCGGAGCTGCTTTTCCATGCTCCATGGCAATCTTGATCCCATCAGCCTCGTAATCAAACGCGGTCAGCGAAGAATCCGAAACTTTATCAATCAACTGTAAAATCTGATCTAATTCCATCTTATTTTCCTTTCTGCACCGGAACACGATGCCGCTTTATTCATATTTCTGAAACAGCAGCACCGCATTGTGGCCGCCAAAACCAAGGGAATTGCTCATTGCCAGTTTCACATCGGTTTCCACCGGAGCGCCGATGCAGTAATTCAGATCGCATTCCGCATCTGCTTCCTTTGTTCCAATCGTCTGATGCACGAAGCCGTCCTGAATGGATTTCGCACAGACAACAGCTTCCACACCGCCTGCCGCGCCGAGCAGATGACCGACCATCGATTTCGTCGAGTTGACCAGCACATAGTCTGCCGCATCACCGAAGGCTTTCCGGATCGCACGCGTTTCAAACAGATCGTTGTGATGTGTGGACGTTCCGTGTGCATTAATATAAGTAACTTCTTCCGGTTTTACTCCCGCTTCTTCCATCGCAAGCTCCATCGCACGTGCCGCACCGCTTCCATCTTCCAATGGAGAAGTAATGTGGTACGCATCGCAGGTTGCGCCGTATCCGACTACCTCTGCATAGATCTTCGCGCCGCGCTGTTTCGCGTGCTCCAGCTCCTCAAGTACGAGAATGCCGGCGCCCTCACCCATGACGAAACCGTTCCGGTCTTTATCAAACGGAATCGAAGCCCGCAGCGGATCTTCCGACTCGGAAAGTGCGGTCAGTGCCGAAAAGCCTGCCACGCCGACCGGCGTAATTGCGCTCTCCGCACCGCCTGCCACACAGATGTCCGCGTCGTTGTACTGAATTGCGCGGAAGGCATCGCCAATGCAGTGCGTTCCTGTCGCACACGCCGTTACCACGCTGGTACATTTTCCTTTCGCGCCGAGTGCAATCGCAACGTTTCCCGCCGCCATGTTCGCAATCATCACCGGAACGGTAAACGGGTTGACGCGGGACGGATTTCCGGCATCAATTTTGGCTTTCGCCTGCTCGCATGCATTCAGATCACCGACGCCGGAACCCACCAGAACGCCGACGCGGAACGGATCTTCATTCTCCATGGAAATGCCGGCATCTGCAAACGCTTCTTTTGCTGCCGCAACGGCATACTGGGAGAAAGTTCCCATTCGTCTTGCCGCCTTGAAATCCATGCGTTCTTTTGCCACGAAGCCTTTGACCTCGCCTGCCAGATGTACTTTATATTCTGCTGTATCAAATTTCGTAATCGTTCCGATTCCGCAGGCTCCCTTGCGGACGCCGTTCCAGAATTCCTCCACGGTATTTCCAATCGGGGTTACCGCACCCAGCCCTGTGATGACTACTCTTCTCTTCATTCCAACTCTCCTTTTCTTAGATCACCATGCCGCCGTCGCAGTGAATCACCTGTCCGGTGATGTAAGCTGCCGCTTCGGATGCCAGAAATGCGGCCAAGTTCGCCACATCCTCCGGCTTTCCGAAATGGCCAAGCGGAATCTGGGATACGGATGCTTCTTTCACTTTATCCGAAAGAACCTCCGTCATATCGGTCTCAATAAAGCCCGGCGCAATCGCATTGACGCGGATGCCGCGGGATGCCAGTTCCCGTGCCGCTGTTTTCGTCAGGCCGATCACACCTGCTTTCGATGCCGCATAATTTGCCTGTCCGGCGTTTCCTGCCACGCCGACCACAGAAGCCATGTTGATGATGCAGCCGCTCTTCTGACGGATCATCGGCCGTGCCGCAAAGCGGATGCAGTTGAACGTTCCCTTGAGGTTTGTCTCAATGACACGGTCGAAGGCTTCCTCCGACATGCCCATCAGAAGGCCGTCCTTTGTGATGCCCGCGTTGTTGACCAGAATATCGATTTTCCCATACAAAGCAAGAATTTCCTTCATCCACGCTTCACACGCCGCAAAATCCGATACATTGCACTGCATCACGCAGCCGTCTCCTCCTGCCGCGCGGATTCCCGCAAGCACGGTTTCGGCCGCCTCTTTTGAACCATTGTAATTGATGACAACAAAGGCTCCCTCCGCCGCCAGTTTTTCTGCAATCGCACGCCCGATTCCGCGGGATGCGCCCGTTACTACTGCTGTTTTTCCACTTAACATCTCATTCTCCTGCTGCATAATCCACTATCTATAATAAAGTTTCGCACACCTGATGCATTTCCTCATAGGTGCGGATATTGTAACCTTTTACATCCCGGTTGATTTTTCTTAAAAAGCCGGTCAGTGTTCTTCCCGGTCCGATCTCCACGAAGGTATCAACGCCGTCCGCAATCATTGCCTCGATGCTCTGCTGCCACCGCACACCGGATGCCACCTGCTGGATCAGAAGGCCGCGCGTCAGTGCAGTATCACGCACATACTGGCCGGTTACATTCGTCACATACGGAATCTTCAACTCCATAAAGCCGACGCCCTCGAGCGCTTCGGTCAGCCCCTGGGACGCAGCTTCCATCATCGGGGAATGGAACGGGCCGCTTACGTTCAGCGGAAGTACCCGCTTTGCGCCTGCTTCTTTTAACTTTTCCGAAGCCTCTGCCACTGCCGCCTCATATCCGGTGATGACAATCTGACCCGGGCAGTTGTAATTGGCAATGTAGGCGCCGGAAATCCCGCTCAAAATCTCTTCGATTTTTGCATCTTCCATGCCGAGCACCGCCGCCATCGCGCCCTCGCCTGCCGGAACGGCCTCTTCCATCAGGATGCCTCTTCTGCGGACGACCTTCATCGCATCCGCCATTTCCATACCGCCGGCGGACACAATCGCGTTGTACTCGCCAAGGCTGAGGCCCGCTGTCACATCCGGCGTAAGGCCGCACGCCCGGATGGACTGCTCCATCGCCATTCCGGTTGTCAGCAGTGCAATCTGGGTAAACTCTGTCTGATCCAGATGTTCATTTTCCTCAAAACAGAGTTTTTTCATATCAATCCCGATCAGCTCGGATGCCATATCGTAGACGGCTCTCGCTTTCGGACATGCTTCATAAAAATCCGCGCCCATGCCGACACACTGGGAACCCTGTCCAGGAAACATAAATGCTGTTTTACTCATAACCGCGCCGGTGCTCCTTTCAGAAGTTCTTCCATCTCATTCATCATCTGCTCTATGATTTCTTTGCAGCTTTTCTCGTCTTTTACCATACCTGCAATCTGACCGGACATCACGCTTCCGGTTTTGACATCGCCGTCCACAACGGCTCTTCGAAGACCGCCGAGCGTCAGTTTTTCCAGCTCTTCGAACGGAGCTCCCTCTTTTTCCAGTTCCAGATAATGGCGTGTCATCTCATTTCGGATCGCCCGCACCGGATGACCGGTTGTGCGGCCTGTCACGCGGGTATCAATATCTTTCGCCTTGATCACCAGCTGCTTGTAATTTTCATGCACAACGGCCTCTTTCGAAGCGACAAAACGCGTTCCCATCTGAACCGCCTCGGCACCCAGCATAAAGGCTGCTGCCATGCCGCGTCCGTCCGCAATTCCACCGGCCGCAATGACTGGAATTTTTACGGCATCTGCCACCTGCGGAACGAGTGCCATCGTTGTCGTCTCGCCGATATGGCCGCCGGACTCACATCCTTCTGCCACAACGGCATCTGCGCCTGCGCGCTCCATTCGTCTTGCAAGAGCCACGGAAGCGACCACCGGGATGACGCGGATACCAGCGTTTTTCCACAGTTCCATATATTTCTCCGGATTTCCTGCGCCCGTCGTAACGACTTTTACGCCTTCCTCGGCAACCACTTTTGCCACCTCATCCGCATACGGGCTCATCAGCATGATGTTGACGCCGAACGGTTTGTCCGTCAGTTTTTTTGCTTCGCGGATTTCATTCCGAACCCACTCTGCCGGTGCCGCCGATGCTCCGATGAGGCCAAGGCCGCCGGCCTCGGAAACTGCCGCTGCCAGATGATGCTCCGCCACCCAGGCCATGCCGCCCTGAATGACTGGATACTGAATCCCGAGTAATTTTGTCACTTCTGTGATCATGAATCGCTTCCTCCTGCTTCCCGATCTTTCTTAGTTTTTGTGCTGCTCCAGATACTCTGCAACATCACCGACAGTTACCATCGTTTCCAGATCCTCGGTCGGGATTTCCACGCCGCAGGTGTCCTCGAGGGACATGACCATTTCAAACAGATCCAGGGAATCTGCTCCGAGATCCTCTTTGAAGGAAGTCTCCGCTGTGATGGTATCGATGTCTGCTCCCAGTGCTTCTGCTACGGTTTCTTTTACTTTTTCTAACATGTTTTTGTCCTCACTTTTTTCTTATTCTTCTTATTTTATATGGGCGTTTCTTACCATTCCAGGTACGCCGCGCCCCAGATCAGTCCTGCTCCGAAACCGGAGAGAACGATTCTCTGTCCTTTTTTGGCTCTGCCGGACCGGTTCCACTCATCCAGCAGAATCGGAATGCTCGCCGCACACGTATTGCCGTATGCTTCGATATTCCGCGGAAATTTTTCTTTCGGCGCCTTCAGTCGTTTTGCCACGCCGTCGATGATGCGGCTGTTTGCCTGATGAAGGATGAAGGCATCAATCTCCTCGACCGGCACCTCGGCTTCTTTCAGCACCTCGCGGATGACTTCCGGCACGCGTGATAAAGCAAACTGGAACACGGCACGGCCGTCCATCTGCAGATACGTTCCCTTTTCGCAGGTCAGCGACACGCCTTTTTCTCCATCGGAATGGATCTTTTCGCACGCTTTTGTCTCCTGCTCCTCCGCCGTCAGCACAATGGCTCCCGCGCCGTCCCCGAACAGAATGCAGGTTCCGCGGTCACTCCAGTCCACCAGACGGCTCAGGGCATCTGCGCCGATCAGCAGCACGTTTTTTGCCTTGCCGCTCCGGATATACAGCTGGCCCAGCTCATACACCGCAAGAAATCCGGTGCAGGCGGCGCTGACATCGAGACAGGCGGCACGGAAGGCACCGATTTCATCCTGCACAAGACAGGCGGTATTCGGAAAGATGCTCTCCGACGAGGAGGTTCCGACGAGAATCAGATCCAGTTCTGTCGAACAGATCCCGGCATTTTCCAGCGCTCTTCTCGCCGCCTTTACTGCCATTTGGGCAACCGTCTCCTCCCCGGCTATGTGGCGCGCACCGATTCCCGTCCGCTCCCGGATCCAGATATCGCTCGTATCCACCATCTTTTCCAGATCTTCATTTTTCCATATCGTCTCCGGTACATACGAACCGGTTCCCGCAATTCTGCCGTTTTTCACCTTACTGTCCTCTTGCTTATTTCATTCTCAAACATTTTTCTTTTCAAATGTTTTGATATTCAAAGTATATCATCAAAATTCATTTTGTCAACCTTTTTTTATTGCTTTTTCCATTTCCCACTTCTATAATGAAACTATGTTCGGGATTTTTTCGAAACTATTTTTCCGGATTCTATTATTTTGAGCCCCGGCGCAGGTTCTCTATCCAACACTCCGGCAGGCTCCAGAAAGGACATCAAACTTATGCAGGTTCCAATGTCATCCTATCTTGTGGAAATCAAACCACAGATTCAGGAACTGATCCGTCTGCTCGAGCGCGAATTTGATTACGTCAGCGTGCTCTGCACCGATGTCAAAGGTACGACCTACCGCGTCAGCATGCATCAGACCACCGTCGGCGATTATCACTTCTGTGAACGCGGCTTCGTTGTCCGTGCATGGCAGGACGGTTCCTACACCGAATATTCCTTCAACAACCTCACCGATGCCGCAGATCTTGCGGAGGAAATTACTTCCGCGCTGAAATCCGAATTTCAGGCATTAAAGGCACTCGGCATCGCGCAGATGGAGTCTCCTCTCGTGCAGGAAGAAGCCATCACCAAAACGATGCAGAATGAAATCGAGATTGACCCGGAGACCGTCTCCGCAGAGGAGATTCTCTCCCACCTTCGGAAGCTCTGCGACGCCGGCGCTGCCCATGAAGGAATTCTGGAATTCCAGAGTACCGTCAGCTTTGCCCGTGTCAACAAGCTGTTCCTCTCCTCCAAAAAGGATCTGATGCAGTCCTACGCTTTCTCTGAGGGCTCCCTTTCCGCAATCGGCACAGAAAACGGAAAACAGAATATGTCGTACCGTTCCTGCTCCGGCCTGAAAGGCGTGGAAATCTTAAATGAGATGGATGCGATTGTTGAGGAAATCATCGCCGTTCTGTACGACAAGCTCCACTCCGATCCGGTCATCCCTGGCATGTACGATGTCATCACCGCACCGGATGTCACCGGCGTGATTGCACACGAGGCATTCGGCCACGGTGTCGAGATGGATATGTTTGTCAAAGACCGCGCACTCGCCAAAGAGTATATCGGCAAGCCTGTTGCCTCCCAGCTCTCCTCCATGCACGACGGAGCAGTCGGCGCACAGCAGGTCAGCAGTTATCTTTTTGATGATGAGGGAACGCTCGGCACCGACACCACGGTCATCGACCACGGTACACTCGTTACCGGCATCAGCGATCTCGTAAGCGCACTCCGCCTTGGCACCACGCCGACCGGAAACGGAAAACGCGAGAGCTTCGAGCGCAAAGTCTACTCCCGTATGACCAACACCTACTTCACCGCAGGCACAGACAAACTCGATGATATGATCGCTTCGATTGATCACGGCTATCTTCTCGAAAGCGTTCAGTCCGGTATGGAAGACCCGAAACACTGGGGCATCCAGTGCATGGTCGGACTCGGCCGCGAGATCAAAGATGGTAAGCTGACCGGAAAAGTCGTATCTCCTGTCACCCTGACCGGCTACGTTCCAGATCTCTTAAAGAGCATCTCCATGGTTTCCGACAAAGAAGAGCTCTTCGGCTCCGGCATGTGCGGAAAAGGTCACAAAGAATGGGTCAAAGTCAGCGATGGCGGCCCGTATCTGAAATGTAAAGTGAGGTTAGGCTGATGAACGAATTATACGATGTATTAAAAGCAAGCAAAGCCAGCGACTTTCTGATCCGCGAAGAGCAGACCGAATCCCGCGAGGCATTTTTCATCGGTCAGAAGCTCGACATGAGCCGCGCGAAAAAAGTAACGCATACGTTTCTGACCGTCTTTGTCGACAGTGAGGATGGGAAATTCCGCGGAAGCGCAGAAAAAGAGATCCACCAGGGCATTTCCCGCGAAGAAATGCAGCAGGAAATTGACCAGGCGCTGTTCGCTGCACAGTTCGTGCAGAACCCATGGTACCCGATTGCAGAGCCATCGGATGCCCAGGCAAGCGCCGACATGGCTGATGCTTCCCGCGATCTTACCGCTAAACTCGTAAAACTGGTGCAGGCTATGCAGGAAATCAAGGCGGAAGAGGATTCCCGCGTAAACTCCTATGAGATTTTCGTCAACCAGAAGCAGACACACATCCGCAATTCCCGCGGTGTCGATGTCACCTTCTCCGGCTTTGACTGCGAGATCGAGGTTGTCACAAACTCCCGCAAGGATGATCATGAGATTGAGATCTACAAGGATCTCCGCTTCTCCGACGAATCTGCCGAGAAGATCATCGCCGAAGTGCGCGGAATGTTCCACACCGGCCGCCAGCGTCTGAATGCTGTTCCGACCCGCCAGAATGAGCATGCTGATGTTCTCCTGACCGGAAATGCCGTCGGCAGTTTCTTCCAGTATTTTGCTATGCATACCAATGCTTCTTATCAGTACATGGGCGTCGCAAAGGCAAAAATCGGTGAAGCCATCACCGGCGCAGATGCCGATCCGCTGAATATCCGCCTCGTGCCGACGCTCGACGGCTCTGCCAAAAACGCGCCGTACGACGAAACCGGTATGCCGGTAGCCGAGCGCGTTCTGTTTGAAAACGGCATCTGCCGCTCCTACTGGGGCAGCCTTCAGCATGCCCATTATATCGGCATGAAGGATACTACTTCCATGAATAACATGGTAGTTGAAGGCGGTTCGAAAACACTCGACGAGCTGCGCAGCATGCCGCATATAGAAATCACCGATTTCAGTGCGTTTGATATGGATGCCGTAAGCGGCACCTGCGGCGGTGAGATCCGGCTCGCGTATGAGAGCGACGGAACCACCTCCCATCCGACAACCAGCGGATCACTTTCCGCCCGTTATGACGATGTGCTGAAAAATCTGACTTTCTCGAAAGAGACACAGCAGCTCAACAACCGCGTGGTACCGTGTGCGGTACTGCTGCGGGGTGTGACGGTGGCGGGAGAATAATTTTTCATTCTGCAGCATACGAAAAAGGAGCATCTCCAGGTTTCAAGTTCGAAACCGGAGATGCTCCTTTTTAATTTTCTGTGTTTATGTTCAGTCTTTTCTTCGTCTTCTGGATTTCTTTTTGCTTCCAAAATCCGGAACAACGACCAAGGTGTTAAGACCCAGATAAGTTTCAACATCTTCTGCCGTTTTGATATTGTCATTCAGCACAGTCTGCAGTGTCAGAATTGCCAAAACAGGAACAAAATTTCTAAACAGTAATGGGGTCTGACCCCAATGTGGTTATTTATAATCGTGTGTTTTCAGTGTTGTCGTAATCAGGTTGTGGACCGGCGTATCGTCTTCCACGACCAGTATCAATGTCTTATTCATTTAAATTCACCTCACTGAGCGGCAGCGTAAAACGAAAATGACAGCCGTGCGGAGCGCAGTCACGAAGCACCAGTTCCCCGCCATGCGCATTTACAATGGAGCGGCACAGCGCCAGCCCAAGGCCAAGGCTTCTGCGGCTGTCACTCACCTTATTTTTTCCGGAATAGAACATTTCAAATACATGCTCCCTGCACTCCGCCGGAATGCCGGGTCCATTATCCTCCACCGCAATCCATACGTTTTTTTCTTCTTTTCCGGCTGTAATCCGGATCTTGGATCCTGCCTGTGTATATTTTACTGCATTGTTGATCAGGTTTACCAATACCTGTACAATCAGCTTTGCATCCATGCGGGCGAGCAGTACATCTTCCCCGCAGTCCACCGTAATTTTATGTTCGTTTTTCCGCCGTTCTACATGGCGCAGCGCCTCACGTACTACATCCTCAACCACCTGATCGGATAACTGCAGTTTTACACTTCCATCTTCTATTTTCGTAAGCGCAAGCAGATTTTCCACCAGTTCAATCAGCCATCCGGCATCCTCATAAATATCCGAAAAAATCTGTTTCCGCATCCCTTCGTCCAGTGCGTCAAAGTTACTGATCAAAGAGTCTGCATTGCCGAGAATTGATGTCAGTGGTGTGCGCAGATCATGGGAAATCGTCCGCAGCAGATTCACCCGAAGCTGCTCATTTTTCGCCATGACTGCCGCCTCTTCTTTTTCTCTCGCACTTTGTTCCCGATCCAGTGCCATGGCGCACTCTCCCAGAATAGAAAGCAGGATACTGTTCTCAAACGCATCCAGTGGCTTTTGTCCGATGAAAATGCCGATCACACCATATCTGTTCTGTGCCGCATAGATGGAAAGGTACAGATACGGTTCTTCAGAAAAACGTTCTGTCATAGCTCCCGCCCGTTTCCGGTTTTTCAGAACCCACTGCAGGATTTCCTGTTCTTTCACATTAAAAACTTTTTCTGATTTTATTCCTGTTTCGGCGTTATAAAGAGTTCCCTGCACAATGCCGTTTTTCTTTTTTTCTACCGGCGCCACAACCAGATTTCTCCCCAGAAGCTTTATCAGCTGCGTTGCCGTAATATCAAAAATTTCTGACGCATCCTCTGCCTTTTGCAGAAGCTGGCTGGTATTAAAAAGAATCTTGGTTCGAAAGGCATCTCGTGCAGAAAGCTTTGCATTTTCTTTCAATTTTGAAGCAAGCGTACTGGTCAGGATTGAAGTGCCAAGCATGATCGCAAAGGTCACCGGATAGCCGGAACCATACGCATACAACGAAAGCCTCGGTTCTGTCATAAAATAATTAAACAGGACAACACTTGCCACAGAGCTGACCACACTACAGGTATAACCGCTGGTCAGAATAGATGTCAGCATGACGCCAAACAGATATACCGTAATAATATTGGCATCCGTAAAACCAAGCCGAAAAAAGATTTCTCCGATTCCGGTCGCAGCAGCCAGAATCAGAACCGTAAGCATCAGTTCTTTCCAGGAAGGCAGCTCCATCCACTCCGGAAATTTTTTTCGTTTCTGATATCTCCGGTACACGTCTGAGTCTGGAATGATGTGAATTTCCAGATCAGGCACAAGATCCGTCAGACGCTCGGTCCACACCCTTCGCTGATGGAAATAGCCCTGCTTCATCATGCTCTTTCCAATGACAATCCGCGTCACCTCGGAAATTCTTGCGTATTCTGCAATCTGCAGGGCAATATCCTCACTGTGTGTCGTTACAATTTCTGCCCCGCTCTGCTCTGCCAGACGAACATGCTTCTGCAGCCTTGCCAGATCCTCCGGTGTTTTTTCTGTTTTTTCTGCTGTCTGCACATACAATGCCGTAAAGCCGGCCTGAAACGCCTGTGCCATCTGCGCCGCAGTCCGAATAATTTTTTCATTGGATGGCGAAGAGGACAGACACACCAGGATATGCTCTTTTTTTTGTTTTTCTTTTTCCAACTGTCTCACCCCGCCTCCTATTGTAGATCATAAACGAAGAGAAAGCTATAGTCAGGAAATCTTTTTTTCTCCCGTTCCCTGTTCTTGTTTTCTGTTTTCCGTGAAATTTTGTCCCGTTTCCGGTTCCTCTCTTCTGTTTTCCGTGAAAAATGTCTCTATCTGATCTACGAGCACGCCTCCAGACAAAAAACCGACCAGGGTAACGAAGAGCAGTCCTACACTTAACACAGAAATCACCTCTCTTTCAGATTCGAAAACATTTCTGGATCGCTTTATATTCACCAAGAACCAATATGGTAGCATCGCCATTCAGAACTGTCTCCGGAGACACCGCAACATCTGTTTTTCCATATTTTCTTGTTGCCAGAATATTAATACCGTATTTTTTCCGGATATCCAGCTGGCCGACATTTTTTCCAATCCAGTTCTCCGGGATTTCAACCTCAAAAATCGCATACTGACTGTCAATTTCAATATAGTCAAACACATGATCCGAGCTGTAACGAATTGCTGTCCATTTTGCCATCTGTTTTTCCGGATAAACAACCTGATCCGCTCCGTTCCGCAACAGGAATTTTTCCTGTACATCCCGTTCTGCCCGGGACACGACCCATTTTGCGCCCAGCTCCTTCAAAAGACATGCGGTTTCCAGCGAATCCTGAAAGCTGCTTCCGATCGTCACAATACAGACATCATAATTTCCCACACCAAGGGATCGCAGAAAGTCTGCATTGACACTGTCACCGATCTGTGCATTTGTCACATACGGCATCACGGCGTCGATCCGTTCCTCATTTCGGTCTACCGCCATCACCTGATGTCCAAGCTGATTCAGATGCATGGCAATATGTCTCCCAAATCTTCCTACTCCAATCAGTAAAATATTTTTCATCTCATCTCTTCCTCTCTTCTTATCCTACATTTATTTTTTCCAGCGGCATTTTTGCATGTGCGCTCTTTCTCCCCGGCATCGCAGCATAAACAAGCGTCAGACCGCCAACCCTTCCAAGAAACATCAGTGCGATCAGAATTCCTTTCGAAAGAACACCGAGCTGCGGCGTAATTCCAAGCGTCAGGCCAACCGTTCCAACAGCAGATGCTGTCTCAAACAGACACTCAGAAATCGGCAGATTTTCTGCCACACTGATCACCATTCCTCCCATCAGCACCAGAAAAAGATACATCATCAGAATCGTAGATGCATTTTTTAATACCTCCTGGCCCACCCTGCGTCCAAACATCTGTGTGTCCTCTCTCTGACGGAACGTAGCAGACGCATTAGCTGTCAGCACGGCAAATGTGGTAATTTTCATTCCGCCAGCCGTTGATCCCGGTGCTCCGCCAATCATCATCAGAACAATCATAATCGCCTGGGAAGCACCTGTCATCCCGGAAAGATCTGCCGTATTAAATCCGGCCGTTCTTGTTGTCACGGACTGAAACAATGCGCAGAGCGTCCGCTCCTTGACCGGCATTCCAGCGAAATCCCGGAAGAAAAAGAAGGCCGCCGGAACAAAAATCAGAAACAGACTTGTAAGCAGGATCACCTTGCTTTGCATGCAGTACTGACGAAAATGGTATTTTTTTGTATAGATATCATCCCAGGTCAGAAATCCGATTCCACCTGTTACAATTAGCCCCATAATCGTAAGATTAACCAGTGGATTTCCCACATAAGAAGTCAGGGACGGATACAGATGATCCGTTTTTCCAAGAAGATCAAATCCTGCATTGCAGAATGCGGATACAGAATGAAACAACGCCATCCAGATTCCTTTTCCGCCGTAATCCCGTAAAAAAACAGGCAGAAGAAACAACGCCCCCAACAGTTCAATTCCAAAGGTTCCTTTGAGGATAAAACGCGTCAGGCGCACAATTCCGCCCACCTTCGGGGCAGAAATCGCATCCTGCATCGTGCTTCGCTGCATCAGGGAAATTTTTCTCCCGGAAAGCATCGCAATCGAAACAGCGATCGTAACCACACCAAGACCGCCGATCTGAATGAGCAGCAAAATCACGCTCTGTCCAAAGACGGACCAGTAGCTTCCTGTATCTCTGACTGCCAGTCCTGTCACACAGGCGGCTGATGTTGCAGTAAACAGTGTTTCTGTAAATGGCGTTACATTTCCTTCCCGCGAAGCCACAGGAAGCATCAAAAGCAGTGCTCCTGCCAGAATTACCCCCGCAAATCCAAGAATGATAATTTCAAACGACGACCATTGTTTCCTGTATCGCAGTTTTATACTCCACATTTCTCTTTTTACTCCTTCTTTTTGATTCCTCCTTATTTTAGAGACTTCCGTTTTAAAAACGTATAAATACCTTTTCCATGGCATTAAGATTGTATAAAGATTTTTCGAATTTCAAACCAAAAAACAGGAACCGCCCAAAAGTTTCCCACAACAGTAATGGGGTCTGACCCCAATGTGTGTATATTCTTCTTTTATCGCAGTAACGCATTAATTGGTTAAACTACCGATTTTTCTCCTTTTGAAAGTAGATTCTTTTGTCATAAATATCAAAAAAAGTATTTACAAATCCTTACGCATCAGTTATTATGTATATAATCTATTGAGAAGTTCGTGTAGAATTATGCAATTTTGTTTTTAATAAATACTCTGTTTCCTTTCCCAATGGCATTTTGTTGACTTTTTACGTCAAACAGAACGGATCAAAGGGTAAAATACCAAATTTTTTCGCAAAAAATCACTCAACGTAATTACAGATGAAATCGGATCCATATCCCGAAAAAAACATCGCACCTTATTTCGAAAGGAGATATCAATTTTATGTTTCATTTTCTAAAAGGAAAGAGTAAAGAAAATGTTCTTTACGCACCTTGCAAAGGAAAAGTAGTTCCGCTTTCCGAAGTCCCGGATCCTACCTTTTCCGAAAAAATCCTGGGGGACGGATTCGCAGTAATTCCGTCGGAAGGAAAAATTTATGCACCGACAGACGGTGAAATAGCCATGGTATTTGATACTCTTCATGCCATCACGCTCACAAGCAGCTCCGGAACCGAAATCCTGATCCACATCGGCCTGGATACGGTTACACTAAAGGGCGCACCGTTTACCGCACACGTTGCAGCCGGCGATCAGGTCAAAAAAGGAGATCTTCTGATGGATGTCGATCTGGACAAGATCACCGGAGCCGGATTGAACACAGTCACTCCGGTACTGATTTGCAATACCGATGATTACGAGAAAATCAGCTTGAAAAAAGAGGGCGAAGTTTCCTTAGACGAAGCCGTTCTCAGTATTTCCTGATCTTTTTTTGATCTTTCGTCAGATGAATCTTCATCCTCTTCTTTTATGAAATGAAATGTACGCTTGAAGGCTTTTCTCACTTGCTTTTGTGAAATGTACGCTTATAGCCTTTTCTCACTTGCTTTTGCGAAATGCCCTCTCAATGTCTTTTCTGCACTTGCTTTTGTAAGTATATTGGGTGGATTCGGTAAATTCACGTATCTAATTGGAGGTATCCAGTTATATAAATTATCTTTTAAGGAGGGAGAAATATATGAAATTTCTTCAGAAACTAGGGAAAGCCCTCATGCTTCCTGTAGCAGTACTGCCGATCTGCGGTATCCTGATGGGTATCGGATACCGGCTGTGTCCGGCAACGATGCAGGGCGGCGAGATCTCGGGCGTAGTAAACCTGATCGGTCTGTTTCTCGTAAAAGCAGGAGCAGCTCTGATCGACAACATGGCAATCCTCTTTGCAATCGGCGTTGGTGTCGGTATGTCAGAAAAGAATGACGGTACCGGCGGAATCGCAGCTCTGGCATCCTGGCTGATGATCACAACACTTCTTTCTACCGGAGTTGTTACAACTATCATCCCGTCCATCGCTGAGAGTGCTACAAAGACGCTGGCCTTTGACAAGATCGAAAACCCGTTCATCGGTATCCTGGCCGGTATCATCGGATCTGCCTGCTATAACCGTTTCAAAGACACCAAGCTTCCGGACTGGTTATCCTTCTTCAGCGGCAAACGCTGTGTAGCAATTGTTTCCGGTGTTGTTTCTATCGTTGTATCTGCTGTTCTGTTACTGGTATGGCCATTACTGTTCGGTGCTCTGGTAGCAATCGGTAAATCTATTGTCAGCCTTGATGTTGTCGGTGCCGGTATCTATGCATTCCTGAACCGTCTGCTGATCCCGACCGGATTACATCACGCTCTGAACAATGTATTCTGGTTTGACACGATCGGTCTTGGTGACTTGAAGCACTTCTGGGCTGGTGAAACATCTGCTGATGTAACCTGGAGCCTTGGTATGTACATGTCCGGATTCTTCCCATGTATGATGTTCGGTATTCCTGGTGCTGCACTTGCTATGGTAAGATGTGCAAAACCTGCAAAGAAAAAAGCTGCGATCGGTCTGGTAGCTTCTGCTGCAGTCTGCGCATTCATCTGTGGCGTTACAGAACCTTTTGAGTTCGGATTTATGTTCCTTGCTCCTGCTCTGTACGTAATCTATGCATTACTGTATGGTATCTTTACTATGATCACAGTTGCTCTCGGCTTCCGTGCAGGATTCAGCTTCTCCGCCGGTGCTATGGACCTCCTGTTCTCATCCTCACTGCCCGCAGCACAGAAAATATGGCTGATCATTCCGCTTGGAATCGCAGCATTCCTCGTATTCTACTTCGTATTCCTGTTTGCTATCAAGAAATGGGATCTGAAGACTCCTGGACGCGAAGATGACGATCTCGAAGCAGAGAAAAAAGTAGAACTGGCAAGTGATAACTATACCGCAATCGCAGCTAAAATTCTGGAAGGCTGCGGCGGAAAAGAAAACATCACAAGCATTGATAACTGCGTTACAAGACTGCGACTGGAAGTGAAAGATATCACTGCCGTAAACGACAAGGTAATCAAATCTGCCGGCGTGGCAGGCGTGATCAAACCTGGCAAAACCTCTGTACAGGTTATCGTTGGAACAAAAGTTCAGTTCGTAGCTGACGCTTTCTCCAAACTTTGTGAATAATATTTACCCAGGTAGTCCAAAAGGAGCATATCGCTGATGCGGTATGCTCCTTTTAATTGCGCAAAGTTTTCCTTATTTTCTGCCCTTTCGCAGAGCAGGAACCCGGCTGTTGTTTGTCAAATGGCTGCTATCAAAACCAAAGGTCGGATTACTGGTGGTTCCGAAAACGTGTGCATATATGTGGGGAATCGCCGTGTGACCTCAGCTCTTGTTCTAAGCACCGCGCAGCTTTTCGGGACAGGTACAGCACAGTACATCGTTTCGTAAATGTATTTTTTTAAAATCTTGTTATGAAAAGGAGTGCGAAAAAACGTAACTTTGTTTTTTCGCACTCCCATTTTCTCTCCCAAAAAACGCCGCAGCTCTCGTCTTACTTCGCGCTGTCTGCATCAATCACGGACTGGATCTGTTTCATCAGCGTATCATAATTCTCCTGATTGTCGATTCCGCCGAGCATCGGCTCTCCCACAATATTTCCATTTCGATCGACCAAGATTGTGGTAGGAAATGCCATAATATCGGAGGCATACTTTCCTGCAGCGGAAGCAGAGTCAATGGAAAGATTGCGGTATTTCGCACCCTGGCTTTCAAGAACCGCTGCTGCTTCTTTGATCGCATCCTGATTTCCATCGAAGGTTTCTGTGTTGATACCTACAACCTCGCCTCCCATGGATTTGATTGCATCGTTTAATTCGTTCAGCTTGGATAACTCAGCAACACAAGGCTTGCAGCCGGTAAACCAGAAATTCACGACCGTTACCGCATTTTTGGAAAACAGACTTTCGTCAACTGTGTTGCCATCATAATCCTGACCCGAAAAATCCCGGAACGGAGATGCCTCTTCGGAATCGTTTTTCGCGTTGCTATCTTCCGATGCTGTATTGCCATTTTCCATTTCCGCTATCTGTTCCTCGATTTTTCGTATCGTTGCAATATCATCCGTCAGTGTATTCAGCTCGTCCTCTGAAAAAGAGTCCTTGTTGGCTTCAACCGTGTCTGCCAGATAATCCCCATAATTTCCGCTCGGATCAGCCGTGCTTTTATTCATCATGCCAAACACCTTATTCCATACATCCGCATGATCTGCAAAAATCTGGTTTTCCTGCTGATATAAATCGTCCAGCTTTGTGCCGGAAGCCCCTGCCGTTTCGGTTCCGGATTCCGCAACAGATCCCGTAACAGCTTCTGTGCCGGATTCCGTCTGTGTTGTCTGCGTTTTCTTTGTGTCTGCAGCCTCTTTTCCGTTGCATGCGGTAAGTAATAATGCTACGCTGAGTGTAAAAACAGGGATAAAAGTTCTTTTGGTTTTCATAAGTTATGGCTCCTTTTAAGATAGTATAATGTAAAAAACAAAAATTCAATATCATCCTTCGATACTTCGTGATCTGCTGCTGATCAATGGTTTCTGATCTCTGACTGTTGATCTCCGGTGTCCTTTTTCTGACACGTTTTTCCCAGAAACTGATAGTGGATCGCATCCTTCGGGCAGGCCTTGATGCAGGCTCCGCATCGGATGCATTCCGGATGATTTGGGGTCCGGCACACGTCGATATCCATTTTACATGCCCTGGAACACTGGTTGCATCCGACGCATTTGCTGTTTTCAATCGTGATATGTAAAAAGCTTACCTTATTAAATAAGGAATAGATTGCCCCAAGAGGACAGATCCATTTGCAGAAGGGTCTGTAAAACAAGATGCTGAGCACGACAACCGTAATCAGAATACCGAATTTAAACGAAAACAGCTTGCCCAGTGCAGACCGGATTGCGGCATTTCCGATGGAAAGCGGGATCGCCCCCTCCAGAACGCCCTGCGGACAAATATATTTGCAGAAGAACGGATCTCCCATCCCGATCGAATTCGTTGCAAACATCGGCAGAAGAATCACAAAAACAGCAAGGATGATATATTTCAGATACCGCAGCGGCTTCAGTCTGGCCGTAGAGAATTTCTTTCCGGGGATTTTGTGAAGCAAATCCTGAAACCATCCAAACGGGCACAAAAAACCACAGATGAATCTTCCCAGTGTCACGCCGAGTAAAATCAGGAACCCGGTTATGTAGTAGGAAAACTTAAATTTGGATGATCCGACAACCGCCTGAAAGGCTCCGATGGGGCACGCTCCCGTCGCGGCAGGACAGGAATAACAGTTTAGTCCCGGTACGCATACCGTTTTCGCTTTGCCCTGATATATTTTGCCCTGAAAAAAATTGGGGATATGAGGATTGGTAAGCAGTGTGGCCGCTGCCTGGATCCACCCGCGTATTCCGGCTATTTTCTTTGATCGTAACTTCTTTTTCTTATCCAATTCCGACACACTCCAGACATAATTTAATTGCTTTCCCAAGCACAGCAGCCGCTTCCCCTCTGACGGCGCCATAGCCCATCATCGCTATGCCTGTGATAACTAGAACAATTTGAGATATTTTTCTGCATTTCAAAATGTGGTTGCTCCTTTGATTTTATTGATTGACCAGCTGACTCTGATATTATACAATAGCTGTTGTAAAATCATTGTTAAGAAATGGGCAGGTGAAAAAAATTTTGAGATTATTAATCGTGGAAGATGAGAAACAAATGTGTGACACAGTTGCCAGAAGTCTGTACGCCGCCGGGTACGAGGTAGATACCTGCTATGATGGGGCAGAGGCTCTGGAATGCATCCTGGCAGAAAATTATGATCTGATTGTCCTGGATCTCAATCTGCCCGGCATGGACGGAATGGATCTTCTAAAAGAGCTCCGAAAGGAAAACGAAGAAACGAAGGTGCTGATCTTATCTGCAAGAGGACAGATTGCAGACAAAGTAGAAGGACTCGATGCCGGGGCAAATGATTATATGGAAAAGCCGTTCCATCTGCAGGAGCTGGAAGCGCGGATCCGCAGTCTGACAAGAAGAAAATTTGTGCAGAAGGATGTCTGTCTGGAAAGTGGCGGGATCAAATTCGATACCATCAAACGAGAGGCCTATGCCAACGGAACCCTGGTTTCCCTGACAAGAAAAGAAAACGGAATTTTGGAATATCTGCTTCTCCACCTTGGCAGACCGGTAAGCCAGGAAGAATTGATCGAGCATGTCTGGGATGCCTCCGTGGACAGCTTCAGCGGATCCATCCGCGTCCATATGTCTTCGCTTCGGCGAAAGCTCAGGGCGGTACTTGGATACGATCCGATTTTAAATAAAGTAGGCGAAGGATATCAAATACGAGAGGAGTCCGACCGATGAAAAAAATATCACTGCAGTGGAGACTTACCTGTATCATTACCCTGTATATTGCGGTCATCTGTGGATGTCTGACCCTGCTTGTCTATAAAAACGGAATTTATTATATCGATTCCCTGCAGGAGACCGTAGATGCCCGGGGCGATGATGCCGGAGATCAGGGCGGAGACGGTACCGCAGACGGTTCCGATCAAATCTATATCAGCATTCCGGAGGACAAGTGGGATGAATTTGCCAGGGATTTCTCTGTTCAGGTGTACAACAATAAAGCAGACTACAAAAGAAACAGCCTGATCCTTTCCGCTTTATTGGCCCTTCTTGGCGGTGTCGCTACCTATTTTATCAGTGGCCATGCACTTCGGCCCATTCGTGAGTTCTCCGAAAAAATCGAGGAGGTGCAGGCACAGAATCTGGCCGATTCGCGCATTGAAGAAAACAAAGTAAAAGAGCTGAACCAGCTTCGTATTTCGTATAACAAGATGCTGGAACGTCTCGCAGATGCTTTTGAAATCCAGAGACAGTTTACGGCAAATGCAGCACACGAGCTTCGCACTCCACTGTCTGTCATGCAGGTACAGCTCGATTTATACCATTCCACCCCGCATCCGGGCAATGACGCCGACACCTTACAAACACTGAAAATGGTGACGGAGCAAAACGGCCGGCTCAGCAAAATGGTCAAGACACTGCTCGATATGAGTGAGCTTCAAACAGTAAGCAGGGATGAAACCATTGCCGTTGACGCCCTTGTCGATGAAGTACTGGTGGATCTGGAACCGCTTGCCCAGGAAAAGGAGATAAAACTGATCGGGAACTGTAACGATACCACTATGGTCGGAAGTGACATTTTGATTTACCGGATGGTATACAATCTTGTTGAGAATGCAATCAAATACAACCATTTCGGCGGACAGGTTACCGTAACCGCATACCGGAAGGGAAAAAACATCTGCCTGTCCGTAGAAGATACCGGAAGCGGAATCCCGGCTGAATTAAAAGAACGCATATTTGAACCATTCTTCCGTGTAGATAAATCCAGAAGCCGCCAGCTTGGCGGAGTAGGCCTTGGGCTGGCCCTGGTTCGTGAAATCGTGCGCGTACATGACGGCAGAATAACCGTTCAGTCCAGCCCGTCCGGTGGAACGATCTTTGAGGTAGTCTTTACACAGTGACATCATCCCAAAAGCCAGTCGATGACATCATCTGTTCTGGTGTGACTCCATTTCTTCTTTTTTCTCAGTATGGCATATTATACGCAGGACATCAAAATATTTTCCCATTTCGGAAACTTTTATTTTATTCAGCCCAATATTTTCCCGTTTCAGAAGCAAAACCGCATAAGCCACAGCTGCACTTCGGATTACACCTGGGTGCTGTCTGTGGTTCATGCGGTATGAGGCACAGCCTTCATGCTTCCTTCCGTTGGGCAAAAAAAGAGCGAACCAACGCATTATCACATGTATCAATTCGCTCAAAATAATACTGATTCGGATGTGCTTCAGTCACTTTCCTCAGCGAAAAGAAGCCCCGTTTATCACACATTTGCTGTTTTCTGTTCAATCAAAAAATCACGCACATCTTCATCAAACCGTTTTGCTTGTGGACATTTTGCAACCACATCATCCCAATTTTCACAAACAGTTTCAATTAACTTTTCGTATGTCCGTTTTTCTTTTTTAGGACGATTTTTAATTTTCACTCCATGATATTGCGGTGAATGTGCAATGATGTTAACCCACGGATCAAGTAATGTTTCATAATCATCGTACTGATCACAGGCTGCCACAATCCATGTATCCGTTGCATCAAACGGAATCATATAGCTCACAGCCAGTCCATCTTCCGGAAGCAACAACGTCCCTATGAATGTTCTTAAAAAATCAGCCTCTGCATCTGGAGTATTTCCATGGTGTTCACACGGTAACGCAACCGGACATTCGTTTCTATCTCCAATTATTTTTTCACAGGTAAGCGGATGTGCTCCTTCCGGCGCATCACAAAGTGCCCTTTGACAAACACAATGGACTTCTTTCTCGCATCTTTGGACATCTCCATCCATATGGACAACCAAAAGATCAAGTACTGGTGTCAAGGAATGCATATAGGCCTTCAGCTTTCCCTGATTGTCTTCACACCATTTCCAGACACCTTTCCAACCATTTCCAAACTGTCCGATCATGTTGGGTTCTGGCTGAATCATTTGATAATTGTTTTCTTCATTGGTAATTGTATCAATGACTGCTGCAATCAGTTCAAAATCCCGTGGGCCTTCTGCAACAATTCCTATCGTTTTCATTACAGATTTGGTACGCCCCCTAACCGTCCTTCTGTCCACAATCTCGACAGAGAATAACCAGAATCCATTAACTCCTTAGTCACCTGAATTCTCTGTAAAGATGTGTGACCTGATTTTCTGCTTTTGTTTACTGCAAACAATCTTATATCATCATTCATTAAATCAAGTCCGTCCAAAACCAGAGGGTTGTGGGTTGTTACAAAAACAGTCTTATCCTGTTCCAGAATTGTTTTACAGAACAGCTTTGTCGTCTCTCTCGCAAGTCTAGGATGCATTGCATGATCAAAACTATCCACAGCAAAAATGCCCGGTGCATCAGGGTGCAATGCCAAGCAAAGAAGAAACAGAACATACAACGCTCCTTCACTGGCATCGTAAGCGGTAAAGCTTGTTTTTGAAGTCAAATATCGATCTTGGAACTCCAAAATTCTTCTCGTCGTCGGAACAGCAGCATTTACGCTTGACTTTTTAGGTGCAGTCACATCAAACCCACTTGCCCAATCGATCAGTTCCAAGACTTCATCCAGTGGAAGATTCTGCAAGTAGCTTTCACCGTCTTCATCTTGCCTCATGATTTCTTCAATTGCCTCTGCAAGTCTGCCTCCGCACAAACCGATAGGATTAACCTGATACGGATCAGGGAGCGTTCCTCTCAATGCTTGTGTGTTAGGTTGATAAATCGCATAGTTCTTAAACTTCTCAATTTCCGGTCTAACCTCAGCAAGTTCTTCATTAGGTTCGAGCATCAGTAACCCCACATACGGATCATATGTTGTTTTTGATGCACCGCTTCTTCCCCACAGTGTTTGATTATTTACAGTCAATTTTTCCGAATGATAACGCCACATGTCTCGTCTGGCTGAATCCGATTCATTTGGAACATTCAAATTGACTCCATATTGATAGTTCTTTTCATTTTGTCGCCAAGACACATCAAAATTGATGGTTGGTGCTTTTCTCCTTAAATCGGAGAATGCCGACTTATAAAGTCCCGGAACACTAAGACGAATACCTTTCCGCTGCATACTTGCGTTATCTACTCGATCTGTCATAGCAGCACAAAGCAAACCAATAGCCTCAAGGATTGTTGTTTTTCCAGAGCCATTTGCTCCAATAAAAACATTTACACGTCCCGGCTCAAACGACACCTCTTCCAATGTCTTGAAATTTTTAAAAACTAGCTTTTTAATGTTCAAAGCACTCACTTCCTTCATAAAGCCAGCTCAAGCTTAACATAAGCTTTGCCATGTTTCAAATTAAGTATACCAGTTTTCTAAAATAATTACAAACTTATTTTAGAATTTTTCTTCGTTTTGAAAATTTGTACTCGATATACAGGTTTCTTTTGTCTTTCCATAATAAAGACCCTCCTAACGATATTTATTGCATCACAGAAAAACCTTCTAAACATTATTTTACAGAAAAGTTTCATACTCTCGTAAATGATGCTAATGATGGCATAATATCAACTCCGCGAATCAAAATGGCAAGGATTCGTATACTGTTATTTTTCGTTTTTTCATCCAAACGTGCATCTTCCATCTGCCCAACAATAAATCAAGTCTTTCAAAAACTCCCTGTACTGTGTCTCAATTTTCTCTTCTTTCACATCATCTCCCGTCTTTTTTCTGTACACTGCGATGTAATGAATCACTGCCTTTCCACCCTCTGAATTAATAATACGATCTATAATTTCCTGACTCTTTTCATCAATTGGACATCCAATGAATTGATCCATAAACGCTTTGATTCCTGCCCCATAATCCCATAATGGTATCTCCGGATACTTCGCCAGCATTCCAATCTGTGCATGATATTGTTCTTCTGCATTTTCAATTCCAAGCATCGGATATTCTTCCATTCCAATCATAGCCACATATCCCTTCGGATCATGGCTCCGCTCTACTTCTTTCCAGAATTCTTTAAATATTCTCTTTTTCGTCTGTGAATCTATCTGTACTCCGTGTGTGTTACTGTTATGAATGCTGAATTCCATCCTTCTTTCGTCCATACTTACAAGAGACATTCTGTGGAAAACCGGAAACAGTTCACTTATATATGTCGTAAATGGTCTCCTTAAAACAATCGTCTCTTTATTCAGCATATCTTTTGCAACTTCAGATAATGGTCTGATTCGATAAAACAGTTTCCAGTTAAGATAGGACTCTGTGCAGAATTTACGCCATACTTTTTTCTCTTTTTCTCCAATCGGGCAGTTTTCCCCTGGTATGTCTAATACAATTTCAGGAATCCCTGAAAATCTCAGGAATATTTCCAACGGTTTTACATTTGAAAAACAGTGCTCTGCTCTCCATTCCACAAACACTTTATCCAAAGCCGAATTCGGCAGGCAATATTTCCATCTAATAAAATCCGGAACTCTGTTCCTGAATTCCGGTCGCCATCGAATCAACCCGCTTATGGCACTCTCCTCTACGCACTGATACATATCTTTTGTAAATTTCCATTGCGAGCAGAACGGAAATGCTTTTTGATAAAATTGAAAGCTTTTCTGCGTAATCAAATTTTTATATTCAAACAACGTATTTTTTTCGTTATCGTCAAAATTCACTTTTTCAAACGCAACATAGGAAAATCCAATTCCTGCAATCTGCAGAAAATGCCACAGCAGAGTTCTCATCTGCTGATCAAAATACGACTGTTGAAAGGATTCCCCATGCATTCCGTTCCAATCCATTTTCCATCTTTTAATCAACTGATCTGCAAGGCAAAATATATGCTGCACCTCTTCCATCCCAGACTCTGGATCCCACAGTTTTATGCTTTTATCTAACATTTTTACAATTAAAAAATATGGCAGTATCTTTCTGGTAAGCATTTTATGGTTCCACCACTCTGGCACTCCCCAATATTTTTTCTTAAGTTCACAGCCCTCTGTCCATATTTCTTTCAATGATATCTCTTTCTTCTGATAAATTCTATTTGCCATTGCATCAATATCATTTGTGAGATTTCTAATATCATTGTCTTGATAAAATTCATCCAACATGAAAACATATATTCTTTTTGCAAATGCAGTAGCCTCTTCCACAACGCTTTTCAGTTTTCTGCGTGCTGCCAGAGATAATTTCATTCTTGCTGCGTCCACCCAATCATTTCCTGCACCATCCAGCACATCCATCTGATTCAGATATAAGCTGTCACTGCATTTACCAGATTCCATCCTTTCTGTAAGACGAATCCCCTTATAGCAAACGTTATCTCCTCCCATGCTCTCCATTCCAAAACTTAATGCACAATCCTTCTCCCGATCCCACACCATTATCGACCGGTAGTCATCTGTAAACGCAAAATGATATCGTTCTGACTCGACAGACTGATCAATCAATTGATTTTCTTTTTCTGTTCTGCTCAGTTCATTGTACCAGGTCGACTGCGAAAAAGCTGGTATTCCATAATCCTGATCCGCATAGATGGAAACCATAGGTGTTACGCACCACGTTTCCATTATCTTCTTAATTTCCTTTTGTATTCCATCATTTACATTTTCGAGAAACAATTTTCCACCATTACTTCCGGTTACCCATTCTTTCAGTTCTTCCGTTAACAGAAACGAAAAACTAAATTCTGATCCCCTTTGCAGAGTCTGATTCGTTTTCTTGCAAAATGCATAACCACCTTTTTTCCCTGAATATAATGTCATCTCATTTGCCTTGTTCTCACTATCGGACTTAGTTCGTATCGTCAGGGAATCTGTTACTGAAAATACCGTATGCAGTCCAATTCCAAATGCCCCTGTCGGTCTCAGCCATTCCGGCATTCTTTTGATTTCATCCTGGTATTCTTTTCGTTCCGGCCAGCTTCGTCCTGTTGTCAGAATATTACGTTTAAACTCATCCATGCTGATGCCAATCCCTTTATCCCGAATCGAAAAATAAACTTTTCCCGTTTCACGACTATAGTCTGTGTGAATCATAATCGCATGTTCCTCAAAAATATTGGGATATGCTCTTTCTACATCAAACGGCGATGTTTTTTCATTAAATTGAAAGCCATACGCAGACAACGTCCTGTATAACTGCATCTTTGTTGCGTCCAGTGCATTCTGTATCAGTTCTCTCACAAAAATCAATTTATTATTCTGGTAAATGCTGATATCTTCAATCAGTTTAAATGCCTTTTCAGATGAGAAAAGAAACTTCAGATTTTTATGTGTAGATTCAGATTCCTCTCCGTCAATCAAAATCTTATACTTCAGTTCAGGAACAGAAATAAACTTTTTCTCTGGAAATAATTCCATTGAATGCATCTTTCCTGCAGTAACCTCCTGCTCCAGCCAGGATTTCCAGTTGATATGCTCTTTCACCGTATTCTGAAATATATTTTTCAGTGCAGAATCCCGTTCTGCTTTCTCCATATGTTTCTGCCAGTTCTCTTCACATTCCCTCTGAATCATATCATAACAGACATTGGCAACAACTACTATCCCATCCGAAGATATATGTAAAGTCTCTACACTCTTATGTTTGAAATAATGTGCAAGATTTTCTTCTCCGAGATTGCCGAATACTTTGATTCCAACACCATTAAAACGATTATTATCCATATCACATAAATCGCCCATACGGATCAGATATGCAACCATTCTCGGATGGAATTCTTCAACACCGAATGAATCTGCCAATGGCATTTCTTTTAAAATATCCTCAAACGCCCAGTTGTGCGCCATGGATATCCGATAGATGTTATGAATAATTCTGTCTGGCAGGAATGAATCATCTATCGACAGTAATGAACCAAATTCACTTGTTCTGGCATCTGTCACATGCTTGATTCTCTGGCCATGTCTTGGGCGGAAATACTCCATCAGAATCACAGCAACAGAACGGCGTACTTCAAGAACCGAACATCCTTCTCCTTTTTCTGCCTTATCAATCTTCCGCGCAGCTCTTCCTACTTCATCTTCTCTCTTTCTGGCAGAAGTGAGAAAATCCTGAAATCCCTCCGTTTCCCATAATTGTTTCACTTCTTCGTCTGAATACAGCATTCCTGTATCATGCATATAAGCACACATTAAGATTAAAAACGTATCAATGCCCGACATTTTCTTGATCGTCTTTTGTCCAAGAATCTTTTCGATTGCTGAAATAATATTCATGGAATGAACGGCATCGTGCGTACTATAAGTTGGAAATGACGTAACGACAGAGCCGATATATCTTGTAACTTTCTGCTTCTGAATATTGAATACACTTTCCAGATTTTTTACAGTTTCATCGTATTCTGCTATCTTGTGCAGATGCGTTTCTAAGGTGATTCGTCTGGTTTTCATTTGTATTTTGCCCCTTTACTATCAAATATGTTTTCTCGTATAACTAAAAGATTTTCCCATATAATTTTTGCATATATTCACCTATACCGGCTTCGCCACCCGTTTCACATCGGTATCATATTCTTGATTTGTCACATCTGATCTTGTATATCTTTCATCCAGCAAGTCAATCAAATCTTCGACCTGTTGATATGTATTTAAAACAATCAGACCCTCTTGATTTTCTTCAAATTTGTCTTTCCAGTCTCTCAACCTGTGTAGCATCCTTGAGGTACATAATTTTCATCTTCTCCCTTTTCGGTGACGTGTGAACATCCGCAATACTTTCAAAAAGCATTTTTGCTTCTTTTGAATACAATTCTAAATCCGCCTCTATGATATCTGAGCAGCAAAAGCAAGTCTCCTTTGTACAATACTCCTTCCATATTTCATCCAAACCTCTGGTATGGTCATCATGAGGATGTGTCTAGCACACAAAATCTACCTTCTTTATCCGTTCTTTTTCAAGAACCATTTTAATTGCATTCTGCTCTTCCGTCTTATAACAGTCCACAAGACCCGTATACGCTACCATCCCATCTGTTTTGATAAAAAATACAACACTTTCTCCTTGATCATGATATCCTATCACATTCAGCTCCAGCTTCAATGAATCTTCAAAAAATAATTTTCGCATCGCTATTCTACCAAACGGATCTTAACTCTTTTTCTTTTCGGTCTTGTTTCTATCGTTATTACTGTATCTGCTGCTTTTACTGCATAGTCCGTAACAAATTCATTTTTGTTTTTCTTTTGCTGCTTTTCTCCATAGCTGGTTATATACGATGTTTTGAATTGTGTATCAAACTGTATCTTCGCCATTTGCTTCTACTCCTATAATCATATCTTTGTCAAAACTTCCATCAATCAATTGATTTAAAAAAGTTTCCGTTACTGCATCCTTATGTAATTCGAAAAGCCAATCGTTCATCTGCATAATTTTTTCTTTATTTTCCATCAGTTCTTTAATACTTTGCGAATCAATCAAATACATATCTGCATCATAATTTACCTGATAGGCCTCTTCTCCACGTAATTCTCCTCTAACAAGAGTTCTAATCAGATTTGCATTGTAACCTGCTATTTCCAGACTGTCCCTTATCTGCATAACTTTCTCTTTTATATTATCTTCACCTTGAATTCTAAAAACATGATAATGTGATGGTTCAAAATATTCGTTCAGACGATTTATGTCTCTTAAAAAACATTGGTTTATCTTTCTCAACCCAAATCTTTTAAACATAAAAAATGGAACTTGTTCAGGCTCAGATATTATAATTGACATCACCTTCCAAAGCGCATCACAATACTTCAAACAATCCACGTATTTTGTTTCTTCAATAGAAATACATGCACAAGACGATGATATGCTTAATTTTATCTGTGGATTTTCATTATGAAATACAAATACTTTCTGCTCACGTATCTTTTTTCCATACAGTTCAGCATAATCGCCACTTTCAGGATCATTGAATTCAAACTGCATTTCCTTTTCAGTCTCAACAGTCCTGCTCGTATAATCATGCTTTTTTAATTCCATACTTATGCTAGATATTACCTGGTCCAGCTCTGTATCATCCATTCCGTCATAATCAAATCTAATAATAATTTTTTTAGGAAATTGTATTTGAGTTTTTTTCTATCAATGCTATTTTTGTCCATCTTTCTTCACCCCAATCCCCCCATTCTCTGCATACCGGTATAGCAAATGAGCATTACTATGCAGGAGTTCTTCAAACATTGCTATTTCTTCATCCGAATACCCTTGACGTTCTGTCCATTTGTAATCAAGCAATTCACATCTTGCCGAATCAAATCCATCTTCTTTCGGCCGTTCAAAGTTTACAATCCATTTTTTCATTCCATCTTTTCAACGATTTGTGAATGAACAATCTCCGTTTCTTCTGCCAGTGTCATATATGGATACATCATGTAACGTCACCCCGTTTCTTATTTTTAAACTCATTATAGCATCATACCCTATCGTTGTCATGTGAATCAAAACTAAATTCCTTCACATCTCTTCGCTGGGAAACAAATCAGCTTTTCTTTTCCTCCTCTTCTGTTCCATCACACAATTTTACTTCAATGTGCATTCCTAACGCCGAAGCGTATTTTTGCAGCACGACCAGTGTTGGAACCCTTTTTCTGCTCTCCAGCCGCGCCAGATTCGGTGCAAGAATTCCCGTCATATCCGCTAAGTCCTGCTGTGTCAGCCCCTGCCTGCGTCTCTCCTCTATAAGTTCTTCTATCACTTTGGACGATTTCTGCAAAGTGATCGTTTGAATCGCTTCCGCATATGCTTCCAACCGCTTCGCACGAGCTTCTTTTTCTCTTTGGTAATCCTTCTTATTCATTTCAATATCGTAATCCATATATTTTTCCTCTCGCATATATTATATAGATCATATCATAAATGATAGTTTTTTTTTTAAAGGCTCCTAAAAAATTTTATATTTTCTTCAAGCATATCTTCTCTTCCCTTCTTCTGTTTTTTATTGCCTCGATCATTTTTCTTTTCCTTCACTTCTTTCGGCACATCGATCAGTCCGAAGCGATAGAACATCCCATAGATGTAAGCCACACCCCGGATGTCACTCAGAGCCTTTGGTCGTTCAACTACTTCTCCTACCTTTTTGATATTCCCAAGTGCCAGCAGCACAGAACTCCACGCCAGGCTTTTGCTCTTCCCTCGGCGGTCGATCCACAATTCCTTTGTATATTCGCCGCTTCTGCCCTTTCGTATTTCATAGGTAAAGGGTAAGCCGGAATAGGTTTTAAATTGCACACCACAATAAAGCAAGACCGTCTCCCACAGGTGCTCCTCTGTCGGCTCTGATCTCAGTTTTCTTATCACTCTGTATCTCCGCTGCCGCTCTGCTCCAACACTGATTTTCTCTTTATCTGCTGTACTCGGGAAGTACACGCCTTTCTGATATGGCAGGTATGAGGTGACGGAGGCTTTGGAGAGTTGAAGAGTATTTGCGGTTGAGAGGATGGCTTCTTTATAGTTCTGTGTTTCTCGATACTCCTCAAAGGTATCCTGTACCTTCTCCGCCACTTCCGATTCATACACACCAGCCGTGATAAGCAGCTTTCTTACTTTGATGGGGTTTAGAGCCAGAGCATCTGCGATGGATTGGAGGGAGCAATCCTCCTCATAAAGCGCCACAGCAGCATCCATCTGTTCTTTCAGATTCTCCCCGGCATCATACTCAGGCTTCAACTTCTTTCGACCGCCGCCAGGCTTTCTGGCGTTATATGCTCTTTTCTCTCCCATAACTCACAGCACCAGCTCATTGAAAGCTTTTTTTTCTGCCTTACGAAATATCATTTTGTCCACCTCTTTACTCATGCAGCTCCAACGGCAGTCCATCCGGGTCATGGAAGAAGGTCATCTTCTTGCCGGTATAATCATCAACACGAATCGGCTCACATTTAATTCCCACCTCTGCCAGTTCTTTCACTGTCTGCTCCACACTCTCCACGCAAAAGGCAAGGTGACGCAAACCACATGCCTCTGGGCGATTCACACGCTTCGGCGGGTTTTCCTCAGCAAAAATCTCCAGCTCCGTGTGTTCATTGACACGAAGATCCAGCTTCCAGTCCTTGCGCTCCGGGCGGTAGTTTTCTCTGATGACAGAGAATCCCAACTTGTTCACATAGAAATCCTTTGCGGCTTCATAGTCGGATACGATGATTGCAATATGATGTATTTTAGATAAGTTCATTTTTTGTCACACTCCATTTCTTCTATCTCATTTTATTTCCGTTATAAACTATATATCAGCTCTCAAAATATACCGTGTGTGCCTCAGCTCCGGGGAGAGCCTTGTGTTCCACACACGGCATTTATTTTTTTCCTACCACAAAACAATACTCTTCTATAGACGCTTTCTTGCCTTCCTGATTCCGTAGTACATCAATCCGCCAAACACTCCACCAACTGTATTATAGAAGATGTCCGACAGCTGAAACGTACCCAGACGAAGCAGTAATTGCAGCGTCTCAATACCTACCGAAAAGATCAATGCTGTCTTTCCGCTATCCCACAATATCTTTCTCCAGCCGTTTCCTGTCTTTTCTTCGAATGTCCACATGAGCACACCGGTGAACGGCACCATCATAATGACGTTCTCGATGCCCTCTGTTGTCAGCACCTGCTCGCCATTCACTGTCTTCCAGATGCCCCATCCGTCCAAAACATTGGACAGCGGATTCAACCACAAATTTCGATTCAACAGCGTTCGGAACAGGATCATCGACGTCACGAATACCAATAGAAACAATTTTCGAAAGAACACTCTTTCCTTGAACCTCTCGTACCATGTCACCAGAGCGCTCTTCCAGCCTTTGCCCGCTTCGCCCGGTTCATACGCATACAGGTAAAAAAACATAGTCATAAAAGAAAGCAGAAGCGAAAATCCAAATGGTTCATACAAAGCCATCAAAATATTTGTGATGATTTTTCCGAGCAACTCCATGGTTCCCTGCATCATGGTTTACAGATCACAGAAGAGATCTGCCTTGTACACGCCGTTTTCCAGCATCTTTTTGAAGCTGTCCTTTACTGCTGCGACATCCTCATGGTAGGTCATACCGTACCAGGTATCATTGGTTTTCAGAACCTTCACAGACATCTTGCTGTTCAGCTATACACTTCCTTGTCGCCTAGGCGTGTTCGGGACTTTCACCCGTTAGAGCGCGCCCATGGCGCGCAAACTAAAAATACCCTGCCAGCTTTCACCAGCAGGGTTGATTAGAATTTTTACTTGTAAAGGTCTTCCAGCGTTATCAGCCGAACTTCACCTCGCTCTTGTGCCTGAAGAAGTCCATCTGTGAATCCGCCTTTCGAGAAGATATAGTAGTGATAGTTGTTGCCCTTTCCAAAAACTGAGGCATAATCCCGAATCAAATCGAGTTCATCCACACCGATTTTCTCATTCCGGTATTTGCATGAACCGATGATATAGTCTTTGCCCTCAACAGGAGTTCCGACGATATCAATCTGTATCTGCTTTTTCTTCTTCGGGTCTGTCCCCCACCAATGGCCGATTTCACTCAGCTCAATAGGAAGGCTATCCGAATAATAGAGCAGGTAATCCTGACACATCTTCTCATAAATTAGACCCATGTAATCAGGAAGATACTGCTTTACAGCGTGTGGATAGGTCTTTGCAATTCTGCCAGAGTCAATGGCACTCATATTGATTGGCACAAACCGATACCAGAAACGGAAGAAGTTATCAGCCAGCAGATAGATGGTTTTCTTACCCGGTTCTTCTGTAATCGGTGTTTCTTTCTTCGCAATGCCAAGGTCGATCAGCGTTTTCAGGTACTTCGATACGACCGAGTTTTCCTCGCCGACCTTCATCTTGATATCGTTCATTCG
This sequence comes from Blautia sp. TF10-30, assembly GCF_003481245.1. NCBI lineage: Bacteria > Bacillati > Bacillota > Clostridia > Lachnospirales > Lachnospiraceae > Blautia > Blautia sp. TF10-30. The sequence goes on from NZ_QUKM01000002.1 coordinate 222,692, forward strand.
GGAAGCGCCTTCTGCAATCGCTTTAATGATTGCATTATAAATGGCCGGCTCCCGGAGTTCCTGCTTCAGTAAGTTCCCCGGTTCCTCATACAGATAGCTGGAGCGGTCAAAGAAATTATCCAACAGAGCTTCATCCACACTATCTCGCACATCCAACTTATTGATATAGTGGGGAACTCCTCCCGTGATCCCATAAATCAGGGAATTGTCTTCTGCAGACAGATTTGGGTGGAACACAGCGGTTTCTTTATAGTCTAGCGGCTCAATCTTAAACTGGCCAGTACGTCTGCCATACAACGGACTTTCCTTTCCAAGCACCTGACTCTCCATGAAGCTCATAGAGGAGCCGCAAAGAATCAGGTACATCTTGGACTCTGTCCATTTGTGGTCGATGATGTGCTGCAGCATCGCTGAAATAGCTGGTTTTGCTTTTGCAAGATAAGGATACTCATCAATGACAAAGACAATCCTCTTTTCCTTTGAAAGTGCTGTCAGCTCATCCAAAGCTGCATCATAGGACCTGAACTCCGGTGCAGACTCCATATCCGGCCGCTCAAAACTCATAATCGACTTTGAGAGAGCTTCCAGATTTTCCTTTCCTGTCGTGTTCAATGCAGAAAAGAAAATGGTAGGCTTATCTTTGCAGAACTCGTTGATCAGTGCCGTTTTACCAACACGCCGTCTGCCGTAGATGACAATGCACTCAAACTTATCACCTGCATACCGTTTATTCAGTTTCCGCAGCTCATCCTCACGGCAATAGAATTGACTCATCTGCTCACCTCCAATAATTATACTCGTGAGTTAGTAACTCGTAAGTTACTTCTTTACGAGTATAATAAATCAGATAGTCTGCAAAGTCAAGTAAAATAAGTCGAACCTTTAGAATGCTGATTGTCAAGGTAGTTGTCAGTAAAAATATATATTTTTTGTTCTTGCAGGTTATCAAACATTGTTTTTTTCAAGTATGCACTAAAAATAACTTTAGTGAAAGGCGAGTGGTTTGACCTTTACTAATATGATTTTAAAGAAATCGTATAGCAAAAAATCTAGAGCTGGCACTCTAGATTTTTCTGGCTTACTTGAAAATATAATTGCTTTTCTTAGCTATTCATATACTAACATGTTTTTCTTTTAAAATCAACTTGAAAATATGAATTGCTCAAAATATATTTTTATGCTATCATGGATTTGCTGTCGACTCTTTCCAGCGGAGGGAGGTGACTTATTTGGAATACATAATTGCTTTTCTTATTTCTGTATTGGCATCTGTAGTTGGCTACTATATTTGCAAGTGGTTAGACAGAAATGACAGACAGCACTAGCCCAAACGGAATAGTCCACCTTAACGGACTTGAGAATCCTGAAGCTGGCACTTCAGGATTCTTTTATTTCTGATCCTTTTTCTTTAAGAAAATCGTAAGGGGGTCAGACCCCAATGTGGCCAGCTTACCGCTTTGAGCAGAAAACGCGTACCGCTAAATCAGAATGAATGTACCGACGATTTCAGAATAGGCGTACCGTTCGAGCAGAATTTGCAAGGGTCAGACCCCAATGTGTGCAGATGCAAAAATTAAGCGCTTACGGACTATCTACCGTTTACTTTGATTATCCTTTTTTCACATACTTTCACAGGACTTACCACAGTCCTTATTAAAGTGCGCTTATTTTTAGCTCAGCTACGCTCCAGCCTGATGTTGCCCCATGTTTTTTCGAATATGCTTTTCCGATTTATAGATTGATTTTCTTAAGTTGACGCTAGGTTGACCACATTGGGGTCAGACCCTCCTGCAACATATGTCGTAATGGGATCAGACCAAATGCTAACAAAAAATTCAAAAATCATTTTCCAAAGAATTTTTTCCTAAATTCAAGGATTTTAGCAATGCATAGTGAACACCATAAATAACTCCTGTTTTAACTTTAGGTGCTAAGTTATATATTTCTCTTTCACGGTAGCAAAAACGATAAAGGTCATTGCCATTTTTATCCTTGTCATAATAACAAATCATATTCAGATCATACAATAATTGGAGAAAATCATCTTTATTATCCATTTCATTAAACAGATCCATCTCTCTATTACATATTTGTTCTATATAATTATTAAATGCAATTTCATAATCTGTATAGCTGAATCTCGATCTTCCATTTAGAAATTGAAAGAAAAACAATAAAGATTCAAACTCTTTGCCCGAAAATTTATATAAACACCAATCTCTTGCCTCTTCTACATAATAATTTGAAATTTCATTTTGTGTTGCGTTATCTTGAAAATCTTCTAATTCTGATAAAGAATGTTCATTTTTTTCGCTTGTCCTTTGAATCGCCTTCATTATGGAAATCATATCTCTAGGTCTAGATAAAGATAATCTTAGACAATTGATAAACGAAAAGTCTTTATCACGACTTGTAGGTTTTGTTGACATTGTATACCACGGAAAATAATAATTCCAATATTCATTCTCATCTAATCCCGGATTATCGTACGATAGTAATCTATTACACAATTTATACAACAACGATTTTTCAAAAGATTCATATGTAGTTCTCCAATCAAGAACGATTCCATTATCTCTAACTTTATTTGCTTGATTATGTAAATTTAATTTTGAAAAAATATCCGGTCTCACAGAAAAAACAATTTTTAAAAAGCCCTTACTACTTTCTGGCATATTTCTAAATACTGTTGTATTTACACTCCAAATAGCATTCGCCAAAGCTCTCAAACACTCCTCATATTCTTTTGTTGTAAAATCAGAAAGATTTATATCAACACTGTCTAAGATTATAAAGCGGTTTTTATTTATTTTTAAACGTTGAAAAGCTGATTCAAAATCTTTTTTCAAATCAAGCAAATTATTTTGGAATTTTCTAATAGCTGATTCCTGTGAAATTTTATCAATCATTTGAGCATTTATTTGTGCTGAACTACTTAATATTTCAGACTTAACTCGTGCCTCTATAGAATCTGTATTATCCAAAATATATTTAAAAGTATTAGAAATCTCTGGAATAAATGCTTCTTCATAATAATCTTCTATGGATGCTTTTAATGCATATAACTTTTCCGAACGTTTTGGTCCAAATTCATCTATATCTCTTTTATTTATTTCGCTAGCCATTAACATCAATAAAATTATTTCCCAAACTTTTGTAAAATCGGACAGTTGAAGATATCCGCTTTTTTGAAGTCTTAAAAAGATCTGAAAATCCGTTGAACTAATTTCATATACCTTAGTGACTGTATTCTTATATTCCCTGTTTTCCAAAAAAGTAGCATAAGCCGTCTTTCCTGTACCTTTTTCGCCAATAAGAAAAAAAGAATCTTCTTGTAGCAAACGCTCTAGATTTCTATCTTTAACAAATATTTCATTGAACATCTGAGCCATTCTTTTATTTTTTCTGTAATTAGTCGCATCTCCATATCCTAAATCAATCTCTGCCAACGATTTCATTATAATTTTCCTAAACCTTTCTCCTGTATTTTTATATATATAATCCTTTTTAATACGTATAATTTTCTTTGAAATTACATTCTATAACTTTTTTATCTTATTCTAACGAAACTATAATTCAATTATTTAACCCGACCAGACACTCCCTTACGGTTGTATATCTATCATAGAATTCTGATGTGTGGCTTTTCACATCCGTTTCTTTCCGAAGAAAATCGTAAGGGGGTCTGACCCCAAAATGATCAGTTATCATCGTAGAGAACAATGCAATTTTTATATGCGCCAAAAGTAGGCTCCCATGTGTCTTTTTTATGTACAATGTCCATCAATGATTTTCTCCAAATATTTTTATATCAGCTTCCCATATATATCTATGCAACGTTGCTTTCTATACTCCTGATCCGGATACTTTTGATGAATCATCCCACCAATCGCTTCCAGCAAATCTTTTCCATCATAATGACTATTGACGGTATCAAGCACTTCCGTAGGAATCTGATACACTATTGGTTCATCCTGAATTTCAACCGTACCATCTGAAATTGTGTATCCGACAAGTGCTTTCTTTAAATCACTGATTGTAGGGAATATTGTCTTGTCGATGCCGTCACAATCATACACTGCCTCAAGTTCATCCTTTGTGAACACAACACTATGCTTGATTTGTTCAATATAATTTCGAAGTTCGTTAACTCCTTCATTTGGAAAAACTTTCTTTCCACCGTCCATCATTTCATAAACTTGCTTCGACACTTCCACTGATTGCTTGAATCTCATCTTCTCGAAGTGCCAGTTCTCCTGAAGCGATGGTTCATTTCTCATTGGGTATATATAACCGCTTTGTTGAGCACAGCGTTGCAACGGTTGATACCCAATTTGAAGAGCCACTCCATCCATATCACCAGATTGCAAGTAAATTCTTTTCTTTTGTATATCCGGATCACTGAGGTTATAATGCTCATTTTCCCATTTCATGAAGCCACCGCCATTCATAAAGTCGATGGTCCAATCTGGTGCATGAAAAATATATCCGTATTTTGTATCTTCACTTTTATCGATATCCTCTTGTGTAAGAGGTCGATATGAATCTGTTTGCGGAACATACTTGCACGTTGCAAAGAATAGTGCCGCCTTAAAATCATTCGTCAGATCCATTAAATGCGTTGCCAACCCATAATGCTGCGCAAGTGCATCAAAATTCACATCGCTAAGTTTTGCTTCCCAATATGGTACAATATTTATATTTGAAATCAAATTTACAAATTGCCATTTTCTCAAATGTGCTATTGTTCGAATCGTTTCCTTTTCTTTTTCATCCATGCCATCTTTAAGCATACGGTTCAAGGATGGTATTGATCGATGATAGTTTTGAATTTCACCACGGAATAGCTGGCGTTTACTAGGAAAAGTAATAATACGTGGTCCATACGGCATCTGAACTACAGCTCCACTTGTCTGCATTATTTGAAATTCTTCAATAAGCCAATCTGTTTTCTTTGTGTATGTCCCATCACGAATCGCCTTATCTCTGTTTGCCACCTCGTTCTTAACAGCTGCAGCCCACATCTCATCTTGTTCCGCATAATTCAAAAGCTGATTAATATCATCAATTGTAATGTCATGCACAATATTTTCTTGAGGATTTTCAAAAAGCCAACCGTCTTTGTTATATATTAATGGCATATTTAATCCTCCCTGCTTCAAGATTTTTTCATCAATCCTTAAATATCTCGCAATCAACTATATCCCACAGCAATTGGAACATAATTGATACTAAGCCAATGTTAAGATAATCAAATGTTTTTCCCAGACCATGCATGATGCAATTTCTAATATTGAGTTTAATAAAGAAATTTTGCATGACAGCTAAATATTCCGGGAGTATTTCTTCTTTCGCAAAATTACTATTCAGCAATCCGCCCAGTGTCCGAGACAATTTTCTCTTTCCATTTTGTCCCACCCCCGTCAATATCATTTCATTGTCTGTGGCATTCTTTAAGACACCTTTTTCCACAAAGAGCCGGTATAACTTTTCCATGGTAAATTTCTCTGTTCCATAGAAAAGTATCTTATCATTGTGCAAGAACGGCTCAATTATTTTCTTTTCTTCTTCCGTCAAATCGTTCAACTGCATTATGCACTTGAATAGCATTCTATTTTGTAGTACCATTCCTAATCCTTGCTCAATCAATGATGGTAATACAAAACTGGCTGTCACGGCATGCTGTTCCCCAGTAACAAGTGCCGCAATGTAATCTTCCATTGCTTTCCAGTATATCTCGTTATAATCTATCGCCAATTTTTTCAATTCGATTTCTGGCAATCTATTATGAGCTTGATAAATTATAGAATGGTACTTTTTATACACACTACCAAGATAGAAAGCCATATCCTGCAGCAATATTTTCTTCCGGATAAACTTTCTTTTTTCTTTTTCGTCATCAAAATGTCCTATAGGTTCTGGGAATTCTGCATCACTTGCATCAAAAGCATATATATCATAAAAGTCTTTCAAAATAGAGCACTTTGCATCATGAAGCTCATCTGTATTATGAGCATTGGTCAACCGATTTAAAAGTTCCTCGTCATATGAAATAAGTGGCCCCATATTTTCAAGATACACCGACATATCATCACGGCTCTTAAAAATTTTATGATATAACTTCATAGTAGAATTCCTACCTTTTCCTTCACATCTCAGCCAGTCATAAGACCGTTGCCTGCTGCTCACCACGGAGAGGTGTGTGATTCATTCGCATTCGAGCAACGTAGGGAGCTTCAGCTCCCCTTGTTTTGTTTATAATTTCTTTAGAAATGTTTATTTTTTCTTTATGGGGTCTGACCCCAATGTCTTTCCGGACGAGGATCGTGGGTTGAACAATTCTTGGTCCATATCTCCTCACCCTTTCTTTGCCATTTCTTTAAATCATCAAGTTTACATTTTCTTTAACTTTATCCAGTGCTGTATTAGATAAACTGCCCTGACTGTTCATGTGTATAGCCAGTACGATGTATTCTAGTAGAAACATATCCGTATACATGTTAAACGTCTTTTTGTCTGCACGAATACTGTTCATTCTGGCCGCAACATTTCCATGAAAATTATTGCAGCGAGAGGCATACAAAATTCCAAACAGAACAAATGACATTCTTTCGATGTCTGTAAATTTATATTTCTGTTTTCTCCCTTGTGCATCACACAGAGTTATTTCTACTTCTTCTCCTAGCATAAGTTTTTGCAATTTTTCTGCAAAACTGTGTGTGATTTTACGGCTTTGCACTTTATCTGCAATGCCGATTCCAAGATTCAACTCACTGTTTACGATCACAGGATTTGCAATATTACAATATGCCTTCCCGTAAGAATCTTTTAGAATATCCTTCAAAATCGGAATCTGCTTAGTCAGTGTTTTATACGATGAAGCCGCATATTTCTCTGCTATTCCTCTCTGTTCTATTGCATAACCTTTCAGCAGATATGCCGCTACATAATGAAATGCTTTCATAGGCATTTTTTCTAAATACAGGGTCAATATCGGTTCATACTTGTTCCAACCAGTTACTATTGCATCTCGAACAAGCTCGACACCTCTTGTATCGTTGCATTTTCCTATAGCTTGGATTCCCAACTGCTGCACATAATATGAGTGGTTAATCGCCTGCCAACAGAATAATGATGCCAAATCTGGTCTTTGCGACAAAACATAATAGCAATCAAAAAGATATGTCAATATCTCGTATGGATATGTGCTTTGATTTTCCCAATCTTCATCATATAGAAAATGAAGATTTTCCAGTATGTTGACATCACAACATGGAAGAATATTCGTATGCTTTTTCTTAGAATACTTTTTCGCCAGTCTTAAAATAGCATCCATTGTAGTAAATTCCTATTCCAGCTATTTAAACATTAATTCTTCACATCTCAGCCAGTCATAAGACCGTTGCCTACTGCTCACCACGGAGAGGTGTGTGATTCATTCGAGCAGCGTAGGGAGCTTCCGCTCCCCTTGTTTTGTTTATAATCTCTTTAGAAATGTTTATTTTTTCTTTATGGGGTCAGACCCCAATGTGTCATCCAATGTGTTTGTTATCTACTTTTCTTTTTTCATCATATCCGGAGCAATTTCAATCTTATTTGTTTTGTTCCCCATCTCGAGAAGTTCTTTAATTGTATATTTCTTAACTTCTATCTTTTCTTCAGCAACGGATTGAATTTGATTTTTTTTCGTCTTTCTTTTCATTTTGTTATACCTCATTCAATTCTTTTTTGCTATTCAAATTTAACAGGTATGCCAATGTAACAATGTTTACGTAGGACAGCAAATACTGATCTACGAAATTTTTGATTTCTTCTTCCGAATCTTTCTTTCCGACTTTAAAATCATCAAGAAAATCTATCTGTAATATAAAATTTACTTTTTCATCATCTAATACACTTACTGCAATTCCAATGTACTTTTTCACATCCACGTTGTTTTCCAGATTTTTATACCATATATTTGGGTCATGAATTTTCTCTGATTCCAGTATATTCATTCCTTTATTATTATTCACAAAAATCTGATAAGAATAATACTTTCGTTTCTTTTCCAATGGAACTGATTTTCTCGTTTTTGATCTGTGTCTGCTCTTCCTTCCAGCCATTTTTACATGCTGCACTGGATTTCTGTTTTGAATTGTTTTCTGAAATACATATTCTACTGAAATCCGTGTTTCACATTTAAATACTTCTTTGAATATACTATATATTTTTTCACACACCATTTCTGAGGTTGTTCTGAAAATCTTGCTTTTCCATTCGGTTTCATTTTGCACAAAGATATTCAAAGATTTGATTAATGAACTAAATTCCTCCAAGAGTTCCGATGTGAATTTTCTGCTTATGAAAAGCTTCTTCTGGTATTCATTACAAATATATGCATACAAAATGTCTAATATGGCAATTACTATAGCGCCTACCATACTCTTATAACAATTCTTCTCGAAAAAAATTGGTATCAAAATACCTGCTGCTGCTGAAACCAGCGCATGGATCCAGCTGATCTTCCCTATAGCGTAACACCATTTTAAAAATGATACAAAACCACTATCCTCATTTTTGATTTTATCTATCCAATCCCATACCTTATTCATACCACTTTTATCTTCCCCGTTGAATTTTTTACATCTTAGCCGCTATTTCAAGTCACTCATAACTTTGTCTGCTACTCACCGCGAAAAATCTTCCTTATCCGACCGGCCACCCTTTTGAGAAGGTATATTTTTTTTCTTCCAAATCTGTTACTGTTATTTTTATATGGTTATTTAAATTCACTCCATATTGATCAAATATACGATCTATGTTTTCCACACAAATTTCCTGTGCAATAATTTCATTTGGATTTATAATCAGAAAATTCTTATCCAGATCCATGGTTGCCATATTTCCCAAAAGATCACCTTTGTAGCTTTCTACCTCTACACTTCTAATGTAAACAGGAATTCTTCCAACATTAACAATAGAAATCCTTAAATTGTGTCCATCCTCATCACTTCCCCAATATCCTGCCATTACGGTTAATTTCTTCTTATATGGCAGCGTGCCAACCTTCCAAGTGAAAAATATTGTTAATATGCTTGTAAGAATTGTTAAAGTACATAATAATGCTGAAAAAAAGCCTTGATTTTCATTGCACCATTTTATCATGCATTCCAAATTAGTATTCACTCCGTTTTCCCTTTGAATTTTAGCAAAAATTTAGGTTCTGCAGGCCTTTATGCTACTATTTTCTGGTTGTTGACATGCCATTGCTTCACGATCATATTTTTCTGCCTTTGTGACATTCATTTACACTCTCCAACTAGTTAGTGCATCTTACAATATTGGCTGCATAATCTATATTATAATTTCTCCTCTGAAAAACCAGCTAGTTTTTACGCATTTTCCAGAGTATTTCGTAAATGCATAAGTCAGTCCAGACAAGTAATTTAATATTTACTCATTGTCACTTACTGATCTCCACTCGTCTATTTTTCGCATGTATAGTAAAAAAGTCTCATAATATTAACATATCTCATTCTTGCAAAGCGAATACATCTACAGATCATTATAATTCCAATTCCGAATGAAATTATAAAAATTGTTTTTCCTTGTTCAAAGCAAACACCCCAGAATCCCAACGTCAAAAAATATCCTCCTAAGAAAATTGTAAGGGGGTCTGACCCCAATAGTCAGTGCTGATATAAACTTGTTTTCTCATGGCTATCACTCCAATTTCTCTTCCACTTTTTTACATTTCCATTTCATTTTTTAGTCCTTCACATCTCAGCCAGTCATAAGACCGTTGCCTGCTGCTCGCCACGGAGAGGTGTGTGAAGATTTGAGCAGCGTAGGGAGCTACCGCTCCCCTTGTTTTGTTTATAATTTCTTTAGAAATGTTTATTTTTTCTTTATGGGGTCTGACCCCACTGTACTCTCCGGCTGCAACATCTTCATGGTAGGTCATGCCGTACCCTGCATATTCCGATTATTTCAACCTTTTCATAAGTGGAGCTTCAAGTAGCTTAATTCTGCAAATATCAATCACCGTGCATACCGCATAAATCAGTAGTACACTCACAACAGCGTAAATCACCACATTTCCAGATTCATAAGCGCCAACGTTATTAAATGTATCCTGCCACAACCATCGCCGCATGGTATTACTATTTGCATGAATTAACAATACCCCAAATGTAGAGGCGGCAATTGTGTTAATAATCCTGCAATATCCGATGTTTATGTTTTTGAAAAATAGGAATGCACCAACACCTGTAGCTAAAGCCAATATCTTATTAGAGTCCGATACAAAGAAATAGCTAATTCCGATGTTTTTCCCAAACATGCGGCTAAGGGTAGCTAACACCGCAACACTTCCCCACGATAAAATCAACGAAACAGCCATTATCATCCCTGTAATCTTCGTATCGCTAAACCAATCTTTCGGATAAAGACGGATATACGATGCAATTATAAAGAGAATACTAAACCAAGTCACATAGTTAAATACAACATTTGCTTTTGCAAAAGATGGCAAAACCACATAAACTCCCAGACACCACACCATTAACCAGAAATGTTCTTTTTCTGTCAGAGCCTGAATCAGCTTATTCAAGAACGGAATCAAAAGATAAAACAGTAAAAAGCAACCTGTGAAATTATCTGCTACGGTAAGGAATGGAACAAGCATGCTCAAAAGTTCCTTGATTGAAAAGGGTTCATAACCTGAAAAGAAAAATATGAGCCATACAACTATTCTATAAAAATAGACTTCGCTTAACAATTTAAAAAATTTCTTTTTCGTAATATTCGAGGTGCACATAAAGTATCCAGTAATCAAAACAAAGCAATTAATTCCTGTTTTTCCTGCCCAGCCGAATAGTAATAGAAAATAATCTTGAAAATGCAAACTTGACTGTGCATCAATGCAATCAAGTAATCCTGAATTCACAAGATAATGGTGGGCTACGATCATCAGCATTGAGATAATTCTAAAAAGTTCGATGTTAGAACTCCGTACCCCACCCCTCAAATTTTTGTTTTTAATTAATTTTGTTTCCATTTAATTTTCCTCACATTGTAGTTGGCGTCGTGTGCCGTTCGAATTGTTTTATTCTATCAAAAATGTTATTTATCGTTTTGTTTGCGCAATATATTATTTTGATGCAATTTTTCCTTCTAAGGCTTTGCCATATCTTAATATAGGCTTTTCAATCCATTTCGTCACGATCACTGCAAAGGCAAGAGACAGAACAAAATGTATTACACATGCACTAGGCGACATATACTGATTTTCTTCACATAATCCAAATCGAACCATAATTGAAAATATAATGTCAAAGCAAAGGAAAAAAGGAAATCCTATTTCTCTGCAAATTCCGGCTCATCTGACCACGCATTCCGCTAAGAGCTGATCAGTCTTTCCGGATGTAACTGAACGCGTTTCCGCTTCAGCTGATCAATAAGTTTTCAACGTGTTATAGTTCTTTCGTAGTCATCAAATGATTGCGAAAGGAGGCATAACTATGCAAGACTACAACACGATTATCGGCTCCATCCAGATGCGTTTGAATGGATGTAAGCGCAAAATATTGCTACGTTACTCATGAATTACGCTTGCACCAAAATGATAGATGCAAGCGTTTTACTCTATTTTAGTTTTGACAGTTCGTTTTCGCAGTCTCGCTCCATGGGGCAAGCTGTTCTAACTGTTCATCTGACATTTTATCGTCTGGCCGCTGTGATAAGAGATATGTCAGATATTTATAGGTATTCAGATCATTCGCTTTTGCCATCTCAACCATTGTATACACAATAGCACTAGCGGTGGCTCCTTTAGGACTGGCGCTGAACAGCCAGTTCTTCCGGCCAACAGTGAATGGTCTGATTGCATTCTCGCTAAGATTGTTGGATAAACTGCAATGACCGTCTTCCAGATAGGTCATCAGGGTGTCTTTCCGATTTTGGGCATAGTTTACCGCTTTCGCCAAACGGGTTCCCTTGTTTGGGCGCTGTTGATCCAGCTAATTCCAGAATGCCTCCAGTATCGTCTTCTCCTTTTCAAGACGAAATTGTTTTCTCTGCTCCGCAGTGTGATTTTTTGCTTTTGAGTACCGCTCACAATCAAACAGCTTGGAACAGAACTGTACTCCCTGCACTGCCGGAAGGCTGTAATCATACTCTTTCCCTTTCGGTATGGCATCTGTGAAGTAACGTCTCACATGTGCCCAGCAAAAACAGCGCTTGATATCCGGCAGATTATTATAACCCGGATATCCATCAGTCTCCAGATATCCGCTGAACCCCTGTAGGAAAGATGCTGCATGGAACTTTGCCCTTGTCTCTGTATAATGATAGAGCAGGAGCGGCGGAAGTCCGTCTTCTCCACTGCGGAAGAGCCACATCCAGGAATCCGTTTCAGGATTACGCTCCGGCTCATTCAGTACCTGAACCCGGGGTTCATCTGCCATCAGATATTTTCGCATCCGTAACTGACGGTGAAAATAATCATAAACATGACGGAGATAATTCTCGGCACAGTAAATGATCCAGTTAGCAAGCGTAGCCCGGCTTAATGGGACACCCAGTTGCTTCCAGTCCTCTTCCTGCCTGTTTAACGGCAGACCATTCTGGTACTTCTGGTGCATTGCCCATCCGACAACGGATTCCGATGCATAACTTTCCGGGATCAATGGTTCCTGAACAGGGGCTTTGACAAATGTCTGATCATCCGGATGTTCCTCTGATATGGCACACTCCGGGCATTTATAGGTTTCACGATAGATATTTACTACTTTTCCCTTGGCAGGGGTAAAACGAAATTCATGGCGGACGAATTCTTTCCCAATACATTCCATCTGCGTTCCGCAGGTTGGACAGTTTCGCTCCTCTTCCGGAAGAGAAATGATCTCGTCGCAGGAAGGAACATTTTTAAAGAGATCAGCATGTGTCCGTCTTGCTTTTCTCTTATGTTCCGGAACAGTGATGTCATCAGGAAGTTCCTGTTCCCATGTCGGATCTGCTTCCTGCTCGGCTTCATCAAAAAGATTCAACTGGCCAGCGATATCTTTCCGTTTTTCACTGGAAGTACCAAAAAGTTTCTTCGTGAGATATTCAATCTGCTGACGAAGGTTTTCTTTTTCCAGCCGGTCTGCTTCCAATGTTTTTTTGTAAAGACTGGATCCGTTCTGTCTGTGTGGAAATCGTCTTATTCAGTTGGTTGATCATGTCCTTGTACGCAAGGATTTTTGAATCTTTTGAATTGCCAGCCATATGTTTTCTGCTCCTTTTTCACTGCTCTTATTATACCATAAAAAGCAATGAAAAAGAAGCAGAAACCCCAGCATTTACAAGGGATTTCAGACATGATACAGGGTGAGAAGCCCCTCCGTTTACGCGATCATTCCGTAGGTTTGAATGCCTTGGGTTGTTCGATTTCAAGCCCGGACATGAGCCAGTCGAATTGCTGCCAGGTCAATTGTTTTACTTCCAGCTGATTTCTGGGCCAGCGAAACCTGCCCTGAACTTCCATACGTTTATACAGCAGCACAAATCCGTCAGATTCCCAGAGCAAAGCTTTGATCCTGTCACAACGTTTTCCACAGAAAAGATACAGGGCACTTCGCCTTGGATCCATATGGAGTTGATCCTCTACAATAGCACACAGCCCGTCAATGGATTTCCGCATATCCGTTCTGCCTGTTACGATATAGATTTCATCGGCGGCTGTGATATCCCCTAACATTCCAGCTCCTTCACAATTCGAAGCGTTTGAGCCAGAAGCTGAGGATCTGTTCCATTTGGTATTGTTAGATGAAAGCTGCCTACAGACAGCTTCATTGACTCTGCTACAGAAAAGTTATTCCTTTCCGTAGCTGCCGGAATTACATTTAATGGCTGTTCATAAGGAATCGGGTCAGTATCATGAAACTCCACTCTGACAACTTCCTGGCCTTCTGGTGCGCGATAGGTGCGTCCAGTTGACGCCGGCAAATCCACACAACCTTTCTGACGCAGTCTTTTTACCCAGTTGTAAAAAGTTCCTGGCTTGATATCATGTTCCACACACCATTGATGATCTGTCAATCCACTTTGACGGCATTCCATGATGAGACGGTATTGTTCTTCGGCAGGTATTCTTTTGCTTCTCATGAGCACACCTCCATAACTTTAATAGAGTAAAATGCTCGCATCTATCATTTCTAGCAAGAAAAGATGAAGTAAAATGCTTGCATTCTCTATTGATTATTATAGGATATTTTTTGGGGCAACACAATCCGTCGAATTATTTTGCACTTACGATGTACCGGTTTCTTTTGTCTTGCCATAATAAAAGGTCCTCCTAATGATATTTATTGTATCATAGAAGAACCTTCCAAACATTATTTTACAGAAAAAGTTTCATACTCTCATTATTTTGGTGCAAGCGTAATTCATGAGTAATGTAGCAATATTTTGCGCTTACCACATAAAAATCCTTTGCGGCTTCGTAGTCAGATACGATGATTGCAATATGATGTATTTTTGATAAGTTCATTATTCTCACACTCCATTTCTTTTAATTATGTTTTTCTTTTATTTCCGTTATAAACTATATAGCAACCTTCAAAAATTACCGTGTGAACTCCTGGAGTTCAGTTTGTTCACACGGATTTTATTTTTTCTTGGGCTCTTGTTTATTTCAGTTTTTCAAGGATCTCATCCGCGCTCATCCCGCTTGCCAGTAGCTTCTTCAACACAGCCTCCGCTTCTGCTTTCTTTGCTTCTTCTGCAGCCTTAGCATCTGCCTTTGCCTTCTTTGCTTCCAGGAATGCCACTTCTTTTTCGGCCTTCTTCAGAGCAGTCTTCTTCTCTTTCAGGTCAGCCTTCAAAGTGTCAATGTTGGCGGTGATGGATGCGATCTCATTATTCAGAGATGCAATAGTTTCCTGCTTCTCCGCAATCTGAGTTGCGTAGTCTTTGGTGACATTGGTTTTGGGACGGTTTTTGCTGCCTTTTGTTCTGGGCATATTCATTCAGCCTTTCTTTTACACGCACTCATTTTCCATTGAGTATTAAATGTACTGCTCGACAATTGAGCTGAGCTCATCAATATAATTTCTTACCTCATCGGCTGCATTATTCTCGTCCGGATATTCAAAAATAGTCTCATATTTATTGAGGAACTCATCAAACTGGTACGGACCACTCTCACGATGATTAGCATGAATATAAGAAACAACCAAAACTGCTGCCTGAATTGGATGACCTTCAAAATAATCTGCTTCAGCCATACCAGAAACACCGCCTCGATCACAGCCATAAAGTCTTCTAACCTGATGTTCCAACTCAATCGCATCATTGTGATTAATTCTAAACATATTATTGTCCCCCAATCTAATTTTCTTTTCTCACATCTTCGCCGATCGTAAGACCGTTGCCTGCTGCTCACCACGAAGAGGTGTGTGAAATTTCGAGCAGCGTAGGGAGCATCCGCTCCCAGTATATCACAAGTCTGCAAATAAATCAGCCTTGTACACGCCTTTTTCTAACATCTTCTTGAAGCTGTCTTTCACTGCTGCGACATCTTCTGACGATAAGAATCCAATCGATAAATTGTAGCACCAAAAAGCCATTCTCTTATGCAATCAATCAAAGTACAGCTTATAAAAATCATTGTTCCTATTCCTATTGCAATAATCGGGAATAAAGGAGATTGAAACTTAGTAGAAATTTTTAACAAATCATTCCAAATGAAATCTCTATACATATTGTCGTGCAATAAATATATTCCAAATGTAGATTTAGCAATTATATTAATCGTCTTGTTACTATAAGGATTTGCCGAGACGAATATCAAAAAAAGTGATACAGCACAACTGACAATAATTAAGCCATTAAAAATTATACTATCACCAATTGCACTAAACAGTCTGCTGTTATTCCCTCCAGAATAGTACACATATCCAATAGGAACATATATAATCCATATCAGAGTAAATGCCATCATTAACTGCTGCTTAAATGTTCGTATTTTATCAATATCTATTTCCGTCCTAATATAAGCACCCAGCAAATAAAAAAGGACACCTCTTTCCAAGCCATAATACTGCACAGAAAAAAGATACGGCAACGTGTAAAGAAATGCCCACGCAAATGCAATCATGATTTTTTTCTGTTTTTTATTCAACTTCAAGAAATATTCATTTATTGCCGGCGAACAGAGCATCAATAAAATATAACTAGATACATACCACCAGTTACCTGAAGCAATTGGTAAAAAACTTCTTATCAGGCTTCCTAATGACCCTATTTTTAAAATTAAAGCAATTACTTGTAGAAATATGGAATAAAAAATTGTTTCCCCTACAACTTTCTTCACCGAAACAGTTGATTTGCATATTTGAAAATATCCCGATATTAAAAAAAACAAAGCAACTCCAACCCTACCGCCTGGAATTAAAAGGATGGCAAATAATTTATTGAGCGTTGCCCCCCAGCCACATTTCAAAAGAATCTGTCGTTGTAACTTTTAATATTCCATGTCCCGCCAAATGTCCCACAACAATAAACATCATTGCTATAATGCGAACCATTTCAATTGAAGAATTCCTTTTCACATTTTCCCCTTCCATTTCACATTATCAATATTGGATAGTTCCAGATCCCCCACTAATATAAAATGTATCTCCTATTACCAAATCACACATATCACTAACCATTATCACTGCCAGTTGTCCAATCTCTGAAGGTGTTGCAAAACGCTTTGCCGGAATACAATCTGTATACAAAGTATCTCCCTCCTTGCGCCCAAGCATTGCCGTTGCAACTGGTCCTGGAGCAATTGCATTTACAACAATTCCATATGGGATCAATTCAGCTGCTGCTCCCAATGTAAACGAGCGAACGCCACTTTTTGATATTTCATAAGGAGTATAACCAGGTTTTAAGGCAGCGGCCGAACTAACATTAAGAATATGTCCTTTTATTTTTTTCTCTTTCATATAGTTACTCACTATCTGCGTCATAAAAAATAATCCTTTAAGATTCGTATTCATAACTGCATCATATGTTGCTTCTGAAACAATTCCAAATTTTTGATCGCCATGTACTCCTGCGCAATTCACAAGAATATCAATCCTATTTTCAGGAAACAAACTAATAGACTGTGAGACTTTATTATCAAATTCTGTCACATTGTTTAAATCTATCTGTATACCTCTTGCAGCATTTCCAAGTTTTTCAACAGTCTTTGTTACTTTTTCTTCGCTTGTTCCTGAAATAATAACTTTTGCACCAGCTTCCAAAAATGACTCTGCGATTGCTACTCCAATACCACCAGTTCCGCCAACTATCAATGCAACTTTATTTTCCAGTAAATTACTCTTGTTTTTCGGAATATTGATTGGAACTACATTCTTTTCATTCTTTTTTGAGTAATAATAATCTATCAACTCTCGGATTTTTGAACCCACTCCCATTTTTACACCTCAGTCATTTTTGTGCATAACTTTTTGAATCATTTTTACTCCATTTCGGCCAAGAATATTTTTAGCTAGTTTTTTTGTTTTAGCCATAACATTTTGGTCATTTTCTGAAAAATCTCTTAGACTCTGAATCAAATCAAGAGCACTTACATCCTCATGTTCATCCATAAACACTTCAAAAAGTATCGGCTTTTCCTTATGTTCCGTAGCGGTAAACTCTTTCATTGCCGCAAGAAAGCTTGTTTTATCATTTGCCGACAAATACTGAAATCCCAAATCTTGTGCATAATGCTTTAAAAGTTCCTGTGATTTCTCGCCATAATGCCCATAAGCAGAAATATACGCATCTGCCGAGTCACCAAGGCCTGCTTTCTGAACGTTTCCCAACGAATTTTTAAATTCTCCTCCCAATCCATTATTGGCAACAAGAATACGTACATTCGATGAAATATGTCGGTTTCCCAAGCTATTCATATCGTAAAAAAATGCTAAATCTCCAAAAATACCATAGTATATGGTGTCAGAGTTCACAAGGGATGCGCCTATTAAACTTGATACACCTCCATCAATTCCAAAACCGCCTGTATTCGAATAACCGCGAATGCTACGATCAATTTCAAAACAATTCCAACAACGGAGAGAATTCAAAATTCCAAAATGAATAATGGAATTCTTTGGCATTTCTTTATACATGTTCTGTGCAATCCACAAAGAAGAAAATGCCATATCATTATTACTGTTCTGCATCGCCTCTATTTGTGAACGATATACAGCATGCCACTTTTCATATTGTGTAATCCGACTTTTTGGATTGTTTCCGCAATATGCCTTAAAGAAATCTTCTTCTTGCATTTCAAATACTTTTGTAAGATGTTGATATGTATCACGAATCTCGCCATCAGGATTCACTCTCCAGATTTCTTCGGCAGATGCTGGCCATGATGCTGAAATATTCCCCAAATGAATCAAAAGATTTATCTTTAAATTAGGAAACCCTACAATATCGAATACGCCACAAGGAATACCATACTTTCCGGTATAATTGCTTGTTTGATCATAAAAAACAAACGCATTATATTCTTCACAGAATGATTCAACCGAGGCTTTTAGTTTCTCATTCCATACCGAATGCGCTCCTACAAATATTGCAATATTTCCCTTAGATAATTCAGGTAATTTACTTTCTAAATCAACTCTTTGAATTACACGTTCTTCTGGAAGTTTGCTTACAGAAAAATCAAGGCTGTAGGATGTAGTCAAATTTATATGTACGGGTCCGCCTCCATTTCTTCGAAGTTCCAATAAAGCATCATTAATTTTTAAATTACATTCCCATTCATCTTGCTCATTCTCTATTACTGGAAGATGTACACTTTTTACTGCAATATCCTTTGGTATAACAGTTCTATCAATTAGCTGATCACGATTTTGCCCCAGCCATGCAATTGGTCGCGTTGCCGTTACCGCAATAACAGGCAATTTTCTATAGTATGCTTCTGTCAATCCGGGCATATAATTTCTTGATGCTGTAGCTCCAGTGCAACAAATCACAACAGGCTCTTGAGATTCTTCTGCTAGCCCACAGGCAATATATGCTGCGGATCGCTCATCAACAGAAGAATACAATTCAAAATCTCCATCATATTGTGCACTTGCTACAAAAGACGCGTTTGCACTTCCTGGGCTTAATACCATTTTTTTTATTTTATGCGCTTTTAATAGCGATAATAGCATTTGCACATTTCTTTCACTTGAATACATAATTTATTTTCCCCTTTACTATATGCTTTTGCAGAAAGGTTTCCTTGCTATTTTTTTATTATTTTCAATACTCGTGTAAATTTAAACTTGGTTATCCTATCAACCAGTTCAACCATCTGATTATAATAGCTATTTTTTCTATATATAACAAACATTGCTATATTTGACAAAACAACTGAAAAAATCAAATTTATTATAACCTGTCCTAACAAGGAAAGCTCTCTTGTTATTCTACATAAAATACAGCATAAAAATGTAATAATGCATGCGGCAATGAAATATGTCACAAACTCTTTCATGAATTGCTTCAAGCTTCTATGAAATACATACCTAAAAACATTACTAATCATCCATGGCATTGATATAAAAACATAACTAATGATGGTTGAAAGTAATATTGCGTAAATACCCCAAAATTGAACTAATACAATGTTAAGAAACAAATTGACCATTGCCGCAATAAGCGGACGAAATCTATCCTGATGCCATACGCCCGCAGCATCCTTATACATTCCATTTACCTGCTGCATCGTTACAAGATAAAAATAAACGCAAAAAAGTGCAACAACTATTTCATCAAAAATATAATCTTTTCCTACCCAAAGTTCTATAAATGGTTGGTATACTGTTGCAAAGCAACACATACAGACAGTAACGATCCAATTTATTAAAAATGTAAGAACTCTAAAATCATTATAATTTTTTTCTGCACTCTCCGTCACCATGCTATTACCGACTCCAGCTAAACAGGAGCTAAAAACTACTGTCAATATACCCATAACAGAGGACATAATAAAATAATAGTTTTGATACATGGCAAGAATTGTCAAACCTAAAAACGCTGATATAACAATTGTGTCTGCCGAATTAACAATCGTTGCACCAAGTTTTGCGGTAAACAAGTCTTTAATTCTTTGATTAATTGTTTTGACCGTTCTATCAGGCAAGTCTCCTTTTGGTTCCATGTCTGGATACAGATGCGATGCTGCCATCGCAGTAATAACATTCGCCATTGCCTGTGTAAAAAGCATAACGATAATGTAAAGATAATAGTTATGAAACAACCATAGGACAATTAATTGTGTCGCATATTGGAGCGATGTTGTTACAATCGTTATCTTGCTCGCTATATCGCTTCGTTGATAAGCTTGAAGTAAAGAATTTTTATAGGCAAACAGCCAATATGTCATTACTGTAGCTGCTAAGTTTAGCAGATATAAAATATAAACATTTAATTGTCCAGGAATATCTCCACTAATTAGTTTTGGAATCAAAGGGGTCAGCAAAACACCTACACAAGCGATTATTAGTCCAATAAAAAAATAGTATTTTTTATATAACTTTAACAATGCGCAAATAGTTGATTTGTCATTCTCAGCAATTGGCTTATACATACTATAAACCATCGCCGAACCCACTCCCAGTTCTGCAAGATTCAAAACTTGCAAAATGGATGTAAACAAACTATTTAATCCCAGATATTCTACACCCATCAGATAAATCATTGCCGTTCGCATTATAAACGGCAATAAAATCTGGTAAATCTTTAAAATGACTCCAAACACTATATTTCTTGTTGCGTTTTGAGTTCTGTTCATATCACTGTGCCTTCTCTTTTCTTTCCAATACCGTTGCTAAAATATCTGTTGTTTTATGAGCTTCAGACTTCATAAAGGTATGTTTATTACAGAGATACTTCTTGTATTCATCATAATGATTTACAAGCTGCTCAAAACGATTTTCAATAGTATCTTTTGATAAGTTTTTAAGGTCAATGCAATATTCTGCCAAATTCATTTTTTCCATAAAGCCTTTCATCTTTTGCTCATATGATATCGAAATGAAAGGTGTTCCCATCTTTGCAGAAAAAATATTACTATGGTATCGCATACCAATAACTGCGTATAATTGACCTATCAAATACTGCTGAAAGTAAGTATCATATCGCTCATCACTTGCTGTTACTACAAAATAATCATTTGTATCACAACAGAATGTACGCATCAAATCATAATCGTTTCCGTTTCCATATAATTGCGGAATAAACACCACGCCATAACCAGCCTTTGTAAGACTTGAAAGAAATTCGTGGAATACATCATGAATATTTTTTGAAATTGCAGGATTTTTAGAATACACCGGATGCCACAGTAAATCAGTAATTGTCACACCTACACATTTTTCATGTTTTTCTAAAAATCTCTTTAATTCCATATATTGATTCAGCTTTTCTTTGTTCTGCTCAATATTCACATCGTGTTGAAAAGCTGAGTCTAAGGTCAAAGAAATTGTTTTATCCGGAACAAAATCTCGTACATATTTCTCTGAAATAGGATCTCTTAACACAATAGCCTCTGAATGTTCCAGTACTTTTTTGCGCCATGAATTACGTTCTTCTCTCTGAAACGGTCCCATAGACGGAGCATAAAACATATATGGTTTATGCATTGCAATCAGCAAATCATAAATTGCAAGATAAGTTGGCTCATCACTATAATATGTATCTCCAATGCTTGGACCACCCGGTGCATGTAAAACAATATCAGCTTTAGAAATCTCCGAAATCAAAGTTTTTTCATTTGAAGAAATTGATACCCTTCCATCTGTCAGCACAGCGATTCTATGTGCAACCTTAGCTTTAGAAGAAATTGGCATAAACTGATGTATCATTTTTACATTTGATGGCATATTAGGGTACTTTGTACCCGCACCACGGATAGCTAATGTAATTTCAACTCCTGGATATGCAGCACTTATTTCATCTACCATCGCATGAACAGCCGCTTCATCGCCACGGTTGTCTGGATGACAATTAATAACTAGAATTTTCATTTTTCTTTATCCTTATAAATCAAATTTTTTTAACCATTCTGGAATAGCCAATGCTTGATACCCCGTTTCAATATATGGCTTATTTATAAACGCATCATCTATGACTATGTTGTTCCTGTCTACAATCAAGATGTTATCAGAATAAATTGGATATTCTTTTATGAACGGATTTACTGTGACCACTTTCGTTTTTGTTAACAATGCATCAAATGAACGTGTAGTAGGGCCTTCTTGTGTAGATTGCGGTACGTCTATAAGAACTTTTGACTTTCGCATATATTCGATATATTTTTCATATGTCAATGGCTGGTCATGGCAAAACTGTCCATTTGTATGTGTAGGATCATACAAATAAATGAATAGCCTGTACTCTTTTCCGTATTTTGAATACAATTCATCCGCAATTTTCTGTCGATCCGAGTGCGCTGATCCGATAAAAAGAATGTCATATAAATCTTTGGAATCATGCCCTACTATTTCATTTTGGACAAACATCGGGCAATACGAAAAATTGTACTTTTTACATTCAGAAATATTATATGCAAACTTCTCATTAAAGAACTTGATATGTGATTGTTTTATCAAATTTTTCACATCATCCCACGCATAGTAAATAAACCGCGCTTGCGGATTTCTTTCCTTTACTACTTGATAGAATTTATCAGACAAAAAAGATCCATTGATGCAAAAAACCACTGAATAGTAATTCTTCGCTGAATTTATCTTTTTAAGCGTTTGCATCAAATACTTAGCTTCAGCTCTTTCTTGATCATGTTCCTTAATTACGGAAAAAAGATTTCGCACCATCCACCGAAGTTTACTGCATTTTTTATATTCTTCGAGAATCGCTTTATCATATTGGTCGCAATTAAGCAATGTTACTTCATATTTTTTCCCCAACTGATTTTGCAAGCTTTTCTCATATCCCATAAATGAGGGCATTAAAAGTAAAAGCTTCTCCACCTAAACCATCCTTTCAGTTATATATGCTCTCTTAGCAACAGTGTTGTTTTTTCAACGATATCTCTCCAGAAAAATCGATTTATCGGAATTTGCACAGTGCTTTTTAGTTTTTCAATCCCGGATCCATTTTTTAACAGTTGCTTTGCGTTTTTATAGTGCGAAAGTTGTTCAAGCTGCCAATTGAACTTTTCGGAATTGAGAAATTTTGTAATGGCATCTTCCGTAAGCGAATCAATTTGTTTCATATTTTTGGCAAGATAATCTCTGAGCAGGAACTGCTCTGCCTCATGTGATTTCGATACGCCACTTTGACGTATTCTATAACTCAGTTCAACTTTAGGGATATTTCCAACTTTATATCCATGTGCTATTGCCCGAAGAATAAAATCATAATCTTCACAATGTGGTGTTTTGCGGTATCCTTGTAATTCAAAACAAACTTCTCGTTTTAGAAGCCACGTAGGATGACAAATACAGCTTCCCCATCGCATAAATTTTACAATTTGATTATGATTTATTGGAAACCTCATCAAAGATTTTATCGTTTTTCCATTTTCATCAATCGTTTCAATATAGCTACCAACCATATCCAAATGATTGTTTTGCAAATACAGTAACTCATCCTGTATTCTGGATGGACAACTTATATCATCAGCGTCCATTCTTGCCACATATTGACCGTTACAACATTTTAATCCGCTGTTTAAGCTTTTTACAAGTCCTAAATTTTTTTCATTATGTATAATTTTAATTCGACTGTCCTTATATGATTTCAATGTTTTTTCCAGTGCGTAATTATTGGGATTATCATTGATAATCAAAAATTCAAAATTGGAATATGTCTGGTGTAAAATGGAATTTATACTCTCATCCAATTCTTTTGTTGTTTCATTGTAGGTACTCATAAGGATAGAAATTAAAGGAGTATCCATACCACATCCTCCATTTTCAAAGGTTTACTCGATTCTCTTTTTTTTATTCTGAAGCCATGTCAGAAAATAAATAGCATAAATCCACCTATGCTCCATTGTAAAATTGTATATATACTGCGACTTATTAAAAGAGGCTTTAGGATAATTTTCTATTAATATTTGGACATCTTTTCTGGAACATATTTTCCTGATATTTTGAATTGCCGTTCCAAAACCATTTTTATCAGCATAAAATACTTCAAGTTTAATGCAGGTGCGAATATGCCCAATAAAATTCGTATTCAAACGATATTGTGCCTCTTTCGGCAATCCTAATTCCTGTATTTTTGTGCCCATATAATGATACAATTCCATAACAAGTTCTAACTTATTCGGCTTGTACGTATGTGTCAAAGACCCCTCATTAAAGCAATAATAATAAACAGGTTTATGGAGAACGTATACTTTTTCGCACAGAGGATATGCCTCTACACTAAACGCCAAGTCTTCCCAGATAAGTTTTCGTTCAGATGGAAAGACAAGATTGTTTTTAGTGAACAGTTCTTTTTTATACAATTTCCCCCATGCCGTATAAGATAGGGCATCAAGTTTGTTTCCGTTGTTGCCCATCATATGAACCATAAGTGCTTTCTTAATTTCATTTCCGCTATATAAACGCTCTGGTATTGCAACTCCTTGTACTTCATTTTTATAATAGTGAGTCGCAATTACCACATCTGCGTTTGTCGCAATAGCTCGATCCAGCATGGCTGTAATCGCATCCGAAGTTAAATAATCATCCGAATCAACAAATGTAATATACTCACCAGTAGCTCTTTCAATACCATAATTTCGTGTCAAGCCAAGACCTTCATTTTCTTTATGAAATACTCGAATCCGAGAATCTTTCAGCTCATATTCCTTACAGATTGAAAGTGAACTATCTTTTGATCCATCATCTACCAAGAGGATTTCAAGATTAGAATAGCTTTGTCCAATAAGCGAGTTCACGCATCTCTTCAGATACTTTTCTACATTATACACGGGAACAACAATTGATACTTTCTGCTCCATCCTTTCTTCCTCCTTTCCCTCAATACCAATTTAATAAAATCCCCAATTTTAGAGCAAGTGTTCCGCTGAATGTCAGCCTTTTGAAAGTTGGATCAAATAAAAGTGATATTTTGTCTTTGAACACTTTTTTGTAATCGCTTGCCTTTTTCAGAAAAGCGCGATCCTCTGACTGCAGAAGGTCACTATAAGCCTCTAACATAGCTGTACTGATATTAGGATACGATTTCTTTTGTAGCGTCTTTTTCAGTCTATATTGAATTGCAGTTCCTTTTGTTCCTTCTCCCGTAACACTGGTATCATACCGAATCCAATAATAAAGTTCTTCATCCACAAAGTATACCTTACCAAACCAGTGGCATAATGTTCCAACCCACATATCATGAGGCAAATCGTCCACTTCAGGCCACACTCGACAAACCAGCTCTTTTGCACTTTTATTGATAACCGTCGCTGCACCATAATTATATGTTTTGATCAGCGTAAGTTTTTTTGTCAGCTGTTCAGGCTTCAAAACTTCAACCTGTTCATCCAAGCGATTCAGCTGAACGTCACTCCGTTGCATTTTGCAATATGCCAGCTGTGGAACTTTATCTACCTCCTGCATCACATTAATACACCGAATCAATTTATTCGGTTTCCAGACATCATCCTGATCTGCAAATGCATAATAGTCTGCATCCCTGCACATCGAAAGACCAAGCCAAAAGCTTTTTGCAAATCCAACATTTTCTCCCTTAATAATTTCAATTTTGTTTTGTGGATGATTTTGTGCATATTTTTGTACAACTTCTACCGTATTATCTTTACTGCAATCATCTCGCACTAAGACTTGAACATCTACACCAACCTGTTCAAAAATTGAATCCAATTGTCGTTCAATATGTTTTGCGCCATTATATGCAGAAATTACAACTATTACTGTTTTCATATTTTTTCTATATTTCCTTTATATATTTCGTCGACTTTCTTTTCCACGTTTTTAATGATACTATCAACTCTAACATCATTAAAAGCCCAAAGAATAAACGGAAGAAACGAGTAATCCACCAAGTCATTATCAACAAAATTTGCTATAAAGACTGCGATTAATGCTCCTAATACACATGCGTTTTCCTTATTCTTTTTCGCCAAACAATAGGCAATCAAAAAGTAAACAAGTATAATTAAGATTCCATATCTCAATATTACATACAGATATCCATTATCCAAAACAATCGAACTTATATCTTTTCCATCAACATAAGTAGTGTTGTCTTTCACGAACGATTCATTACTCATAATATTTATAAGGTGAAGACCAATTCTTCTCATTTTAAATATCGCCAGTCTAAATCTACCTGAAAAGAAAGTGTCAATTGTGTTCCAAATTCCGCCTTTTAGTAGTAAAAACATCATTGAAAATGAAAAGATTGACATACAAGGTATACTTAAAACCGTAGTTCGATACAATATTTTATGCTCATCTTTCTTCATTTGCTTTGCAAAAACAACAAATAATGATAAAGCTAATGACAGAATTAATGCATTTCTCGAATGACAGAAAGTATTTGTGGCTCCTGCAAGTAACACAAAAAGAACTATTACGTTATCTCGTATTTTTTCTTTTACAATACAGATATAATACACTTCTAAATAAAAAATCAACAATGGCAAAACATTGCTATGGTAGAATCCAAATGAATGTCTGTTATAGTTAATTTGCTCTACTGTATTACGAGACGTTAAAATATCTGGCAACACTCCAAACATACAAAGAACCAAAACACTGATTATGCCGATTGCAATTATTCTTGAACTTGTTTTATAAACCCTTTCTATATCAACCTTTTTTGAATTATAAATAAGTAAGATTAAAACACTCCAATATAAATCTCCGGTTTTCACTCCATACAGCAATGTCACCATTAAAATAGCAACCATCCGGAAAAAATCTTTCTTCCTCAATCTCATATTAATGCAAGAAATAAAAATCAATATATATGATCCTATACGCAAATATCTCGCCAATATATCCATGCTACCGATATTATAGACATCGCCAATAAACAATGATATATACTGTATAATGTAGGACAAATAAAATAAAATTTCATCCTTTTTAAATTTTGTTATCACTTTTCTCCCCCATGATTCAACATCTGCGCAATACAAAGTAAACTAAATTTAATCGATCTAAGTTTTATGCCATAAACCAAGCTCCAACCCAAAATACGAATATATCCACAAAGCTTACTGCTAAAACCATTAAGGCTAGAATAATATAACGTATCATTTATTCTGATGCGGAACCGATTCCAGTATTTTTGAACATTCCTGCTGTCACTACGCTGAAAAAAATTTTGATATATTTTTACCGGAAGCGTGCAGAATTTCAACTCTTTTTTCCGAAAATCATCAAACAATTTTGTGTCAACGCAATCCATAAACAACCCTTCGTCATAGGTATACCCTTTGTATGCTTTTAATCTTACAGCAAGACAACTGTTGATCGCATTGAATTTATTCTGTGGAATTTGTTGTTCTGGGGATTTAATATACTTTCCTTTCAGCCAACCTGATTCATTTGGCGAATAAATCACGCCATTTTGCCCATATATCACCGGCACAAATACATCAAACGTTTTATCCACCACTTTATTTTTCAAGCAATCAAAGTATTCCTGTTTTACAGGTGTATCATCGTCAAACCAGATTACAATATCATCCTCAGACTTATCTTTTAGGATAGAAAGTGCATAATTGTATGCTTTTGATAATCCAACGTTTCCTCCCATACTATGATAGGTCAGCAAATCAATTGGGAAATATTCCTTGTTTTCTACCACATAGTCATCTGTGCTATTATCTAATACAATAATATGAAGTTGCTCTTCCTTGAGCTGCATTAAATGCGAAACCGTAATCGATTCCTGTATTTTTTTGTTGTATAAAACAACAACTGCATAATATTCGATCATCATTCCCGCCTTGCTTAGTTTTTTGTATTTGAGAAATACATCTTCATACTGTCCGCAGATCTTATTCCACGTGTACTCTTCTGCCACTCGTTTTTTTGCCCTCTGTCCCATCTCTGTAATTTCATCTGCACTCATTTGATCTGCTTTATCTATCAGCTTTGCAAGGCTCCCCGGCTTACGGCTCCAATAAAGAGCACAATCCTCTGCGACTTCTTTATTAAAGCCAACATCAACCAGCAGATTCAGATCCGTGCTGCCAAGAGCCTCAATCAACGACGGGTTTGTACCACCAACCGTATGGCCATGGAAATAGGCATAGGCGTTCTCTCGAATTTTCTTCAGCAATTCCTGATCATAAACAGTGCCAACGAACTTAATTCTCTTATCGCT
Organism: Blautia sp. TF10-30; assembly: GCF_003481245.1. Classification (NCBI taxonomy): domain Bacteria; kingdom Bacillati; phylum Bacillota; class Clostridia; order Lachnospirales; family Lachnospiraceae; genus Blautia; species Blautia sp. TF10-30. Next base: position 251,024 of record NZ_QUKM01000002.1, read on the forward strand.
CTTGAAATGAAGTTTTTCCTCAAGCTCATTCAGGAATTTGTCATTTACATTTGTGATAATGGCAAAGTCTTTTTTGCTCTTGCTCTTCATGAACTCTCGGATCATAACTTCAAAAGAGTTCTCCGGTACAAAGCGACCGACGACAAGGTAATATTCCTTCTTCGTCAGTCCTTTTTCTTTATACCAGTTCACTAGCTTTTCATCATCATCGGACAGCTTGCTAAGGGTCAAATCTGCACCATACGCAATAAACGTAGTCTTCGGATTTCGACCCTTAATGCCCTTTCCGTCATAGCACTCGTGGATATACTTCTCGATGTTCACTGAGTCACAGATAGCAAGGTCGCAGTATTTAACCATCATCTGCTCAGAAATCTTCCAGTATTTCCGAATCGGTGCAGACCACTTCGCTCTCATCCACTCGTGTCCGTCCGGATTCAGGTACACAGTGCCGCCCAGCTTATGAATTTCTTTGTAGAAATGAGCCGCAAAAGGTCCAATGCGGCAAGCCATAATGTAAACAATCGGATTTTTGATCTTATGTTCTTTTATGTATTTGCAGCAAGCATTCAATGCTGCAACATCATAATAAATGGCCTGCGCCGCACCAATTTGAGGGATATCAATTTTGAAACAATGTGCATTGTGGAACTCGAACTCGTGATCATTAATTCTGGTCACACCTTCCACTTTTGTTTCATCCATGCAGCCGTCACCGTTAGCCTTACACGCCACATGATATTTAATATTTTTCTTATTCTGATGGTACTCCGTGAGCTTGTAAACAAAGGTTTCATATCCACCGTATGCGCCTAAGCTCTTGGCTCCTACCAGAAATACGTGCTGTACTTCGTTTTCCCGCTGCATTCTTCCTACCCCTGTGTTCTTAAAATTTAAAAGTATCCTTCAGACCAAGCCACTTCTGGTCCTTATCACTCAAGTTCAGTACAGTACCATCTTCCAGCGTGTAGCCTTCTGCGCTGGCACTACCCTTGTACTCGCCCTTCAACTCCGGCCATTCAATGCCAATCTCCGGGTCATTCCAAGCCATGCCACCTTCATCATTCGGATGCCAGAAGTCATTGACCTTGTAGCAGAACTCTGCTTCATCACTCAGAACCAGGAAGCCATGTGCAAAGCCTTCCGGAATGAGGAACTGTTTCTTATTCTCCGCGGACAGTGTAACGCCATACCACTTGCCATAGGTTTCAGAGTTGCTTCTAAGATCAACCGCAACATCAAACACAGTGCCACGCACGGCACGTACCAGCTTGCACTGCGGATACTGCTTCTGGAAATGCAGGCCACGCAGCACGCCCTTTGTGGACATAGACTGGTTATCCTGTACAAAATGAATGTCGATGCCAGCTTCCTTCATATCTTTTTCGTTGTAGGTTTCCATAAAATAGCCACGGGCATCACCGTGAACAGCAGGCTCAATAACACAAAGTCCTTCAATGCCGCCTACATTTTTCTCAACTTTAATCTGTCCCATTTCTTCTATCTCCTCTATTACTGCTCGATCTCTTTCAGGTAACGGCTCAGTGCATCTTGCCAAGTCGGAAGCGGAGTAAAGCCAGCTTCCACCAGCTTGCTCTTATCTAAACGACTGTTGAACGGACGAGCTGCCTTGCTCAGACCATACTCTGCCGTGGTCACCGGCAGGACTTCCGTCTTATATCCAGCCTGACGATAAATTTCCTTTGTGAAATCATACCAACTGATATAGCCACCCTCATTAGTTGCATGGTAATAGCCGTACTTCTCAGTCTCATTCATATCGACGAGCAGTCGAGCTAAATCATATGTATAGGTCGGTGTGCCAATCTGGTCATTAACCACACGAACAATATCGTGGGTCTTGCCGACATTCAGCATGGTCTTGATAAAGTTCTTACCATTCAAGCCAAACACCCATGCAATGCGGACAATGAAATACTTGTCCAGCGTCTGGCTGACTGCCAGTTCACCTTCCAACTTCGTCTGGCCATACACATTCAGTGGCTTGTAATCCTTGCAGTCCGGCTGCCAGGGCTCAGTGCCCTGACCGTCAAACACATAATCCGTGCTGATATAGGTCATCTTGCAGTCCAATTTCTTGCAGATATTTGCAATGTTCTGAGTGCCACCTGCATTGATAGCACGGACTTTCGCCACTTTATCGTCGTCCTCTGCCATATCCACAGCAGTCCATGCTGCACAATGGATCACGGCATCCGGATTTACTTCTGTAATAACTTTTTCAACGGCATCTTTATCAGTAATGTCCAGTGCTACATACGGTGCTTTTGTTACCGCAGAACCGTCTGACACGCCGCTGTAGTTTTCCTGAATATCAGAACCCACACCTTCGTGACCGCGCTTTAGCAGCTCATTCATCACATCATGTCCCAGCTGACCGCCAACGCCTGTTACAAAAAACTTCATGTTCTTTCCTCCTGTTAGCGGTTGCTGTACATTTTCTCGTAGTAGTTCTGGTATTCACCGCTGATAATGGTCTCCCACCACTCACGGTTATCGAGATACCACTGAATAGTCTTCTTGATGCCATCCTCAAACTTGGTCTCCGGCAACCAGCCCAGCTCATTGTGAATCTTGGTCGGGTCGATGGCATAACGCATATCATGACCCTTACGATCACCAACATGGGTAATCAGACTCTCCGGCTTGCCCAGCTCCTTGCAGATAATCTTCACGATCTCAATGTTCTGCTTCTCGTTGTGGCCGCCGACATTGTAGACTTCGCCCACACGACCCTTGTGGATAATCAGATCAATAGCCTTGCAGTGATCTTCAACATACAGCCAGTCACGGACATTCAGACCTTCGCCATAAACAGGCAGCGGCTTGTCAGCCAGTGCATTGGCGATCATCAGCGGAATCAGCTTCTCCGGGAAGTGATACGGGCCATAGTTGTTGGAGCAACGAGAAATGGTCACAGGCAGGCCGTAGGTACGGTGGTAAGCCAGAACCAACAGGTCAGCAGCAGCTTTGGAGCTACTGTACGGAGAGCTGGTATGAATCGGAGTCTCCTCAGTGAAGAACAGGTCAGGACGATCCAGCGGCAGGTCACCGTAAACCTCATCGGTAGAAACCTGATGATAACGCTGAATACCGTACTTGCGGCAAGCATCCATCAGCACAGAAGTGCCGATAATATTGGTCTGAAGGAAGATGCCAGGATCTTCAATAGAACGGTCAACATGAGACTCTGCCGCAAAGTTGACCACGATGTCCGGATGTTCTTCTTCAAACAGTTTATTCACAGCTTCACGGTCACAAATATCAGCCTTCACAAAGCGGAAGTTCGGATTATCCATAACAGGTGCCAGTGTGGACAGATTTCCTGCATAGGTCAGCTTGTCCAGACAGATAATCCGATAATCCGGATACTTCTTCAGCATGTGGAACACAAAGTTACTACCAATAAAACCAGCACCACCGGTAACAATAATTTTCATGATTTTAATCTCCTCTACACTTATCTATGTATTTTTTACTCGTTTCTAATTAGTACAGATGTTCCTGATACTTGCCGTCCATGACGTCCTTCAGGTACTGACCATACTGGTTCTTCTTCATGACCTCATAGACTTCCATCAGTTCATCCTTGCTGATCCAACCATTCAGGTACGCAATCTCCTCCAAGCAGGCAATCTTGCGATGCTGATGCTGCTCCACGGTCTTCACAAAGTTGGTAGCATCAACAAGGCTCTCATGTGTACCAGTGTCCAGCCAAGTAAAGCCCTGACCCAGCAGTTCTACATTCAGAGTACCATCTTCCAGATAAATACGGTTCAAATCGGTAATTTCTAATTCACCACGCGCAGAAGGTTTCAGGTTCTTTGCAAACTCGACCACACGGTTATCGTAGAAATACAGACCGGTTACGCAATAGTTGCTCTTCGGATGCTCCGGTTTTTCCTCGATAGAAATGGCCTTACCGTTCTTGTCAAACTCAACAATTCCGAAACGCTCCGGATCGTCCACATAATAGCCAAACACCGTTGCACCCTTGCCGCTCTCAGCGTTTTCTACTGCGGCAGTCAATCTTTTCTTTAATCCATGACCGGCAAAAATGTTATCGCCCAGAACCATTGCCACAGAATCGTTTCCGATGAAATCAGCACCAAGGATAAAAGCCTGTGCCAGTCCATCCGGGGACGGCTGAACAGCATAAGTCAAATTTACACCAAACTGGTGTCCATCGCCCAGTAGGTTCTCGAAACGAGGTGTATCCTGCGGTGTGGAGATGATCAAAATGTCACGGATGCCAGCGTTCATCAGAACGGACATCGGATAATAAATCATCGGTTTATCAAAAATAGGTAAGAGTTGCTTGCTCGTCACTTTCGTTAATGGATACAGACGAGTGCCCGATCCACCTGCTAAAATAATGCCTTTCATAACATCTATTCCTCCGTCTTTTAATCTTTAAAAATATCTATGTACACATCCATATGGATGGTATTTCTCTCTAATTTCTGCTGTGTTCACCACACAATCGGCTAAATGTTTTCTTATGCTGTCGTATCCAATTACCCCAGCAATCGTGTTTTCTACTTCATAAAACATCCGTTGAGTACACTCGTCTCTATTTCTCTATAGCCGAAGTGCTGTTTTATACAGTCGAACCCCGTATACCCTGCAATGATGTTTTTTCTAAGTGTTGGATTGTTGAATCGAACCCTGTCGGCGCATGAGTTTTGTTAAAACCGTATATATCACCCAGTCCAATTTCGTCATTCATTGTTCATTATGAATAAATCATGCACTCTCACCGCCCAAAACATGTATTTATCATCGCCATCTATGCTCTACTCAACAGCTGTTTTATGAGGTAGAAATCATCTGTTTTTCTCTATTTTTCATGACTCAACAAACCGTAATGATGTAGGTGTCATTAGTGGGTCAGATAGTGTACTCAACAGCATTTTCAGACGTTAATGATAAACTCATGGATTTTTGTTGTTTTCTCCTGTTTTCCGCCATTTCTATGATTCTTCTGAAAAGGATGTGCCAATTTTGTGCCACAGGGGTCAAAAGTTCAGCGTTTTGTATGAGTATCTAGCATTTATAGCTCATATAGCTGTGAAATATAGCCAATTTCAGCAACTCAATTAGTGTGCAAAACAGGTTCTTTTCGACTATGCTACGTCAATATGGTTTGTTGAGTAGACATTGCCAGTTATATACATTCCGTTTGTAATGATACTTAACATATTTTTGTGACTTATGGCCTATTAAAACAGCATTTAGCCTTAGTCCAATAATATCATATACATTCTAGCTTATTTGCTCCAGTTTGTAAACATTATGAAGCACCTTTTTTCACAGAATGTCGAACTTTTTCCTATTTGTTTCTTTTATCATTACCATTGCTTTACATAATCTCTATTCGCACAAAAAAGGATTAGCAACCTTTCGAAAATGACACGTTCCTAATCCCTTTTATTTTCCTATCCTATTCCATTTCTTTCCTTCTCAAAATATCAAACCTATCCAATTCCACGCCAAGATCAATCCACAATTTCTGCTTTGGATGCGGCGCACTCTCCATCTGGTTCCCTTCATCATCCCAGATCCCCTTCACCGTAACGCAGACATTCTCCCCATCCGGTTTCATCACTTCAATCTCTTCCCCAACCGAAAACTTATTCCTCTGCTCAATCGCATATCTGCTTTTTTCATTCTTCTCCCCAACAATCCCCAGATACGTATACTCCTTCACATACGTATTACTATCATAAATCTGGCTCTCATGATCCGGCTTTCCATAGAAAAATCCCGTAGTAAACTGCCTGTACGTACAGTTCGAGATCTGATCCCGATACCACTCCATATTCTCCTCATACTTCTTAGGGCTCTCCAGATAATCATCAATTGCCTTCCGATACGTCCTTGCCACCGTCGCCACATACAGCGCCGTCTTCATTCTTCCTTCAATCTTATAACTGTCAATTCCCGCATCCAGCAAATCCGGGATATGCTCAATCATACAAAGATCTTTCGAGTTAAAGATATACGTCCCTCTCTCATTCTCATACACCGGCAGATACTCCCCCGGTCTGGACTCTTCCACGACCGCATACTTCCACCGGCACGGATGTGTGCAGGCGCCCTGGTTCGCATCTCTTCCCGTGAAATAATTGGACAGCAGACATCTTCCCGAGTACGAAATACACATCGCCCCATGAATAAATGTCTCAATCTCCATCTCCTCCGGAATATGCTCCCGAATCTCTTTGATCTCCGCCAGCGACAGCTCCCGCGCTGTCACGACGCGCTTCGCCCCCTGTTCATACCAGAACTGATACGTTCCATAGTTCGTATTATTCGCCTGTGTGCTGATATGCCGCTCAATCTCCGGGCACACTTCCATCGCAATCCGATACACTCCCGGATCCGAAATAATGAGTGCATCCGGTCCAATCTCTTTTAATTCGGCAAAGTAAGCCCGCACGCCCTCAAGATCCTGGTTATGTGCCAGAATATTCGCGGTGACATAGACCTTTACGCCATGCTCATGCGCAAACTCCACACCTTCTTTCATATCTTCCATCGAAAAGTTCTTCGCCTTCGCCCGAAGTCCGAAGACTTCTCCGCCGATATATACGGCATCTGCGCCGAAGATCACTGCTACTTTTAATACTTCCAGACTGCTGGCTGGAACCAGTAATTCCGGTTTTCTCATGTTGTTTCCTCTCTCTTCTCATGGCTTTTCATCGTAATCGCGATTCCATCTCCCAGCGGCACGACCGATGTCAGCAGCCCTTCATTGTGTGTCAGTTCAAATAAGTATTCCCGCATCCGTTTGTGGATCGTGCGGTTCCGGCGTTCCACGGCGAAGCGGGATTCGATGACGTCGCCGTCCTGCAGCACGTTGTCGGTGATCAGTACGCCGTTCTTATCAAGGACACGCAGGACTTCCGGCAGGAAGTGGATGTACTGTCCCTTAGCGGCGTCCATAAAGATAAAATCATACGGCCCGTCCAGGGTTTTTAAGACTTCTGCAGCGTCTCCCGGGATCAGCGTGATGCGGTCGGCGAAGCCGGATTTTTCGAAGTTCTCCCGTGCGATCGGGATGCGTTTTTCGTAATTTTCTATTGTGGTAATCTCTGCGTCCGGTTCGCCGTACTGTGCCATGAAAACAGCAGAGAATCCTACGGCAGTTCCTACCTCCAGGATTCTCTTTGGCTGTTTCATCTTTAAGAATACTTTTAAAAAGCTCTGCATTTCACGGCGAATGACCGGCACCCGGTCCTGTTTGGCCGTCCGCTCCAGATTTTCCAGAAACGGGGTGTGGCCGGTGTCCAGGGAATTGATGTAGGTTACCATTCGTTCGTCTATTATCATGTAAGATTCCTCTTGTTTTGCAAACGTGCGTTATTCCGCGGACGGCTGTCCTTCGGTGTTAATGCCGGCCAGAATTTCCAGCATTTCATCGACGGTCTGTGCGGTGTTCAGCACGTAGGAACCGTCCTTGATGCCGCCGTAGTAGCCGGACAGGCGGTACTGGACTTCGAAAACCAGAAGGCTTTCGTCGATCAGTCCGTTGTCTTTCAGGAGTTCGCCAAGTTCTTTCGCCTCCATGCCGGAACGCACCTGTACGGTGACTTCCTTTCCCTTTTCTCTGGATGCGACTGGCTCCTCGGCAAACACGTCATGTCCAAACTGATATGAAGTTTTCGCTGCCAGAATGATCACAAGAATCACGCAGACGTAAATGAGCAGGCGCACGGTTCCTTTCGCACCTGTCAGCGCTGCGCGGTATCCGGCATCCCTTTTCTTTTCGGACATGGGCGCTCTCCTTTTGATTTTCGGTTTTAGATTTCCGGTACGCCGATGCGGATTTCTTCTGAAATGCAGTCCTGCACCTTCTGTACCATCTTACAGACCTCGAGTTCCGCTTCAAGATAGGCGTTTGCTTTCTCGCTTTTGCGGAGTGCGTAGGAATCCCGCTCGAGGGAATCTACGGCGTCGTAGAGGTCTACGTTTTCTGACTGCTGCAGTCGATAATTGCGGATTCGATAGTCATCGACCCGGCTTTTTAGTTCCGGGTCTTTTTCGAGTTCCTGTTCCATACATAAGTAATTCTGATATGCCCTGCTCTCCCGCATTTCTTCGATGAGCGCGTTCAGGCACTCTGTTACTTTGTCCATGGTATTTATGCCTCCATGATGATCGGAAGGATCATCGGTCTTCTCTTTGTTTTCTTCCATACATAATCGCCGAGGGCATCTTTGATCGTGGATTTGATCTTGCCCCAGTCGGAGATATTTTTGGAAAGGCAGCCATCCAGTGCCTCTTCTACAACTTCTCTTGCCTCGCCCATCAAATCCTCGGATTCGCGTACATAGACGAAACCGCGGGATACGATGTCCGGGCCGGCCAGAAGCTGGTTTGTTCTCTTTTCGAGAGTCAGTACAACGACCATGATTCCGTCCTCGGACAGATGCTGGCGGTCACGCAGGACGATATTTCCTACATCACCAACGCCGAGTCCGTCGACCATGATGGCTCCGGTGTGGACTTTGCCAGTTACTGCTGCGCCGTCCTCATCGAGTTCCATGACATCACCGGAATACATGAGGAAGATGTTCTCTTTCGGGATGCCGAGGCTCTGTGCTACTTCTGCGTGTGCTTTTAAGTGGCGGTATTCGCCGTGTACCGGGATCGCGTATTTCGGTTTTACCAGGGAGTAGATCAGCTTGATTTCCTCCTGGCAGGCATGTCCGGATACGTGAACGTCCTGGAATACGACGTTGGCACCCTGTGCAGACAGTTCGTTGATGACGTTCGAAACGGCTTTTTCATTTCCCGGGATTGGGTGGGAACTGAAGATCACGGTGTCGCCCGGCAGGATCGAGATCTTTTTGTGCAGGTGTGCCGCCATACGGGACAGCGCTGCCATGGACTCGCCCTGGCTTCCGGTGGTGATCAGGACAAGCTGCTCGCCGGTGTAGTTTTTCATCTGCTCCACATCGATCAGGGTATTTTCCGGGATATTGATGTAGCCCAGCTCCTGCGCGATGGAGATGATGTTGACCATACTGCGGCCTTCGATGACAACTTTACGGCCGTATTTATAAGCAGAGTTGATGATCTGCTGCACACGGTCGACGTTCGATGCGAAGGTTGCGATGATGATTCGGGAATTCTGATGCTCGGCAAACAGGCCGTCGATCGTCTTTCCTACGGTCCGCTCGGACATGGTAAAGCCAGGCCGCTCTGCATTGGTACTGTCGCACATCAGTGCCAGAACGCCTTTCTTTCCGATCTCTGCGAATCTCTGCAGGTCGATGACATCACCAAAGACTGGTGTGTAGTCGACTTTGAAGTCTCCGGTGTGGACGATGATGCCAGCCGGGGAGTAGATTGCCAGTGCTGCTGCATCTGCAATGCTGTGGTTTGTTTTGATAAACTCAATGCGGAATGCGCCCAGGTTGATGGACTGTCCGTGTTTGATGATTTTCCGTTTTGTGGTACGGAGCAGGTTGTGCTCCTTTAATTTGTTTTCGATCAGGCCAATCGTCAGTTTGGTGGCGTAGACCGGCACGTTCACTTCTTTTAAGATGTAAGGCAGGGCTCCGATATGGTCCTCGTGGCCGTGGGTGATGACGAAGCCTTTGACTTTGTCGATGTTTTCTTTCAGATACGTTACATCCGGGATGACCAGGTCGATACCGAGCATGTCGTCTTCCGGGAATGCAAGTCCGCAGTCTACGACGATGATACTGTCCTCATACTCGAAAACGGTGATGTTCATACCGATCTGTTCCAGACCGCCAAGCGGTATAATTTTTAGTTTACTTCCATTATTCTTTTTCAAATAGCACCTCCGCGCATGTTTTCCAAACGATTCCGTTACCGGTACGGCTTCACGCACGCATCCCCTGAGCGTCACTTCAGGCTGATGGAGCATGTCCCGCACCTGCAGGATTTGCCCTTTAAAGCGCTGTCCCGGTCCCGCTTTGTCTGCGTCCCGGTATGGCTTCAAAACGGCTGGTTCAATAGGTGATGTCTGCCTCGTCATCCAACATGGAAGCAAATACGCCGGAAACGGCATCGAATTCGGTGTCGTCTTCTACCATAACATACTCTGCCTCTGCGTCGGTGTCGGTGGAGATATCCTTCAGAATATAGGCATTTGCCTCGTCGTCCTTTGAATCGGATACCAGAATATAGTTGACTCCGTTGATTCTGGTCTGCTCCTCCACGTAAAATTCTTCTTTGCCGCCATCATCTGTTACAAATGTTATTTTTTCCATACAATATTCCTTTGTTCAGTTTTCCTGTGATTCCTTCTGATGGGAAAGATAGTCCAGATATCCCTGCAGGATAAAAACAGCTGCAATCATATCTACGTACTCCTTGCGGTTTTCCCTGCGGATTCCGGTTTCCATCATGGTGCGGTCTGCTTCGACTGTTGTCAGCCGCTCGTCCCACATAACAACGGGCAGACCTGTCCGTCTCTCCAGCATTTCTTTGAACTCGAGAGATTTTTCGGCCCGCTCTCCGATGTCGTTGTTCATATGTTTCGGGAAGCCGAGTACGATTTTTTCCACGCCGTACTCTTTTGCTATCTCTTCAATCCGGGCCAGCGTCTGGCGCAGCTTATTCTCCGATTTTCTGCGGACAATTTCGATTCCCTGTGCAGTAAGACCCAGAGGGTCGCTGACTGCCACCCCTACTGTTTTTGAGCCGTAATCTAATCCCATTATTCTCATAGTAATTACGCTCACTTCCAGGATTCATTTTTGATGTACTCTTTTAACAGTTCCTCTACCAGCTCGTCACGCTCTACTTTCATGATCAGGCTTCTGGCTCCCTTGAAGCTTGTAATGTACGTCGGATCGCCTGACATGATATAGCCTACGATCTGGTTGACTGGATTATACCCTTTTTCTACCATGGCGTTGTAAACGGTTTCGAGTACCTCTTTTACCTGAATCTCCGGCTCTGTTTTTACTTTAAAATATTGTGTGTTACTTAATCCTGACATTCTTTTCACGTCCTCGTATTTATTGATATCATTTATATTCTAATACATGTTATGGGAAATTTCAATCGTGAAATTGCCCAACTATTTGAATGTTACAGTTCACTGCATCTCAGCGAACTGTAACATTCAAAGCCCGCATGGAAAATTTTGCTTTGCGAAGTGGCGGCAGCTATTTCTGATGTTATTTTATCCCTGAAAACGCCGCATTATTCATATGAATTGGAAGTAAAAATCATTTCCAGAATTCTCTGGGCACAGGCGGTCAGGTCTTTTTCCTCGAGATACTGGTCATTTTCGGCACTCAGCGCATCCAGGATTTCGCGGCGGTCGGTGTCGGTTCCCGGCATCACAAGATCGTTTCCGGCAGCGATGCATTTTGCGGCAGAGGAGCCTCCGTCGGCGTTTGTTGTGGTCCAGTCTGTCATGATGATGCCGGCAAAGCCCCATTCCTTTCTTGCAGCGGTTGTGCACAGACCGTAGCTGTTGGCGGTGTGGACACCGTTTACCTTGTTGTAGGAGGTCATGATCGCCTTTGGCTGGGATTCCTTGATTGCAATTTCGAAGCCCTTCAGGTAAATCTCACGCAGGGCGCGCTCGGAAATGATGCTCGATACGCCGCGGCGGTTTTCTTCCTGATTGTTGCAGGCGTAATGTTTGATGGTCGTTCCGACCCCGTACTGGCTCTGGACGCCTCTTGTGAGGGCTGCCGCCATTTTTCCGCTGACAAGCGGATCCTCGGAATAGTATTCGAAGTTGCGTCCGCAGAGCGGATTGCGGTGGATGTTCATGCCCGGTGCAAGCCAGAGGGTCACGCCGAACTCCTCCAGCTCTGCGCCGATCATGCGGCCTACTTCCTCGAGAAGCTCTGTGTCGAATGTCTGCGCCAGAAGCGTTCCGACCGGGATCGCACTGCAGTACTGATAATAATCTTCTCCGTCGGTGTGGAGGAATTCGGTTCCGAAAATACGGTTCTCGAGACGCTGATACATGTTCATTTTGTAAACACTGCCGTCCGACGGATTTTTCTGATAATGGGAGGTGATGCGGATACCTGCCGGCCCGTCAGCCAGAATGACATTGGCAACACCGTATTTTTCCAGCAAGGAGGCGGTTGTCTCCCCGGCTGCACCCGGTACGGTAATGGCAGCGGCTCCGATGATTTCTTTGCTTCCGCTGCTGCGGCCGCAGACAAGAGCCGTTTTTTCTTCCGGTGTCAGCTTCTGAGCGAGTTCGGCGGCTTTTTCCCTTGCCTTGCGCCGTCTTTCTTCCCATTTCTGCTGTTCTGCTCCACATTTGCAGTTTCCGGCGTCCTCTTTCGCTTCTGTTGTTTCTGCTTCAAATTCACAGCCGTTGGCATCGCATTCCTTTGCTTCTGCTGCATTTGTTTTTCCGAATTTCAGAATTTTATACATTTCTTCGGCACTCTTTCCATCGTGGATCAGACCTTTTTCGTCCAGGAACAGCAGCGGGATTTCTGCTTCCTTTTCTTCCCACATCTGCTCCCGTTCTGCTCTCCAGCGCTCCTCTTTTTCCTCTTCCGGCTGAATTTCCTTTAATGCGTCGAGCAGCGGGCAGATGTTGGTCAGATGCTCGGTTTCCACGGTTTTATCAAGTGTCAGTCTCGCAGCCAGGGTTACATCCCGGCTTGAGGTTCCGACCAGAAAATCATAGTCTCCGGCCTCCATACAGTATACGGCTTTGCCTGTCCGGTAGGATTCCAGCAGGACAGTTGGTACCTTAAGGTGCAGTGTCTCGGATTCTCCCGGCTGCAGCAGTGCTGTTTTTCCAAAAGCGACCAGACGTTTTCTCTCTTTTTTCAGTTTTCCAAACGGGCAGGCAGCGTAAATCTGTACAACTTCTTTTCCGGCACAGGAGCCGGTGTTTGTTACTTTTACGGTTACTGTGATTGTTTTTGGCTCTGCATCCGGCTTCCACGCTGCATTTTCTGTTGCTACGTCAAAGGTCGTATAGGACATTCCATATCCGAACGGCTGACGACTCCCACGGGCAAGCCCGTGGGGTTCTTACTACCAAGTTTAGCTTGTAATCGTACATCATTCTCAGACTTTGGAATACAAGTGTAAGTCTATTTGAGTAAGGACTTTTATTGCCGGGCAGTCCTACGACCACATTGACGGCAAATTTCTATCTTTTGATAAGGAAGTATCGTCAATCTCCCTAACGTATTTCATTTATGCTGTTTTTATTCCACTATTTAAAATTTTAATCTGATTCGCCTGAATCCATTCAATTAAGGCTTTTTCCCTCTTGTAATGTTTTTCAAATTCTGTTCTACATTTTGTTTTATTTATCTCTTCTATTTTATCATCGTAACAGTATAGTAAAAATGAGGAATACCAGTCTCGCTGTACCAATGTTCCATCCACTAAATGATACATTCTATCCGACAACTTCTTTTTGACATAAGCATCTGCGGTATGGTCATATTGACTTGCTCTATAATTGCTCGCCACTTCTATATATCTGCCACCAGACACTTCAAATTTCTTTTCTATTGTCGTTTGAAATCCACCAGGGCATCGATTCTTTATTGATTTACCGAAACGCTTTTTCTTGTTAAACTTACCTTTATTGTTTTTCGTAGTCTCTTTCGCTCGTTTCATAAGTTTACTGGCATTTTTAGGCTCTGTAATCAACACATCTCCAAGGCTTCTTAGATAGTTGGCATCTTCATTTATCGCAAGCTGTCTGTTTCTTTCATTAATACGGCATAATTCTGCGTGTTTCGCTTTCAGTCTTTTATAATGATTCGAGTATTTCCAAATCTTTCGACCTTTTTTAATCGTACCATCCTTATTATAATTCTGTGGATTGGTCGCTCGTCTGCTTCTATCCATTGCACAATAATAAATTCTTTCTAATCGCTCGGATTTTTGAATACTGTTCCCTCTTTCGGATAAGTTTTTAAGACCAACCTCCGTATCCGATGTATAAGCAACGGTCTGCGTTCCAATATCCGCACCAATGATACCTTTTCCAAATTTATGCCTTGGATTCCCAAATCTGTCATATTTCGGTTTTGCTTTCCCCTCAATCGTTAAGTGCAAATACACTCTGTATTTCCCACGAATCAACTTTGGTACAAGCGTAGCATAGCAGGGTCTGTAAGTATTGATACAATACGCTTTCTCTGCAAATATCTGGATTGCTTTCTTATCTATTATTTCAGGTTCAGCAAGGTAATCCAAAACAGCGTGAATTTCATCCGATTGAAATCTATCTTTCAGTTGTATTCCAAACGTAGATTTACCAAATTTAAATTGCAATTGATTCTCTTTCACAGAAATTGGAATCCCACGATTCCTTTGTTTGGCTCGAATACAGGGCAACACTCCATATTTAGAAAAGTGGAGTGTCTTACCATTTGCATATAAGCATTTTTCTATCCCTCTCCAAATATCTTCGGCTTTTGTAAGTGCAAATATAGCATCAATCCCATATTTTTTACCGATTGGTATCATAGATGTTCTACAATCATCCCATGTAACATGATATTGCTTTTGCATTTCATTCAGCTGACGGGCAAGTACTTTTCGTTTCTTTTTCTCTTCTGTAGCACCATAAAGTTTCCGTACTTTCCGATACCTTTTCGTACGGATAAGCTGGTCGTAATTCTTTCTCATAAGACCAACCAGTTCATTTCCTGCTTTTCGAATCTTATCAGAAAGAGCTACCACCTTTTGTATATCAGAAAAAGACATATCGGTTTCTACGACCAGGATATGTCTGTCAGAATGTTTATGAAATTGTCTTAGGCTTTTCTTATATTCCTTCTCATTCATGACTTTTCTGTTCCTCTATATACTGCATTACTGTTGCTTCACTTATCTGTCCCACTGTAGATATAAAATATCCCCTCGACCATAAAACACCACATCTTGCATAAAACCGTTTCAGTGTTGGATATGCCTTAAATAATTCAATCGCACTTTTACTTTTGAGTGTTCTAACCACATCGCAGGGAGCGACTGTTTGTGGCACATCTACAAAAATATGGATATGGTCCGGCATTACTTCAAGTGCTTTAATTCTATATCCGTAATCCTCGCATATTTTTTGTAGTATCTGTTTGAGAGTCATATCTGCTTTCCCATGTAATACAGAAAATCTAAATTTTGGACACCAGATAATATGATATTGTATCAGATACTTGCAATGCGAAGCACTATGATAGGGTTTCCTGCTCATCATTCTGTTCTCCTAACTGATACTTTTCCTGAATTCCTCGACGCATTAAATCAAGAAATGTAATTGTTTTCCCTTCCTCAACAGAATAGATACGAGCAATATTTTCCAGTTCTTTTTTCCACTCCATAGGAATTGAAATGTTAATTTGTACATTGTTTGATTTCGGTCTTCCCATGCACTTAACCTCCTTTTTATCTATGCATATATTATACATCTATTCTATGTAAAAACCAAGTAAAAAATATGTGGCTTTCATCCCACAGGCAAACCTATGGGTTTTCGCCACTAATTTATAACCTCTCAGACACGTATACTGTTATCGAAAAGCTTGTAGATTGAATTTTTTCCGCCATTGCCCTATACTAATAACAGATATGTCAACAACGATTAGGAGGATTATAGTTTTATGCATATGCCAGAAATTCAATCTGTTTTAAACGAGAAGAACATCTCTTTTTCTTATGTCGAAGAGGACAACTGCGGAAGCATCGACTTTGAGCACCGCGGTCTGCGGTATCATATCTGGGAATTTGCAGACGATGTGGAGCCGGTCGGCGTGGAGACCAATCTGCGGTATGCAGGGCGCGATGAGGAAATCGAAGGCGATTACGATACGATTCTCGCAGAACATTTAAAGAAAGAATTTTAAGCGATTTCATTTCATTTTTGGGAAAAGATGTGTATTTTATGACGCCAGTTCTTCAACCACAGCTCGAAAAAGTCACGCTGGAACAGTATGAAATGCTTCCAGAAGAGAAACGCTTCGAAGTTTTTGACGGTGTCATCTACGACATGGCAAGCCCTTCGCAGGTTCATCAGGCACTATCCATGCAGCTTTCTACACTCATCAATACTTACATTCTTCGCAAAAAATCATATATTTTCTAACGCTGCCAGAAACAGCTCATAGAAGTCATCTTCCCCTTCAAGCGCCGGGGAATTTTCTCCGCCGCCATTGGTGCTGCGTTTGATTTCTGCGTAAAATTCTTCACCTGCCATGGCAAGATCCATTTCATAGATGGAAACGCCATAGGCATGGCAGATTTCGCAGAATGCGTGGATTGGATTCGGATTTTCCCTTGTCTGAAGCAGTTTTTCACGCAGAATAGAGTCTGCTTTTGCTTTTTTCTGCCAAGCTTTTGCCTGCACTGCAGGGAAGTTCTTTCATCGCCATGATTGCTGTTCTCAGACATCTGCGAGCCGTAACTTTTCTCAATCAGTTCGTTTTTTGTCAATAAATGATTTCTTGACGCTTTCAGATCTCTGTGATACAGTAATGGCAGAAACGAGGTGATTGCATGAAAAACACATTTGAGCAACAGATTTACGAGATCTTTGGAACAACGGACCCAAAGGAGCTGCGCAAGCTTTCCAAAGACGCGAAACAATACCAGCAGTTAGCGAAAAAAGAAGCACTGCGCCATGCGGCTGGAAGAAAACCAGCTTTTTCGCTGCCGCAAATCATTCAGATGGCTGCCATGCAGCAGCAGGGAAAAAGTATTGCCGAGATCGCGCGCACCTTTCAGGTCAGCAGGCAGACAGTATACAATCAAATTGCCCGTGCTCACTGTTTCAGCACGGATCCCGATGTCAAAACGCGGATGTGTTTTCTTTACCGCGATCAGCTTTGCACAACGATTGATATCGACTTCCGTCATGAGAAAATTGCAATCCAGAATTACACAAAAAAAATTCCGCTTCGTGCCTTTGGCGTTGTGGAGCATCCGACCTGGGATGATTTTACCTGGTTTCTGGAAAGCCGCTGTTTTCCCAAAACACGCGATCATGCCAAAGATATTTTAAAAGAAATGGGACTTCCCTTTTATGATCCGCTGCTTATCATTGAAAAAACAGATGGACGAATGGCCGGTGACGAGCAATGGATCCTGATTCTGAAAAATAAGGAGGCACGCCATGGAACAGATCCGTCTTGATCATCAGCTGCCTGTCAAAAAAACAGATCACACCTCAAAAGGGGACCAGCTCAAATGGAAAATCGGTAATATCTGGTACAAATCCGACTATATGGGATATGAGGGACTCTCGGAGACACTGGTGTCTCATTTACTGCAAAAAAGCACTCTTTCCCACCCGTTTGTCCTGTATCAGCCTGTTCGGATTGCATACCGCGGCACTCTCCGCAGTGGCTGTTCCAGTCCTGATTTTCTAAAAGTAAATCAGATGCTGATCCCATTGGAAAAACTGTACCGTCAGAATACCGGAGACAGTCTGGCAATCTCACTTGCTGCTTTTTCAGAACCTGCGGAACGCATTCGTTTTCTGGCAGATCAGTTAGAAAACATGACGGGAATTCAGAACTTCGGCGCATATTTGACCGCTATGCTGGAAATTGATGCCTTCTTTCTGAATGAAGACCGGCACACCAACAACATCGCTGTTCTATATGATACAGAAACAGCGCAATATTCTCTAAGTCCTCTGTTCGATCAGGGTTTATGCCTGTTTGCAGACACCAGCAATGACTACCCTCTGGATCTGCCGATGGATGTTTGTATGGAACGCATCGAAGCCAAACCTTTCAGCTCTGATTTTGATACACAGCTGGATGCTGCGGAGGAATTATACGGTATCCAGCTTCACTTTTCCTTTACTACAAAAGATGTCTGCACGGAACTGGCTTCTCTGGCCGATTACTATCCTCTGGAAATCCGCCAGCGTGTTGAGCAGATCATACGCCGACAGATGCGCAAATATGGATATCTGATGCGCAGTTAGAGTCGAAAAGAAAACAGTACAGAAAAGTCCCCACGCTGTGTGTGTCTTCTGTACTGTTTTCTTTTTTGACCTTTTTACACGATCTTATGCCATTTTCTTAAATACCGGAATCGAATCGATCGGTGCAGCGGCACGGATAGTCTGTCCGCCTTCGTACACTTTTCCGTCTCTGGTGTCTTCCCAGCGTCCTTCCGGAAGATATACTTCACGCTCAAACTCGTTCAGATGGAAAATCGGCGCTACCAGGTATTCGCTTCCGAACATATACTGATCCTGCAGCTCCCAGCATTTTTTGTCATCCGGGAACTCGTAGAACATGGTACGGATCAGCGGAGAACCGTTTTCGGATGCTTCGTCATACAGCTGTTTGATGTAATCGTGCATGCTGATGCGGATGTCGTAATATTTCTTCATGATCCGGTAATTTTCTTCTCCATAGCTCCACAATTCATTGGACTGGCCGGTATACAGATAGCCGCCGCCAAAGTCACGGTCATCGAGCGGTGGAATGTTGTGCGGTCCGCGGTCGCCGTGCATACGGAGAACAGCAGAGTAAACGGCAAACTCATACCATCGGATCAGAAGCTGCTGGAAATCCGGGTCATTGACATCATCTGTCATAAAGCCGCCGATATCGGTTGTCCACCACGGAATGCCGGCAAGACCCATATTAAGGCCGGCCTGGAGCTGATCATAGAAGGCTTCAAAGGTACTCGGCACATCGCCGGACCATACAACATTTCCGTATTTCTGACTTCCGGCCCAGGCGCAGCGAAGCAGGTTTACAATATTTTCTTCTCCTTCTGCTTTCATGCCGTCATAGAAGACACGGCTGTACAGCTGCGGATAGATATTGCTGCAGGAAAGAGCAGGTCCGTCGATATAGCGGTAATGATCGAAATCGTAAACGCCGAAATCCGGTTCTGAGTTGTCCAGCCAGAAGGCATCAATTCCCAAATCATAATAGTTTTTCTTGCAGACTTCCCAGACGTATTTTCTGGTCTCCGGGTTGAACACATCGATTTCCACACAGTCTCCCTGGAAATCATACGTCTGCAGGGCGCCGCGCTCTGTTTTAATCAGCAGGCCGCGGTCCAGCATCGGCCAGAAATTCTCGCTCTTCCGGTCTACGCTTGGCCATACGGAAACGATAACTTTGATTCCCATGGAATGCAATTCGTCCACCATGGCTTTTGGATCCGGCCAGTATTTTTCATCGAATTTCCAGTCACCCTGCACGGTCCAGTGGAAGAAGTCAATGACAATCTGATCGATTTTGATGCCTTCCTTCTGGTAGCGGCGTGCCACTTCAAGCACTTCGTCCTGCGTACGGTAGCGCAGCTTGCACTGCCACAGGCCCATACGGTCCTCCGGGAATTTCGGCGCGCGGCCGGTCACTGCGGTGTAATTTTCCAGGATCTCTTTCGGTGTATCAGCTGCAGTCAGCCAGTAGTCCATATCTTTCGTCGAGCATGCGGTCCATTCGGTATAATTCTTTCCGAAGGTTACCTGTCCGACGGCCGGATTGTTCCACAGCATGCCATATCCTAAGCTGGATACGGCAAACGGTACACTGATCTGGGAGTTACGCTGCGCCAGCTCCAGGGTACATCCCTTCAGATCCATGTATTTCTGCTGATACTGACCCATTCCGAAAATCTTCTCTTCGTCGTTGCTCTCAAATTTCAGGTTCAGGCTGTATTCGCTTCCGCCGATCACACCTTTCCACTCACGGTTGACCGTTTTTAAGCAGCGGCTCTCTTTGCTGATCGTTCCGTCGTAGCACCGATGATATTCTCTTAAAATTTCCTGATCTTCTTTGTAGAAGGTGATAACTCCTGCAAAGTTGACCACAGCACGGATTTTTCCATTGGTGATCGATGCGCTGGTTCTTTTTCCCATGGATCCGTCGATTTCCAGATGATCGACTTCAAACTGCTCTGCTTTTGCCTCTGTTTTTTCCGGCACTTCGGTCAGTGCCCAGTCCTTTCCGAAAAATCCCGGAAGCATGGTTGCGCGGACACGTAAGGAATCTTTTCCCCACGGCTCAATCCGCAGTGTTTCTCCGTTTGCCTGTGCAATTAACACACCATTTTCTGTCTGAAAACGCATTGTTTTTTCCTCCTTTTTGTTTCAATCCACAGTCGGTAATTTCACAGAGTCTGACATGCCAGCAGAATGCTGACTGTGGTTTGCCTCATGTCAGTGGGGGATACCGATTTCTCTCCGCCCGCCACTGCCGTTAACTTTCTTATTTGCAATTCATCTCACCACCTATAGAGGTGGGAGAATCCTTGCTATTATTTGTTGAAAGGAGAGGTCACAGAAAAATTTGCTTTTCCGTGCCTCTCCCTCCCTATATTCTTACATTCCGATGCTTATGCAACAACAACTTCGCTTGCATCTGCTGCCAGAACAGCTTCTTTCTTCTCATTTCCGACGAAGACTTCTACTTTCAGTTCGGTATGTGCGCCTTCTACGGATACTTTCACTGTGTCGCCGTCTTTGACTGCTTTTACGGTGAATACATTGTTTCCGTGGATATCCGGAACTTTTGTCTCGGCTGCGTCTTTTAACTGATATACGCAAACAGTTGCGTGGTCAGCGTAGTCGTAATCCGGTTTGGTGTCGCAGTTTCCTCTTACTACGATGCTGTTCTCTCTTACATACAGCGGCATGGAGAAGTAGTCGTAGGTTCCCTGATACCATCTTCCGCCCTCTTTTGTCTCGCCGGTCAGAAGCTCAGTCCAGGCGCCTTCCGGCAGGTAGTACTGTGCAACTTTATCCTCGCGGAATACCGGTGCAACCATAAGGGCATCACCTAACATGTACTGCTGATCCAGATACGGAACGGCCGGGTCGTTCATGAACTCGAATACCATCGGGCGCATTACCGGGGTTCCTTCCTCGTGTGCCTCTACAGATTTCTGGAAAATGTACGGCATCAGCGAGCATTTCAGGTTGGTGAAGAATTTTACTACGTCGCAGGACTCTTCGTCGAACAGCCACGGCACACGGTAGCTTGTGGATCCGTGCAGACGGCTGTGGGTAGACATCAGTCCAAATGCGCACCATCTCTTGTACAGATCCGGTGTTGCGGTGCTCTCGAATCCGGAGATATCATGGCTCCAGAAGGAGAAGCCGCTCATGGCGAAGGAAAGGCCGCCGCGCAGCGTTTCTGCCATGGACGGATAGTTTGCAGAGCAGTCGCCGCCCCAGTGTACCGGGAATTTCTGGCTTCCTGCTGTTGCACTTCTTGCAAACAGAACTGCCTCGTTCTCACCTTTTACTTCTTTTAACAGGCTGAATACTGCCTGGTTGTACAGGTATGTATAGTAGTTGTGCATTGCCTGCGGATCGCTTCCGTCGTGGTAAACAACGTCAACCGGGATTCTCTCGCCGAAGTCGGTCTTAAAGCAGTCTACGCCGCAGTCCAGAACAGTTCTCAGTTTATCGGTATACCATTTAACCGCATCCGGGTTGGTAAAGTCCACAAGGCCCATACCTGCCTGCCAGTTGTCGGTCTGCCATACGCCTTTTCCGTCTGCTCTCTGCAGCAGATAGCCGTTTGCAGCGCCTTCTTTGAAGAATGCGGTTCCCTGTGCAATATACGGGTTGATCCATGCACAGATGTGAAGACCTTTGTCGTGATATTTCTTTAAGGTTGCGCGAATATCCGGGAAGCATTTCTTGTCCCACTCAAAATCGCACCAGTGGAATTCGTGCATCCAGAAGCAGTCGAAGTGGAAAACGCTCAGCGGAATATTTCTCTTTTCCATTCCCTCGATGAAGGATGTGGTAGTCTCTTCGTCGTAGTTTGTGGTAAAGGATGTGGACAGCCACAGACCAAAGGACCACGCCGGAGGAAGTGCCGGGCGTCCGGTCAGCGCGGTGTACTCGTTCATGATCTTCTTCGGTGACGGTCCGTGGAACAGATAGTATTTGATTCTTTCGCCCGGTACGGAGAAGCCGACATACTCTACTTTTTCACTTGCTACTTCGAAAGAAACGTTGTCGGTACTGTCAACGAGAATACCGTAGCCGTTGTTTGTCATGTAGAACGGTACGCATTTGTAGCCGATTTCGGATGCCGTACCGCCGTCCTCGTTCCAGGTGTCTACAACCTGTCCGTTTTTTACGAATGGAGTAAATCTCTCGCCAAGGCCGTATACGCACTCGCCGACGCCAAGGGAGAGCTCGCTTACCATATATGGCTGATATTTTTCGGTCATGTAATTCTGGGCTGGCAGCATGGTGCTCTGCTGACGGTCCCATCTGATATAGGAAAGGTTGCGGAAGCCGCTTCCGGTCAGAACTTTTCCATCTGCCTCGAAGGTGTAAGCAAAGACACCTTTTCTCTGTACGCGGACCTGTACGCTTCCGGTATCAAGAACTGCCTCATCCTCGTTGATCGTTACAGTTACGTCCTCGTATACGCTCTCTGTTTTGTCGAAGGACGGAACTTTGTTGTCGTAGGCTTCGTAGTGCCATGCCTCCATGGAGATGGTGTCCGGTGTATGTGCTACGAACTCAACGGTGATGGTCGGCAGGTTCAGGGTCATGCCTCTGTGCTCGATCGGACGTGTGGTAGCCAGGATACGCATACCGCCTGGAATCTGCTCTACTTCATAAGCCTGCATTGCATGGGATGCATTTGCTTTTTCACTCGGAAGCCAGTAACCTTCTGTGAATTTCATCTTTTCATTACCTCCTGATTTGATGCGCCCGAAACAGAGGATGAAAAGCACTCTCTTTTCATCATTTTTTACAGAATTCCTGTTTCAGGCTGACGTTTTTTGGTAATTTTATCCTACCACACTTTTCCTGTCGAAAACAGGGAGGATTCTGTGAAAAAATACGGCGATATTATCTTTTTTCCGGTTTGAACCTTTTTCTGGTTCCAATATGCAAAACGGGAGTGTGTCCCGCAAAAGTATCCTGTTGCATTTCCAATTACTTTTGCCGGGACACACTCCCATCTTTCTTCTTTTGTTTTTTCTTTATGCCACAATCAGATAGGCAACAACTGCCAGCAGGATCTGCAGGATCACAAAGCGGATCACAACCTGACTGTCGGACCATTTGTATTTCAGGCGGACATGGTCATGCAGCGGTGTTCTTGTATTTTTGAGGATCGCGATTTTCAGGAAACGGAGTAAAAATACTTTGACAAGGCCGATTCCTCCGTCGACGATCATCACGCCTGCCATCAGCAGATATAAGAACGGATGGCGGGACTGCATGGCAAGGATGGCGATGTAGAAGCCAAGTGCTCTCGAACCGGCGTCGCCCATCAGCATGCTGCTCGGCGAGGTATTGAAATACAGGTACGCGAGAAGCGCTGCCACGAACAGGTAATTGGCTACGGTGAAGCTTCCAAGGACATCGTGGAAAATCATACTGAACGCGAAGATGACCACGCAGGAAAGGCTCGCGCAGAGTCCGTCGACACCGTCGGAACAGTTTGTAACGTTGATCGAAATCCAGATCAGGATGATGCCGAGGATTATGTAGACCACTTTCGGAATGGTAAGGGACATGCTTCCGAAGCAGATCGTGGTGGAATTGTAATTCACAAAGGTGATGACGGTCACAATGGAGATGACGAGGTCAATCGCGCCTTTTTTGTAATCGCTCCACGGGGTTTCGGATGCATCATCGAGGTAGCCGCTCAGCATGATGCAGACGAGCAGGATCGCGTAGATCACATACTCGGCGCCAAGAGGCAGGAACAATACGCTTCCGATCAGGAAACAGATGACGATCACGAGGCCGACGCCGCGCAGTTTTCCGCGGGAGAGGCCGCCGTTTACGGCAAATTCTCTGCCGTGATCGCTCGGCAGAAAGGAAAATGGATGCTTTAACGCCAGAAAGGTCAGCAGAAAGGTGACCACGATTCCCAGCATGGCGATCTGGCCGGGATTTAAAAAATTACTCCATACTTGATACATACGTTTTCTTCCTTCACTTTTCTTTAGATTGAGTTTGCACGAAGCCGTATGTGACGTGGCTTTGTGTTCATTTATTATAACAACTTCATACAAAAATTGCTATACCCAATTCGGGGGTTTCGTGATAAGATAGTGATACACTAAGTTGAACAAAAAAGGAGTTTTTTATGCCACGCAAAGATCATCTGCCGCGCCAGACACGCCAGGAACACATCACGCTGCAGCCGAACCGCAGCATCGAATTTCGTGTAACCGACGATTTCGGCAGTTTTTCGCCGCCGCACTGGCACGACGCGCTGGAAATTATTTATATTCTGGAGGGTTCCTCCATTGTCACGCTCTCGGACCGCACAAAGACCGTCCTTCCGGGTCAATTTCTTCTGATCAATTCCGGGCGTATCCACACGGCGCGCTGTCCGTCCACGGGAAACCGCTCGATTCTGATGCAGATTCCGGATGCGTTCCTTGCGAACTATCTGCCTGATCCGTCACAGCTCTGGTTCTCGATTGACTACGACAGTACGAATCCGGAAGTGCAGAAAAATATCAGCCAGTTCCGGCGTCTTCTGCTTTCGATGATGCAGCTTCATGAGAAAATGCCCGACGGCTATCTGCTGACGTTCCAGCGGGAGCTTTTTACGTTTCTCGATCTGCTCTACACGAAATTTTCTGAGAAGAGCCCGCTTGCGCACCACCCGATGAGCTCCCGGACGCAGACACGGCTCGATACGATTCTGACGTACACGCAGGAAAATTACCAGCGGCCGATTACGCTGAAGGAGGCTGCCGATGTTGTCTCGCTGCAGCCGGAATATTTCTGCCGGTTCTTCCGCCAGAACATGGAAACGACGTATCTGGAATATCTGAATTCCTACCGTCTTTCCCGCATCTACCGCGACCTGATCGCCACGGATCTGCCGGTCGGCACGCTCGCGGAAAAGCATGGCTTTACAAACGATAAGCTGTTTCACCGCCTCTTCCGCGAGCGGTTTCACACGACGCCGCTGCAGCTTCGGAAGGCAGCACGCGAGAAAGGATCCTGATAGCTTTCGCTGTTTTTATATCTTTGAGAATGGGAGTTTAACACGATGACAAAAGAAGAACTGGCGCTTGCCGTCATTGAACGTTTGAAACAAGAATATCCTGACGCCGACTGTACGCTCGACTACGATCAGGCGTGGAAGCTGCTCGTCAGTGTCCGCCTCGCCGCACAGTGCACCGATGCGCGGGTCAATGTGGTGGTGGAGGATCTCTATGCAAAGTATCCTGATATCGATGCGCTGGCAAACGCGACACCGGAGGAAATCGAGGAAATTGTGCGGCCATGCGGTCTTGGAAAGAGCAAGGCACGCGACATCAACGCCTGCATGCGCATGCTGCGCGACGAGTACCACAGCCAGGTGCCGGATGACTTTAACGCACTTTTGAAGCTCCCGGGCGTGGGACGGAAAAGTGCGAACCTGATTATGGGCGATGTATTCAAAAAGCCTGCGATTGTGACGGATACGCACTGCATCCGGCTGTGCAACCGCATCGGGCTCGTGCATGACTGCAAGGATCCGAAGAAGGTGGAGATGGCACTCTGGAAAATTGTGCCGCCCGAAGAAGGAAGCTCGCTCTGCCACCGGTTTGTGGAGCACGGACGCGAGGTCTGTACTGCGCGGACGACACCGCACTGTGAACGGTGTGTGCTCGCGGATATCTGTGAGAAGAACGGCGTAGAAAAATAGCATTTTTCCATGCGTTTCCATGCGAAAAAGGCTTTTGCATACCGGACAGATTTTTCTGATTCTGTCCCGGCTGCAAAAGCCTTTTTGTTTCTATTTTTTATACGACCGAAAGAAGTCCGTCAGCGCTTTCAGCGTTTTCCCGAGCACCTGCACTTCCTCTTCTCCGAGTTCCGCCATCACGGCATCCGTCATCTGCTCGTGGAATTTTGCGTGATGATGGAATGCCTGCCGTCCCTTTCCGGTCAGGTGGATGTAGACGATCCGGCGGTCCTTCTCGCTGCGCTCCCGCTCGGTGTAGCCTTTTTTCACCAGACTGTTCATCGACGTTGTCAGCGATCCGACCGTGATGTCGAGCTTTGCCGCGATCGATGACATATTGCCGCCCTCCAGGCCGACGGCTTCTATGATGTGCATATCGTTGTTCGTCAGATCCTTGAAATCCTCGGTGATGATCGCCTCTTCTTCCAGTTTTTGTATCTCGTGAAACAGATGGACCAGTGTCTCATTGATGATTTCTCTGTTATCCACTCCTCTTCCCCTTTCCGTCTGTTCTGTCCCTTCTGAACAGGGTTCCGCTCTTTCTGTCTGTATTGTATCAAAAAAGTTCCAGACAAACAATACCAAAAACTGCCTGGGAAACGGCGGATCGCTCCGTGCCGTTTCCCAGGCAGTTCTGTTATGTTTGATTCAATTACATCTGCCCTTTTTTCTTTAACCGTGCAAAGCAGATCATGAAAAAGCAGATGCCGTATACGGTTGTGATCGGGGTGGACATGCCGACGAAGGTCAGGTTCGTATTCGGCAGGTGTGAGAAGAACAGCGCCAGCGGAATACGGATCAGGCAGGCGGAGGTGATTCCCTGGATCATAACCGGGATGCTGATGCCGCGGCCGTTGAAGTATCCGATGCTGCTGAACAGCACACAGGTCAGAATACATTCCGGTGCGAAACCGCGCAGGTAAGCGGCGCTCTGCTCGATAACGGCCGGATCGCTCGTGAAGATTCTGGAGATGACACTTCCACCGAAGAAACCGATGCAGAAAATCACAACTCCAAGAGAGCAGCCCGTTGCGATTGCGGTGAGGAAGCCCTTCCACGCGCGGTCTTTCTTTCCGGCTCCGGTGTTCTGTGCCACGAATGCTGACACAGACTGCATCACAGAGGACGGGATCAGCATGATGAATGAGGTCAGCTTCTGCGCCACACCGTATCCAGCGGACGGCATAAGGCCCATGCCGTTGATGATCGAGTTGATCACAAGGAAGGAAATCTGTACGGTCGTCTCCTGCAGCGCGATCGGCACACCGACGTTCAGGACTTTCTTCAGCTCGTCATGGTCGATGCGGCAGTCTTCTTTTTTGAATTCAATCGGCAGATTGCCTTTTTTCAACACACCCATGGAGGCGATGACAGAAATCAGCTGCGCCAGAACCGTCGCAAGCGCTGCTCCCGCAACGTCCAGTTTCAGCACACCGACGAAGAACAGATCTCCGGCAATATTGGCTGCGCAGGCGATGCCGACGAATAAAAGCGGCAGATTTGCATTACCGACTCCGCGAAGCACGCTGCTGATGACGTTGTACGCGATGATGATCAGAATACCGCCGGAACAGATCCGCAGGTAGAGGACGGTTTTGTCAAAAGACTCCGCCGGGACCTGTAAAATATTGGCGATCGGACCTGCGAACAGCTCCAGAATCACCGTCATGGCGACACCGATGATGGCGAACAGAACAATCGAGGTTCCCACGGTTTTGCCGGCCTTATCCGGCTTGCCCTCGCCGATGTGCTGGCCGATCATAACGGTCGAACCCATCGCAAGGCTGGTGATGATAAATGTTACCATCTGCATGAAGCTGCTTCCGGTTCCGACAGCGGAAATACTCGACGCATCGCCGAACCAGCCGACCACGAGAAGGTCGACCGCACCGTAAGCCGCCTGCAGAATCAGCGCGCCGAGCACCGGCAGCGCAAAGCGGATCAGGGACTGGAAAATCGGTCCCTCTACAAACGATATTTCTTTCTTATTTTCTTTTGCCATTGTTTTTCACTCCTTTTATTCCCGGCATCGTTTCCTGCATCCGCGTGATTGCATGCACAAATTCGTCCACCACCGCGTCGTCCAGATCTGGCAGGCGGGATGCCCATTCCCCGTGAAAGTGCGTCACGCGGAGTTCCACAAACTCTTTTCCCTCTTCGGTCAGTGTCAGGTTGATCACGCGCTTATCTTTTTCATCCGCCTGTTTCACGAGAAGATTTCTCTCCTCCAGTTCCTGCACCAGCTTGGTGATGCTCGGCAGCGTTGTGTTCATATAGCTGCTGATGTCGCTGACGCGGCAGAAGCCCTGCTTTTTCTGAATCTCACTCACCGCATCCAGCACATGCACCTGCCGCGGCTTCATACCGTCCGGCAGGTCCGGGAGCTTCTCGATCAGACGCTTTGCATCAAAACACGCATCCAGGAACTGCTTTAATTTTTCCTGTGTCATGGAAAAGGTTCCTTTCTGTTTAAAAATTAGTTATCTTTAGTAATTACTTTTGATAAGTATAGCAGGAAATGAAAAAATGTCAAGAGGGAACTGATGCTAAAAAAGAGCTGATTGAAAGTTCTGGCAATGCCAGATTCTTTCATCAGCTGTGTTTCATCCATTTCCCCTGACAATAATCCGTGAACAGCCTCAAGACTGGCATCAAATGATTTTTGAGCAGAATATCGGATATAAACAGAATTATTATTAATTTCATCTTCAAGGCCAGGTACATCTTCCATCATGTTTGGAACATCTACATTTAATGAAATTACACCCTTTCCATCTGCGATCAATGTTTGTCCTTCTTTTGAAATCATACACTCCAGGACATCGAATGCCAGGTCCAGTTTTTCCTGATCTTTTTCCAGTTCTTTGTTAAATGCAATATTCAGAGAAGGGGTCATATTTATAAAAGCTTCATCCGAAATCTGTGAAAAAAACGGTATACGAGTTAATTCTGCATCCATCTGTTCCTGAAATTCCTGCATAAGTGCCGGATAACCATGAAACATTGCTGCTTTTCCCTCAAGGAACATCTGCGTTGCAGTATTAATATCGACGCTGATATCATCACTTGTAAAATGTGAGTCCTTCAAAAATGTATTGGTTTCTGAAAAAATACGTTTCCATAACGCATCATCAAACGCGATATCCCCTGATGCACTTTCAGCTGAGCTTCTCCATTCGATTCCATCCAGACTCATGAATTCCCCAATTGCACCTGTCTGAATCACCTCATGAGCAGACCAGTCTTCTGCAAGATCCAGGGAATACGGTTTTATACCATTATCATAAAATTGCTGGCATGCCTGTGCATATTCCTTATAGTTTTTCGGTATCTTGATTCCATACTGTTCAAACAATGTCTTGTTGGCAATAATCGTCTGCGGTATACCGCAGATAGGAAGCCACTGAATCTCATTTTTTGAATTTTTATAATATTGCAATGCATAGGAGTAATACCTGGAAACCACGTCATAAGAAGCAAAATCCATTAGATATGGCTCCAGATCCTGTGCATCTTTTCCAGAAAATCGACGTACGGTTATGATATCCGGCAGTTCACCATGTTCCTCAAAATAGCTATATAAATCGGTATCATTGTTACCGGTAATAAACTCAATATCCTGATCTGGAAACTGCTCATGGATATAGGGTACAATATTTTTCATTAAACGATTTTCCCACAGATACACGGTAAGGTGATCGTCATTTTTAGATACTGCTTTTTGAGATTGTCCACAGCCAGACAAAACAGTAATTGCTAAAAGCACACCTGGCAGTAATGCTGTCAGACATTGTTTTGCCTTTTTCATCCTCGTATTTTCCTCATTCTTTCCTGATAAAATCATTAATTCAATAATTGGGAAACAATTACAGCCAGTTTTCCAGAACATCATTCAGCTTATTCATATCCAGCGGTTTCGCGATATGTCCATTCATGCCTGTATTTTTTGCCAGCTGTACATCTTCTGCAAAAGCATTTGCTGTCATGGCAACAATCGGTAGTTTTCCCTGTTCACCCGGAAGGCTCCTGATTGCTGCGGTTGCCTCATAACCATTCATGACGGGCATTTGGATATCCATAAAAATAAGGTCATACAAGCCTTTCGGAGAAGCTTCTACTTTTTCAACTGCAATTTTTCCATTTTCTGCCGTTTTCACTTCCGCCCCGGTCATCTGCAGAATTTCAACAGCAATTTCTCTGTTTAACTCATTATCCTCGACCAGCAGAATTCTTTTTCCTGTGTAATCTGCTTCAGACAGCTCATCCAGATAATTTCTTGCTGTTTTTTCTTTTCTGCCAGAAGTAAACTGCCGCAATGTAGCCGTCAAACGGGAACGGAACAGCGGTTTTGCAATAAAAGCATCTACGCCTGCAGCCTTTGCTTCTTCTTCGATCTCACTGAATTCATAAGATGTCAGTACAATAATGGTAATCTCTTTCCCTATCCGTTTCCGGATCTGTCTGGCTGTTTCAATTCCGTCCATATCCGGCATTTTCCAATCTAAAATAACAGCAAAGTAATCATTTTTTAGCTCATGATGTGCATAACAGCGCTCAACGGCTTCTCTGCCGGAGAGAACCCATTCGCCTGTAATTCCAATCTCCTTCAATGTGGCAACTGTACTTTCACAACATGTCTTATCATCATCCACAACCAGAACAGGTAGATTCATCAGATTTCTGTCCTGTTCTTTTTCTTTTTCCTGAAGTTCCAGATAAATTGTTACTGTAATTTTAGTTCCCTTATGTAAGGTGCTTTCCACTTTAATATTACCATTCATCAGGTTCACAATATTTCTGCTGATTGCCATTCCCAGACCTGTTCCCTGGACTCTGGTTGTCCGATGGTCATCTGCGCGGCTGAAAGGATCAAACATGATTTTCTGGAATTCCAGTGACATACCGATCCCATTATCCTCAATCGTAAATTCATAGCATCCAAGTTCCGAAAATCCATTTGGCTTTTCCTCTATGGAAAAAGTAATATTCCCGCCATCCGGTGTATACTTGACCGCATTACTCATCAGATTCACAAATACCTGCTGGATTCTCAGGCTGTCACCACAGACACTCTCATGTTCAATGTGATTAATGTGTATATCTAAATTGTGTTTATGTTCATCAATCACCGGTTTTGTGAGTGTTATAAGATTATCCACCAGATCTGGCAGATTGAAATCCTCCTGTGCCAGCGTCATTTTTCCACTTTCAATACGTGCCATATCCAGCACTTCATTAATCAGCCCTAGCAAATGACGGCTTGATTTTGTAATTTTGCTGAGACATTCAATGACTCTGTCCTGGCTCTCAATATTTGCTCCTGCAATTGCTGTCAGGCCGACAATGGCATTCATCGGTGTCCGGATATCGTGGGACATATTGGAAAGGAATTCTGTTTTCGCACGGTTTGCATTTTCTGCAGACCGGTAAGCCTCTTTCAGTGCCTGACGGGATTCAATCTCTGCTTTCTTCTCCTGTGTCACATCCATGGATGCCAGCAATACCTTTTCCAGCTTTCCATTCTTCCATTCCAAAGGAATATAAGAAGCGATTTTATAAGTCTTTTCATCCAGGCTGCAATACTCAAACTTATAAATATCATTTTCACTTTTCAGATTCTTCTGGATATTTTCCGGTGCGATCAGGATGTCCATAGTTTCCAATGGTTCCAGTGTCTTATATTTTTCAAGAACCTGCATCTGAAAATCATGATAGAATCCCAAAGGTTTATATATCATCTGTCCATTCAGGTTATAGAATTCATATCTGTCATTTTCCAGATCACAGACAACAAAGCGGTCAACCAGACGCACAATACTCTGAATTATCTGCTCCATGGAAGCATTATCCGCCGCCATCTGCAGATGCCGTGCGCTCTCTACCTTTGTCTCTGTGATATCACGCAGAAAGATCATGGCATATTCTGAATCCTCTATTTCGCCACGTATGACCACATTGCGGACCCATCGTTCTTCTCCATTCAGAGTGATACGGCACTCTAAAGCCAATTCGGTTTCCAGACCCTTCAGCCTTTCTGCAATATAACCACGGTCGTAAAAAGAGGATACCGCCTTCTTATCTGTCTCCACAACATAGGAATCCACAAAATGACGGATCAGTTCATCCCATGTATGACTCTGTTCAAAGACTGTCATCAGGGACGGTTCAACCTTAAAGGTATCAAAAGTATTCGCTTCCAGATTTACATAATACTCACACAGGTCTGCTTTCGTAAAAGCCCGGTGGAAAGCAGCAGATTTTTGTGCCTGCATGGCCTCTTTTTTTTCCGCATCAATATTAATAAAAATCCCGGCAATCCTGCTGGCAGAACCATCCAGACGGCGTATTACTTCTGCCGATGCCCGAAACCACTGGTATTGATTATCCTTCATTCTCATACGATACTCTACCTGGTATTTTATCTGGTTCGTCTTATCCTTAATTGCCGCCTGAAGCTGCACCATTACTCTTTCTTTATCCTGTGGATGCAGAAGATCTGACCAGGATTCCAGTTTATTCGGAAAGTCCAGAGTGTCATGATAGCCAAGCATTTTTCGGAATTCATGACTCCAGTTTGCATTCACAATCTCACTGTTTTCGTCACAGTCAAAATACCAGAAGCCGGAACAGATAGCCTCATTGAGCAGTGTCAAATTTACATGATCCCAGTTGACCTGTACGGACATAACCCAGATCTGTCTGCCCGCCTCATCTGTCGCATCCTCTTTACAAAGCCGTACATTTTTCACTGTACCGTCTGCTGTAAGGATCTGTGCTTCCCCTGTTCCGTGAAGCTGCAAAAAACGGTCTCGCTCCAGTCTATCTTCCTCGTCATAAAAGAAGTTTCTCAATGAGCCTTTTGTCTGTTCCATGAAAGTATCGAATGTATATCCTGTACTATGCAACAGCAGATTATTCACAGACAAAATAGACAGGTTTTGGTCATAAGATCCTGTCATTATACCTACCCCGCCATTATTTTCCAGTGTTTTCTGTACGGCCTGTGACATAGCCTGTGTCTGTCCCGTTACAGCCTCACCTAAAGAATATATTTTGTCTTCATACTTTTCCATTTTATAAAAATCCTCTCTCTGTTTTATACTTCATTATCCTGCTTTTATCTGTATACAGAGAACCTGTCCCTGCCAGTTTTACATTTACGTTATAATATCCTACAAAACGTGAAAAACAGAGATACGGATTTGAGAAGTTGCAGCCACTACACACAATATTCATACAAAATTCTCTTTATGTTTTCAATTTTTATAGGCTTTGCCAAGTGAGCATTCATTCCTGCTGCCAGACACTTACTCCGATCGTTCCTGCTGTAAAACGGTATCTGAGGCTTTTTTTATTTATCTGATTTTTTTCTGTTTCCATGGAACTTCTGAACGCTCACCTCCTGGTATCATTACAAATATACATAAAAACTCATTTTTATATTACCATGAAATTTTTTACTTTGCAATGCACATACCTTTTCAGACGCTGCTTTTCTTGTTTCCTTTTTCAGAAAATTGCAACCAAAGGGGCGCACCTGAAAATTTCTTTTCAAATGCGCCCCTTCGCTTTCTTTTTTTCTGTCAGATCAATCCGTAATGCTCCATCGCCTTTGCCACGCCGTCCCGCTCGACGGTATCGGTTACGTACTCTGTGTACGGATCCAGAATCTCATCATGTTTTCCAAGCGCAATGGTGTGTGCGCCGCACCGGAACATGGTAAGGTCGTTGCTGCTGTCGCCAAATACGTATGCATCTTCTTTCTCCAGCTGAAACTGTTTCAGCGCATAGTCCACAGCTGTTCCTTTGCTGCAGCCGTGCGGAACGATTTCGTATACACCGCCGCGGCGATCCATGATATCAAACTCCTGCTCAAATTCACGGTACATACGTTCTATATCAGACTGTGCATCAGTTACGATACAAAATTTATCGTAAATGATTCCTTTTGTCTCCGCTGTCTCCGCGAGTCCGATTCCGACAGCAGCGAAATAGGCACGGGTCTGCTCGACCTCCCGAAAACGGGATACCTCCGACGAAAAATAAACATTATCCGTTCCCTCCAGAATCATGCCGATCCTGCACTCCTTTAAAATAACCGGGATTTCCTCACAGCGCTTTTTCGGAATCGTCTGATGCATCAGGATTTCGCCGTCCCGGCGCAGATAGGTCCCGCAGCCGCACAGAAATCCGGAAAACGGAAGCTTTTTCAGCTCCTCGGGCAGCTCCGACCAGGTGCGGCCGGTATTAATAAACGTAAGATTTCCTTTTTCCGCTGTCTTTTTCAATGCATCGAGCGCGCTCTGCGGAATTTCTTTTGTAATCTCACTCAGTAACGTTCCATCAATATCAAAAAATAATGCTTTCACAAAAATTTCCTCCTCGTGTACTGTTTCCTGTTCTCTTTCTGACATACGAAAAAATGCCGAAGCTCTTGATTGTCAAGGCTTTCGGCATTTTCATTCCAGTCGAAGCGACGGGATTCGAACCCACGACCTCTGCGTCCCGAACGCAGCGCTCTACCAAACTGAGCCACGCTTCGATTTTATTTGTTTTCTGAACTCTCGTCCGTCAACAATAGCTATTATATATGATGTCTATAGGAATGTCAACACCTTTTTTGAAATTTTTTTAATTTTTTTTATTATTGCTTCAAAAGGTACATTTTACACGGGTTTGCGGCCTTTTTGGTGTTATTTTAGAATGACAGTTTCTGAGAAAGTCAAAAAAAGAGATATGCCGGAAGTTCTGTTCCGGCATATCTCTTATCTTTGTTTCTCAGCTCAGCTGATATACATCTGCATACTGCACGCCGAAGCTCAGCGCCTCGGAATGGCTGCTGCAGAAGATGTCTACGTGGCCGTAAGCGGTTCCGCGGTCTTCTACCGTGTAAACCTGGCCGTTGATCATCAGTTTTGTGCCAAATGGTACACCGCCCATGGCAATCGTTCTGCCGGCGGTCGGTGTGGTTCCGCTCGCGGTGGATCCGCCGGACCACTGTCCGGTACAGATGGAACAGGAGCAATAGCCTGTCAGTTTAAATCTTCCAAGGTATGTTCCGCTGGAGGAGCTGCTGGAAGTATCTGACGCGGATGGACTCCCCGTTGTCGTGGAGGATGCGCTGCTGTCCGAAGAACTGCTTCCGGAGCTGCTGCTTGTATCGGTATCTGCTTTCGCTGCGGCATTTGCTGCTTCTGCGGCTGCGACTCTTGCGGCCTCGGCTGCCTGTTTTCTGGCGGCCTCTGCCTCAGCTTCTGCGGCAGCCTGCTGTGCGGCGGCTGCTTCCTCTTCTGCTTTCTTCTGCGCTGCAATCTCCTCTTCTTTCGCCTGACGGATCAGGTCGTTGATTGCATCTGCTTTGCTGTTGATTTCATCTACCAGTGCACTCTCGCTGGATTTTGCATCGTCCAGCTCTGCGGAGTAGGTACGGAGTTCCTGATAAGCTGCTGCGTACAGCTCCTGGATTGCTTCCTGCTGATCGCTGCTCTGCTGCTGCAGTTCTACGATCGCTGCCTGCTCTTCCTGCACCTGTGTTTCTTTTTCTTTTACCTGGTCTACCGTGTCTTCATACTCCTGCATAAGATCGCGGTCGAAATCGGAAATTTTCTGTATGTATTCTGCCCGGCTGATCAGCTCTGAAATGCTTTTGGAAGAAAAGAGCATTGCCATGTATCCGTTTCCGGAAGAATTTTCATACATATACTGGATACGGAGCTTCATCGCCTCGTACTGCTCTTCTTCTTTTGCTTTTGCATCTTCCAGATCTGCCTGAATCTGTACCAGTTCGTTCTGCTTCGCATCATACTGATCCTGAAGCTCCTGCAGACGGTTCTGCAGATCGTCCAGCTGCTGGTTCAGTTCGGAAAGATATTCTTCTGATTGTCCCTTTTTGGAATTGAGTTCGTCAATCCTGCTCTGTATGCTGTCAAGCTGAGACTGTGCGGCAGCCTGTTCTGCCTGAGCATTTGAAATTTTCTCCTTTGTACTGGCACCATAGCATGGCAGAACGGTTGCTGCCGTAAGCACTGTGGCCAAAACCAGGCTGAATAATTTCTTTTTTTTCATGTCGTACACCTCATACTTATTACGTTCTGTTGCTGATTGTCACTCCCAGTTACTGCGGAAAATGGGTCTTTTTTCCCGCCGTACTTTGCCATTATAACACAAGTATGTCTGAAATGAAAGTCTTTTTTAATTTCTGTTAATAACTTTGTAATATTTCGACGTTTTTCCTGCAAAAACTGGCATGATTTTTCTACTTTCTCCATCCAACAGGGTACTTATTTTTCAAGATTCCATTGACCAGTTTGCCCCATCCAAGGCCGAATCCATCGATGCAGACCAGCTTCCAGCCCGACGGCGATGCGGTCTCTCCCGGCTCTACGGAAATTGTCGCACCGTGGAGATATTTTTCGGTACGCTCGTCATCTGCCTTTAAATTCATGTAATCTTTGAACTTGTCCGCGGAGAGTGTCACGGCAAACGGCTGTGACGGCTCGAAACGGTCTTTTTTCAGTTCACCGAGATACAGACCGTTCCGCAGGAAATGAAGATTCCGCACGCCATCCGGCAGGGACGGGGAATGGTATACTTTTCCGGCGCGGACTTCCAGTTCCTCCACCGGGATCGGTGCTGTCATCCGGGACAGGAAATCGGAAAGGATCTGTTTTTCTGCTTTCGACGGACCCGGTGCTTCCGTTCCGCGGTCTTTTTTCCGGTTTTTCTGTTTTTTGTTTTTCTTTTCGATCGGTTTTTCTTCTGTCTCATAAGGAATGGCTTCGCCTTTTTTGCGGAACAGGGCAAGGTAATGGCCCTCGCCGTTCATTTTATGCGGCCAGATGCGCACGGTCTTTTCGATCTCCGGATCGCCGTTTCCCCAGACTGGATTGCCTTTTGAAAAACCTTCGTAGCCTTCCATCTCGATCAGTTCCATTTCCGGGAAGTTTTCCAGAAGAAAAGAAACGGTTCCCTCGTCCTCCTGCGGGGCGAAGGTACACGTCGAATACATCATGAGGCCGCCCGGACGCAGCATTTTGACAGCATTCGAGGTGATCTCGCGCTGCAGATCCGCAAAGAAATCCGGCCGCTCCGGGGTCCAGGTGCCGATGACTGCCTCGTCTTTCCGGAACATGCCCTCGCCGGAGCACGGTGCATCCACGAGGATTTTATCGAAGAAGCCCGGGAATACGTCTGCAAGGCCTGCCGGTGTCTCATTGGTGACAAGCACGTTTTCACTTCCGAACAGCTCCAGATTGCGCAGCAGTGCTTTGGCGCGGGCGTTGCTGATGTCATTGGCGACGAGAAGGCCGGTTCCTTTCAGGCGCGCATTCAGCTCGGTTGCCTTGCCGCCCGGTGCGGCGCAGAGATCGAGCACACGCTCACCCGGTTCGATCGGGAGGCGGGACGCCGGGGTCATGGCGCTTGGCTCCTGCAGATAGAAGACGCCTGCCGCATACAGTGGAGACTGGCCCATGCGCATGCCGTCCGGCACGAAATAGCCGTTTGGAATCCACGGAATTTTCTTCCACGTTCCCGGAACAAGCGGCGGGAAATCTTCGGTCCGGCATTTTTTTGTATTTACACGCAAGCCTGCCGTGCGGGGTGCGTCGTAGGAAGTTAAAAATGCATCAAATTCATCGCCCAGCATGTCCTGCATGCGGGTCAGAAATTCCTGTGGTAACTGCGCCATGTATTGTCTCTCCTTTTTATTTTGCTTTGTTGTGCATCGGTCCCTTTTCGTGAACTGGCGATGTTTTTTCTGTCTTTGTTTCTTTTGTTTTGCATCTATTTCATAATTTCTCACAGAAAAAGAGACAGCTTTTTCGATTTTTCAATCTTTTTGCTGTCTCTTTTTTGCATAGCGGAGAAGAAGGGATTTGAACCCTTGCGCCGTTTCCGACCTACTGGTGTTCGAAGCCAGACCCTTCAGCCTCTTGGGTACTTCTCCGTATTTTGTCAAATACATCATATATTATAGTGCTTTTTCTACGATTCGTCAATGATTTTTTCATTGGTTTCCGATGGAAATACGGGGATTGTATTTTTTACGGAAATATTCGAAAGTGCAACTTACTCAAACAAATAATCTTCCTCAGGCAGCATCCCATCCCGATGCTGCCTCTTCTTTTATTCTTTCCCTTCTTCCGCCCTCTTCCTCTCTTCTTTTTTCTTCTTTTTCACCACCCGCAGTCTCCGGAAAAACGCACTCAGCATCTCCGAGCACTCTTCTTTCAGCACGCCGCGCTCGACCTTCACCTGATGGTTAAACTCGTGCATTTCCAGCATATTTAAGATCGACCCCGCGCAGCCCGCCTTCGGGTTCATGCTGCCGATGACGACTTCGCTGACTCTTGCCTGTACGATCGCACCGGCGCACATCTGGCATGGTTCCAGGGTGACATACAACGTACAGCCCTCCAGCCGCCAGTCGCCGAGCTTTTTGCTGGCTTTCCGGATCGCATTCAGTTCCGCGTGGGACAGCGTGTTTTTATCCGTATTTCTGCGGTTATAGCCCCGCGCAATCACCTTTCCCTCGTACACAATCACACAGCCGATCGGCACTTCCATCAGCTTTTCCGCTTTCTTCGCCTGCGTAATCGCCTGGCGCATGAAGCGTTCCCGTTCTTTCCGGTGCGCTTTTTCCTCCGGCGTTTCCAGCTTTGTTTCTTCTTCCATTGTGCACTTCCTTTCTTCTCTGCGTATATTTTCTGTCCTTCCCGCATATCGTGAACTGTAGCGCAGTATCTTTTTCTACTCTTTTTACTTCTATGCAGGAGGTTTTTATGTCTGATTACCGGCGTTTCATTGCCTATCTATACGAATACCCGAACAACCGCAAGGGCGGATGCTGCGGCTTTGTCCGCGTGGAGTCGCAGAACGGCTTCTGCCGCATGGACTTCCAGATCAAATCGCCGTCTCTTCCGCCGGAGACCTCGGTCACGGTCTACGGTTTTATCCGCCGGTCAGGGCGGATGTACGGCATTCCGCTCGGAAATCTCCTTGCGGGGCGCTCTTCTACGAGTGGAAAACTCTTCACGCACTCCGATGCCATTGGGCAGACGGATGTCACGCTCGACGAGCTTGGCGGTCTGATCCTGCTCTGCCGCCAGACCGGCGTCATTGCCACCCAGTGGGACGATCTTCCGATTCAGCCGGAGTTTTTCGCTCCCACGCTCCCGCAGGAGCCCAAAACATCCGCAGACAATGGTGCCAGACCGACCGAAGAGAAAACTGCCGAAACACCCGAACCTCTGGATCCCGCCGTACCTGCGCAGTCCCTGCCATCATCAGACGCTTCAAAAGCACAGTTCGATGAACTTTCCACAAAATTCAGCAGCAATTCCGAACTTTATCCACAAAATTCCAACCCGGAATCCACCGTCTCCACAGAATCCACATCAACTGACACGGTAAACACCGTTCCTGCAGACAGGATCACGCAATCATCCGCCAACACACTCCATCCCGCATCCGCGGAATCTGTGAAAACCGCAGAAAGCTATCCCTCTGCCAACCCGGAACCGCCGCAGCCCATCCCGGATTCTGCCGCCCAGCCGCTACATATGACTTCCGCCGATTTTCCCGCCGCAGCAGCCGTGCCGCCGTCCCGCGCTGCTCTCTATCTCCAGCTTCAGGACCAGTTCCCGGAGTTCCACCCGTTCCCAGATGATGATCTGACCGACTGCCTGCGCCTCTCACTCGACGATCTTCCACAGCTCCGCGCCGCCGGTCTTTCGGTGGATGCGAACCGCTTCGTCCTCCATGGCTCCTCGTCCTATCGCCATCTTCTCCTCGCCCGGAACCGCGACCAGCAGGAACTCTGGTATTTCGGCGTTCCCGGCATCTACACGCCGAATGAGCAGTTCATGGCAAGCCTCTTCGGCTTTTTCCACTTCAAGCAGGCGATGCGCCCCTCCGAGCTCGCGCCCGATGCCCGCTTCGGCTACTGGTACCGCACTCTTTAAAGCGTTTTTTAATCCACGCCGCGGATCTCCACCGTCTCAATCTTTCCGCGCAGGATCTCGCAGAACCGCTCGA
The DNA here is from genome assembly GCF_003481245.1 of Blautia sp. TF10-30. Taxonomy (NCBI): domain Bacteria; kingdom Bacillati; phylum Bacillota; class Clostridia; order Lachnospirales; family Lachnospiraceae; genus Blautia; species Blautia sp. TF10-30. The sequence goes on from NZ_QUKM01000002.1 coordinate 290,731, forward strand.
GCTGCTCCCTCGCATACCCCGAGAACCTCGGATCAATCACATAATCCGATTCCCGGTAATTCTGCAGGAAGTACCGTTTTGCCCCGGAAAGCCACTTTCCGATCGCTTCGATCTCTTCCCTTCCATGCAGCTCTTTGCAGAGCGTTGTCCGGAACTCATAGTCCACCACACCGCTCTTTAAAAACTCGACCGACTCATTGATCCGCATCACATCGATCTTTTTCACGCCCGCCGTCTCGCCGTACCGGGACGGCGCGTTTTTGATGTCCATGGCGACGTAGTCGATTTTCTTCTCTTCCACCAGCTTTTTCAAAATCTCCGGCCGGTATCCATTCGTATCGAGCTTCACAAGATATCCCAGTTCCTTAATTTTCGTCACGAACTGCTCCAGATCCGGATCCAGCGTCGGCTCACCGCCCGTCACGCAGACGCCGTCCAGTACGCCGCGCCGCTTTTCGAGCACTGCAAAAATCTCCTCCTCCGGAATCACCGGCTCCCATTCGGGATGCTGCACGAGATTTCCGTTCTGGCAGAACGGGCAGCGGAAATTGCATCCGCCCGAAAACAGTGTACACGCCACCTTGCCCGGGTAATCCAGCAGCGTCAGCTTTTGAAATCCATGTATGACCATATGCTATCCTCTCCGACCGCAGGACTTCGAACTTTCGTTCGCCCTGCAACAGAAAAAGCGGAACCATAATGTCCGCTTTTTCCATTTATCTTTTATTGGTAATTATTTGCCGTAACGCTCTGCCTGGGAACGGATCAGGTCCAGATCATCAAAATAGTTGATTTTCATGGCTGCTTTGACATCCGCCAGTGTCTGAGCGGCAACTTTTTCTGCCTCTTCGCTGCCTTTTTTCAGCATCTCGTAGATCGCCGGAATGTCTTTTTCCAGTTCTTTTCTGCGATTGCGGATCGGCTCTAAGGTCTCCTGCAGTACATTGTTCAGGAACTTCTTCACTTTGACATCGCCAAGGCCGCCTCTCTGGTAATGTGCTTTCAGCTCGTCGAGATTTGCGTAATCCGGCAGATAGCGCTCGAAGTGCTCCGGCTGGCAGAATGCATCGAGATAAGTAAATACGGTATTTCCCTCGATCTTGCCCGGGTCGGTGATCTTGATGTGATCCGGGTCGGTGTACATGCTCATGACTTTTTTCTTGATCTCATCCGGCTCCTCGGACAGGTAAATGCAGTTTCCGAGCGATTTGCTCATCTTCGCTTTTCCGTCGATACCCGGCAGACGTCTGCAGGAATCATTCTCCGGCAGCATAATCTTCGGCTGCACAAGTGCCTCGCCATAAACCGTATTGAATTTGTGGACGATCTCCTGTGTCTGCTCGATCATCGGCATCTGATCCTCTCCAACCGGAACGGTCGTTGCCTTGAATGCAGTGATATCGGCTGCCTGGCTGATCGGGTAGGTAAAGAATCCAACCGGGATGCTCGCCTCAAAGTTTCTCATCTGGATCTCCGATTTTACGGTTGGGTTTCTCTGCAGTCTGGAAACCGTAACGAGATTCATATAATAGAAAGAAAGCTCACACAGTTCCGGAATCTGAGACTGGATAAAGATGGTGCTCTTTTCCGGATCAAGTCCGCAGGAAAGGTAATCCAGTGCTACCTCCAGAATGTTCTGGCGCACCTTCTCCGGGTTGTCCGCATTGTCGGTCAGCGCCTGTGCGTCTGCAATCATGATGTAAATTTTATCGAATTCACCGGAGTTCTGCAGCTCCACGCGGCGGCGCAGTGAACCAACGTAATGTCCTACATGCAGCTTGCCGGTCGGTCTGTCACCGGTCAGTATAATTTTTCCCATTTTTCTTCCTGCCTTCCTGATACGTAATCTTCGCAGTCCGCTTCTGTATGAAAAATTTCATGAAAATTCTCATAACTGCGGACCTTCTACATACCCTCTATAATACCGTCTTTTTACAAACACTGTCAATGGTCTTTTCCTGTAAAATCCCTCAAAATATCTATTATGAGACAAATCGTTCAACAGCCACGTACAGCCTTCCCTTTTTCGTCTGATTCTGCACGCCAACATAGCGGAATTTTCCCATATGGCGCACGGTCACGAGATCGTCCTCTTTTAATGACGCGCTCGGCGACGTCACCAGCTTTCCGTTGATAAACACCTGGCCGCCCTCGATCAGCGGCACCATTTTGCTCCGCGAACTGCTGAACGCCAGCGACAGCACCGCATCGAGCCGCACGGAAGCGACGGAGCCTTCTTTCCGCTCGGTTTTCGGCTCCGTCAGCTCCTCCGGCAGTCCCGCCTCGACTTCACAGTACACGCTCGTATGGCGCACTTTTTTCAGCTCCGCACAGATGTAGTCCGCCATATCCGCCATACAGATCAGATACGCCTGGTTTCCATCGATCAGAATGTCTCCCAGCTTATACCGCTCCACGCCGAGATTCATCAGTGATCCTAAGAAATCACGGTGTGACAGCGCATCCGCAAATTTTTCATTCAGCGGGCTGATGCGCACGACTGCGATCGGAAGCATCGACGCATCACCGTCCTCTGCATAGGATGGCAGAAACAGCGCCGCTTTCCGCTCTGCCGCCTCGTATCCGCCGGACAGCACGTAACGCACGCCCGGGATTTTATTTACCGTACGGTAGAACAGATCCTGCTCCGCCAGCGTCAGAAACTCCGTGTGTGACGGAACATCCCTGTGATAACACTGCTCTGCCAGATCCTGAATCCGTCCGACCAGCACTTCTTCCTCATTCATGGTAATCCCCCTTTGATACACCGCGGGCTGCCCCTGTTTTCTTTCGGGCAGCCCACGTATCACACTTTATTTATCCAGCAGCATCGACAGCCCGATCCGCTTCTTCGCCAGATCAAGGCTGATGACCTTCACTTCCACGATATCGCCGACGCTCACAGCCTCCAGCGGATGCTTGATGAAGCGTTTCGTCATCTGGGAAATGTGGACGAGTCCGTCCTGATGCACGCCGATATCGACGAATGCACCGAAGTCAATGACGTTGCGCACGGTTCCCTTTAAGATCATGCCGACCTTCAGGTCCTTCATATCGAGCACGTCAGTGCGCAGGATCGGGCGCGGCATCTCGTCACGCGGGTCACGGCCAGGCTTCTGCAGCTCTTTGATGATATCGCGCAGCGTAATCTCGCCGACACCGATCTCCTCTGCCATCTTCTTGTAATCTTTGATGAAGAACGCCGTCGGTCCCTCGCTGATCTGCTCTGTCTTCATATTTAACTTTGCAAACAGCTTCTCGACTGCCTCGTAGCTCTCCGGATGAACGCTTGTGCCGTCCAGCGGATTTTTGCCACCGGTGATGCGCATAAAGCCCGCGCACTGCTCAAACGCCTTCGGTCCGAGTTTTGCCACTTTCAGGAGCTCTTTTCTGCTCTCGAAACGGCCGTTCTCCTCGCGGTATGATACGATGTTTTTTGCAATCACCTTGCTGACACCGGAAATGTATTCCAGCAGCGACGCGGATGCCGTGTTCAGATCGACACCGACTTTATTCACGCAGTCCTCAACGACACCGCCGAGCGCCTCGCCGAGCTTCTTCTGGTTCATATCGTGCTGATACTGGCCGACACCGATGGATTTCGGATCGATTTTGACAAGCTCTGCCAGCGGATCCTGCACACGGCGTGCGATGGAAGCGGCGCTTCGCTGTCCGACATCAAAGTTTGGAAATTCCTCGGTTGCCAGCTTGCTTGCGGAGTAAACAGACGCTCCTGCCTCGTTTGTGATCACATACGCAACCTTCTCCGGAATCTCTTTTAAGATCTCGACGATGATCTGCTCGGACTCACGGCTTGCAGTTCCGTTTCCGACAGAAATCAGGGTGACGCCGTATTTGTGGATCAGATCTTTTACGGTCGCTTTTGCTGCTGCAATCTTCTTCTCGTTCGTCGGCGCGGTCGGGTAAACCACGGTGGTATCGAGCACTTTTCCGGTCGCATCGACAACGGCCAGCTTGCATCCCGTACGGAACGCCGGGTCCCATCCAAGGACAACCTGGCCTGCGATCGGCGGCTGCATCAGAAGCTGCTCAAGGTTCTTTCCAAAGACCTTGATCGCACCATCCTCTGCCTTTTCGGTGAGCTGATTTCTGACCTCACGCTCGATGGCCGGAGCGATCAGACGGTTGTAGGCATCCTCGATGGTCGCCTGCAGAACCGGCTTTGTCTGCGGATTCTCTTTGGTGATGATTTTTTTCTCGAGATAACGCAGGATTTCTTCCGTCGGCGCCTCAATTTTGACGTTCAGGAATTTTTCTTTCTCACCGCGGTTCAGTGCCAGCACACGGTGTCCGGCAATTTTCGATACCGGCTCGGAAAACTCATAGTAATTCTCGTAAACGGACTCTGCTTTCTCATCCTTTGCTGTCGAGACGATCAGGCCCTTCGCCTCGGTTCTGCGGCGGATCTCCATACGGTAATCGGCCTCATCGGAAATGCTCTCGGCGATGATGTCGCAGGCACCAGCAATGGCGTCTTTTGCCGTTTTGACTTCCTTTTCTTCTGAAACAAAAACCTCTGCCTCTTTTTCGAGCGGCTCTTTTGTCATCTGCAGAAGAATGATATTCGCCAGCGGCTCCAGTCCTTTTTCTTTTGCGATCGTCGCACGCGTCCGGCGTTTCGGACGGTACGGGCGGTATAAATCCTCTACGACCACGAGAGTTGCGGCCTCTTCGATGGATTTTTTCAGTTCTGCGGTCAGCTTGCCCTGCTCCTCGATGCTCGCAAGGACAACGGCCTTGCGGTCATTTAAACTGCGCAGGTACATCAGACGGTCGTACAGATTTCGCAGTATCTCATCGTTTAAGGAACCTGTTGCTTCTTTTCGATATCGTGAAATAAAAGGGATCGTGTTTCCCTCGTCAATCAGTTTCACTGCAGCTTCTACCTGCCACGGTTTGACGTTCAGCTCGGCTGCCAATACCTGATTCATATCCATAGGTAAATTCCTCCTGTTGTCTCTTCCAAAACACGCTGTTCCTTCTCTGTTTTTCCCGCATAAAAAGCGGGACCCTTGGCGGAACAGCCACTCTATTACCTTATCAATAGGTCTTGTTTTTGTCAACCTTACATGATAAAATCTTTACTATAGCTTTTTTGACAGACTGCGTGTGAAACCGCGCTTTTTTGCAGAAGAAAGGACATTTTATGACACCAGAAAATTACGATCCAAACACCAATGAGTCCGGAGATTCCTATCAGTCCTCCCATCCGTACGGCGTGCCTGAGGGCCAGCGTCCCGGACCGTATCAGCATTACCAGCAGCAGCCTCCCGTACAGCCGCCGCGCAGGACGGGTTCGCAGGCCCTTGCGGCCGCTTCGATGGTCATGGCGATCTGCTCCTTTTTGTTCATGCTCAACATGGGTTCCCTGTTTTTCGGCTCGCTCGGCGTGATCTTCGCCCTTTTAAGCCGCGGCGCAGGACGCATGAGCGGCACGGCAAAAGCCGGTCTGGCGGGCTGTACCATCGGCATAATTGTCGGTATCTGCATGTATGCTTTCCTGCTTTTCAACATGGTCAGCGGCGGCAGCACCAACCTGCTTGAGCGGTATTACAATCAGTACATGCAGGAATACCAGATGACACCGGATAACGGAACAACCACCGACGGAAATACCATCTAGGTACCAGAAAGGATTTTTCATGAACGGACAAAAACAGAAATTTTCAGAACTGAAAAAGCAGGCCCGTGAGGCCATGGCAGGCCGATGCGGCACGCTGGTGGGCGCAACCGCGATCAACCTGTTTCTCACCTTCTCCTGCTCCCTCATCCCGACGCTGATTTTTTCAGGCACAACGCTGTACGATATCATTTTCCTGAATCTGACGCTGTTCCTGTTTTCCCTGCTCCTCAGCCTCTTTCAGGCGGGCTACTTAAAGATCTGCCTCTCAACGCTGCGCGGGGAACCGATTTCCGTCGGTGATATGCTCTACGCTTTCTATCACCACCCGGACCAGTACGTGCTGATGTTCCTTATCATCAACGGCATCAGCTCCGTGATCGCCCTGATTTCCAGCATTCCGGGCTTCCAGTATCTTTCCTCCCCGAGTGCGGAACTGACGCTTGGAACAGCACTTTCCATCGAAGCCGAGCTTTCTTCTCTGATGAACGTTTACGTTTACAAGCTGATCGGCTCTCTCGTTTCCACGCTGGTGCTGGTTCCGTTTTCCCTTTCCACCTTTGTGATGAACGACGCTCCCGGCATCGGCCCGATCCAGGCGATCCGTCAGAGCTTTGCGATGATGAAGAAGAACTTTTTCCGCTACATTCTGCTTCTCTTAAGTTTCTTAGGGCTTGAGATTCTCGCATCCTGTTCCTGTGCCATCGGCTTTTTGTGGGTAATGCCCTATATGCAGATCACGATGGCTGCGTTCTATCAGGAACGGAAAGATGTCCTGTATCCGGCAGCAGAACCTGTGGGATACGATATGGATTCTTTTGGTTCCGGTACGGACCTTTAATTGATAAAAAAGACGTTTCGCCCTGTCTCATTGACAGATGCGAAACGTCTTTTTTTATTCTTATCTTCGCGTCAGGCGGATATTCGCAATCCGCTTTGCTGCATCATTCTATACCCAATAGCTGCTACACAGCTTATTTTGGTTAAATTCTCGCGCGGATTCTGCTCTGGATTCCGTCGAGTTTCTCTGCTTTTTCTCTGTACTCCTGCTCTGTGATTTCGCCGGTAATAAATGCGAACTCCTCGGACAGACTTGGAACTGCTACGATTTCTACTTTTCCGAACAGCTCCTCGATCTCACTCTGGCGCTCTGCGGCGTGGCCGGACACGCGGACGAAGAAGCGGCTCTTTACATCATCGATCTGCAGCAGGTCCAGTTTTTCCTCGCTCCAACTCATCATGATGTTTCTGCCTTTGTTCTTTGCGCAGTCTACGACATCGGCTACAACGGCACTTGCGGTCGGAAGCTTTCCTGCTCCGCTTCCGTAGAACATCGCATCACCCAGTACATTTCCGTGGATGAAGATGGCGTTGAAGACACCGTTTACGCTGTACAGCGGGTTTTTCGCGTCAATCATCACCGGGCTTACCATGGCGTAATACTGATTACCCACCTTGCGGCTTGTTGCGAGCAGTTTGATTGCGGTTCCCATCGAGGTCGCATATTTGATATCCTCTGCGGTGATCTTTGTGATTCCCTCGGTGTAAACCTCTTCGTAATTGACTTCTTTTCCATAGGCAAGAGAAGAAAGAATCGCAATTTTACGGCAGGCATCGTAGCCTTCTACGTCTGCTTCCGGGTTGCGCTCTGCGTAGCCAAGGCGCTGTGCCTCTTTTAACACATCGGCAAAATCGGAACCGTCGCTTGCCATTTTGCTTAAGATGTAGTTTGTCGTACCGTTTAAGATACCCGTTACTTCATCGATCTCATCTGCAGTCAGGGAGGAGTTTAACGGACGGATGATCGGGATACCGCCGCCGCAGCTTGCCTCAAACAGATAATTTGCACCGTGCTCTTTTGCGATCGCGAGAAGCTCTGTGCCATGTCTTGCAACCAATTCTTTGTTGGATGTGCAGACGCTCTTTCCAGCCTCCAGCGCACGTTTTGTGAAGGTGTAAGCCGGCTCCACACCGCCCATTACTTCAACAACAATATCAACCTCCGGGTCGTTTGCGATCACTTCGTAATCGTGTACCAGCACTTTTTCAACCGGATCTCCCGGGAAATCTCTTAAATCCAGGACATATTTGATATTAATTTCGTTCTCTGCTCTCTTGTTGATGCTGTCATGGTTCGTGTTGATCACTTCTACCACACCGGAACCAACCGTGCCATATCCTAATACTGCAATCTGAATCATCTCTTTTGTCCCTCTCTTGCTTTTTCTTTTTCAGGACTCCTGTCCTAATATTTTAAAATAATGAACTCCCTGTCTGGACTCAATCTCGTTAATCATCTCCGAGGCGTCTCCCCGGTCTTCCGCGATATCCACGCTGATCGTCAGCGATGCCACGCCGTTTAACGGGATGGTCTGATGAATGGTCAGAATGTTTCCGTGAAACCCGGCAATAATCTTCAGCACATCGGAAAGCAGTCCCGGCTCATCGTCCATCTGCAGAATAAATGTAATCGTTTTTCCTTTTGCGTTGTCATGAAAAGGAAGAATATCATCTTTGTATTTATAGAAAGAGCTTCTGCTGATTCCCGCTTTTTCCGTTGCCTGCTGCACGGTAAGCTCCTGCATATCCATCAGCCGTTTGGCCTCGATGACCTTCAAAAGAACCTCGGGAACCGCTTTTTCTTTGATTACATAGTACTTTGTTTTCTCTTCTCTCATGGCAATCCTCTACCTTTATACTCTTTCCAGGAAATACATTTGTTTTCACAGGAAAGATCGTATCATATTCCGACACAATACGCAAGGAATTTTTTCGAATCGGTTTTCAGAAGCCAATGCTTCCGCCGCCGTGACTGTTTCCGCTCGACGAAGTGTGAACGGTGCTTCCGCCGCCACCTCCGCCGCCAGAAACGCCTCCGCCGTGGTTTCCATCATCCTTCTGGATTTTGTGCATCGATACATGACGGTCGATCAGCGCATCCCTGCGGTCTCTAATGTTTACACGTTTCAGATCCGCATAGCTCTTTGCACCACGGTTTTTCTTTCGTCGATAGCTTTTCCAAATTCCAAAATAAACAAGAATTCCTGTCGCAGCAGCTGCGATAACAGCAATAAGAGCCTCCGTGCTGTTGATCTTACGGTAATGAATAATGGAACCATCTTCTGTAATCAGATAGTCCGCATCGGAAACGCCGCGGTCGAAGCATTCCTGCGTCATCGTAATCATTTTTGCAAAAGTTCCCGCATAGTCGCCGTCTTTCGCGTACCCCTGCGCCGCCTGCAGAATATCGTCAATTTCCGTGTCCGACATATAATACTGCATAATACCGGACGTCGAAATCACGATCTGGCGCTGTCCCATGTCGATGAGGAAGCAGACACCGTTTGGCTCTTTCGGATACTTTTTGTCATAAAAATCATCTGCAATCGCCTGACAGTCCTCGGAACCGCTGCTGCGCTCGGTCAGGATGACCATATGAATTTCCGTATTGTTCTCGAACTCCGCGCAGGATCTCTCGAGGTCCTGCTCCTCCGCATCAGAAAGAAGCGATGCATTGTCGTAGATATGCTGGGATTCGGCTTTTACGGTATTCACAGAAAAAATCCCGCACAGCAGAAGGGCCGCAAAAATCCCGAGCAGATATTGTCCTGCTTTTTTCATTCTTCTCATGCGAAATACCCTCCTATCAGCATCACAATCAGAACCAGAAGAGCACTCACAGCCGACGTCAGAAGGGCTCTCTTCCGCTCATAGGGAAAATCGCCGTTGATCGTTCCGGTCTGGCCGTTCATCGCATAGTAGTAAACCTTCCCGTCTTTTCCCGGATACGTCAGTGTCCAGACCGGAAACAGTACGTAACGCCAGTCCTCCCGCTTTGGAGAAAGCTTCATTTTCTCCTGCTCGAGGGCGAGATACTCGTTCGCCTCGTTCCGCATTGCGCCGCGCGCCATCGTCTCCAGTTCTTTTTTCAGTTCCGGTGCGATCTGCGCCTGTTCGATATCACGTTTTTCCGCCTGAAATCCGGAAAGATAGCCCATAGAAAACAGCTGCATCTCCTCCAGACGATAGGGCTGTACGCATTCGATCAGATCGCGGTCTGCCTTGTTCAGAGCGTTACGCGACAGACCGTCCACACGGACCTCTCCCTCCCGGCGGACATCGTAGATGCTGGTCTCTGTGTACTCCACATCACCGGTCTGCCAGACTCTCACCTTCCGGCCGCGCGCCATGTAATCCGTCTCAAAGTCTCCGCCGTAAATCCAGTACGGGAAATAGACACCTGTCATCTTCTGTACCTGACTCTTTTCGAAAAAGTCCTTCGGAATAAAGTGTTTCTTCCGGGTAAATGACAAAAATTTCTCGATTGCCTGCTCCTTGCTGATTTTGAACGGCAGCACAAAATCCGGCATATATTCTCCCGAAAGCCGGCCTGAAAGCACCACCGGATTGTGGCAGTAGAAACAGTATGTCGCTGCCGTCGTCGCATCGGTCACAATCTCGGCGCCGCAGTTCGGGCAGGTGTAGACAACTGCTTCGCCCTGCTCTGTTTCCCCTTTTGTTTCCTCCGTACTGCTTTCCTTCTGTGCATCGGATGCTTCCTGTGCACCGGCAGCATCGTCCTCCCCGTTCAGCGCTTCCGCTGCTTTCGGGTTCGCCTTTTCGGCTTCTTCCTGTGTAAACGAGGACAGGCAGTACTCGCATTTATACTTTCCGCTTGCCGGATCGAAGGTCAGATCGCCTCCGCAGTTCGGGCATTTGTATGTAATAACCTCCATATTCTATCCCTCCTTCCCCGGAGCCGCTGTTGTATTGGATGGTTATCTGTTTTCTTTTACTGTCTTGGTTTTCCGCAGTTCGAGCAGAACTTGCCGGTATTCTCCGTTCCGCATGCGCAGACCCATTTTCCTGCCGCTTCCGGTTTCGGGCTGCCACAGTTCGAACAGAATTTACCGCTGTTCTCGGTTCCACACTTGCCGCAGATCCACACCATCGGCTTTGCACTTCCGCAGTTTGAGCAGAAATTGCCGGTGTTCTCCGTTCCGCAGGAGCATTTCCATACGCCTTTTGCAGCTTCCTGCTGTGCCTTGGCTGCCGCCTGCTGCTGCATCTGCTGCTGATTCGAAGCGGACGCCGATGCAAACGAGGAACCGAAGGCATTCATGCCCATCTGAACACCCATAAAGCCGTTCATGGCTCCGTTTGGGTTGACTGCTGCTTTCTCCATACTGCGTGCCATCGCTCCCTGTACATAGCCCTCACGGATCGATGGATCAGACATCATCGCACCTTCGTTGCGCATCTGGATCAGTTTCTGGGAAGCTTCATCGTAGGAAAGGCTTGCGATTGCCACGGACTGGATCTCCATGCCGCGCATTGCCCGCCAGCTCTCATCCATCGCATCTGCCATGTAGCGGGACAGCTCGGCGCTCTTGGATGCTGCGAACGAAATGCGGATGCCGTCGGCTGCCATCTGATTGATCGAGGACTGCAGGCCCTCTAAAAATTCGTTCATATACTGCTCGTTGATATCCTCGATCTCTACGCGGGATGCGTTTCTCGGCACAGCCTCTGCGTAGAAGCGGAGCGGATCGACGATGCGGATGGAATAGGAACCGTGTGCCCGAAGGAACAGCTCGGCATTGTAGAACTGGTCGAAATAGTTGACCGGATTTCTCGTTCCGAATTTGATTCCCTTGATTTCCTGCAGATTAATATAGAAAACTCTCTGCTCATGCGGGGTCTGGCCGCCGAATTTCAGGCGCTCAAACGTATCTTTTACGGCTGCGTCAAGCGATCCGCTGAACATCGACGGAGACGATGACTGGTCTACAGTAAAGTAGCCCGGCTCTGCGGTGTAATCAATGATCTTTCCGCCGTCCACCAGCATCATGAACTGATTGTCATAGACATGGATCACAGAACCGTTTGAAATCGTCTGGCTTCCCTTTTTATTCTGGCCTTTTCTTACCAGAATTCCCTCTGTAAATACCGTATGTTCCCCCATCTCATACGGTTCCACGGTCTCCAGCCACTGATCGGCGAGACTGCCGTGTACTGCATTGACTGCTGCTCTGATAATACCCATACTTTTACCTCCTGTTTGCCTTTGGCTTCAAAACAGAAAGGAGCATTTCCGTCCTCTGTTGGTGAAAATGCTCCTTATTTTACTTGTCACTGTGCTCTGCCCACAGCCGAATTATGCTTCTTCCTCTTTCGCTCCGGTTCCGAGGGCAATCCACTTCAGATATGCGTTGATAAACAGATCAATTCCGCCGTCCATGACTGCATCGACGTTTCCGGTCTCTGCGTTGGTACGGTGGTCTTTGACCATGGTGTATGGCTGCATAACGTAAGAACGGATCTGATTGCCCCAGCCGATCTCGGTTACTTCGCCGCGGATGTCGCTCAGCTTATCTGCCTGCTCCTGGAGTTTCAGCATATACAATTTTGCTTTCAGCATCTGCATTGCCTTGTCCTTGTTCTGGAACTGGGAACGCTCATTCTGGCACGTAACCACGATGCCGGTCGGCATATGCGTGATTCGGATCGCCGATGACGTCTTGTTGATGTGCTGTCCGCCGGCACCGCTGGAACGGTACGTATCGATACGAATATCCTCATCACGAACCTCAACATCGATCTCTTTGTCGATATCCGGCATAACATCGCACGATACGAACGATGTCTGGCGTTTTCCTGCCGCGTTGAACGGAGAAATACGGACGAGACGGTGAACGCCTTTTTCGGATTTCAGATAACCGTAAGCGTTTTCGCCGTTGACCTGGAATGTCACGGACTTCACACCGGCCTCATCACCATCCAGAAAGTCGAGTTCCTCGATCGTAAAGCCTTTGCGTTCTGCCCATCTGGTGTACATACGGTACAGCATGCCGCACCAGTCGCACGCCTCGGTTCCGCCTGCACCTGCGTTCAGTTTGATGATCGCATTGTCCTTGTCAAATTCGCCGGACAGCAGGGTTTTGATGCGGATGGCATCGAAGGATGCCTTGAACTCTTCCATCATTTCCGCGATTTCCGGAACAACGGAATCGTCATCCTCCTCCTGTCCCATCTCGATCAGAGTTTCCATATCTTCTTTGGCGGATACCAGTTTCTGATACGTATCTCTGTCCTCTTTCATGCTGCTCAGCTGTTTCATCTGCTCCTGCGCTTCTTCGGGGTTGTCCCAGAAATTGGGTTCCTCCATTTTACGCTCTAATTCTTCGATCCTCTGCTCTTTGTTAGCGAGGTCAAAGTGAATCCCTCACTTCCACTAATGGTTTATCGTATGTGCCAAGTTCCATTTTGAACTGGTCTAATTCAACTACCACAAGCTTCACCTGCTTTCTATTTTATATTTTGTATGACACGCAGCTTCTGGTAGGGAAGCTGCGTGCTTTGTCAAACGGATCGTGCTCATCCGTCTCACTGCTGTTCTGCTTTTATCAAACCGATTTTCTTCCGCAGCACTGTTTGTACTTCTTGCCGCTTCCGCACGGGCATGGATCGTTTGGATAGATCTTACGCTCTGCGCGCTGTACCGGTTTTCTCGGGCCGGACTCGTCTTTGTTGGTTCCGGTCACTTTGGCTACCTGCTCACGTTCTACTTTCTGCTCAACACGTACATGGAACAGGAGACGGACGGTATCCTGCTGGATGGACTCGAGCATTTCGTTAAACATGTCGTAAGCTGCCATCTTGTACTCAACCTTCGGGTCTCTCTGGCCGTATGCCTGCAGGCCGATACCCTCGCGGAGCTGATCCATATCATCGATATGATCCATCCACTTCTGGTCGATAACCTTCAGAAGAACGACACGCTCAAGCTCACGAATCTGCTCCTCCTCCGGGAATTCTGCTTCTTTCTCCTCGTAGAGTTTAACAGCTTCCTCTTTTAACTGCTGTTTCAGCTCGTTTTTGGAAATCTTCTCTACGCGCTCTTTTGTCACTGCCTTCACCGGCATGATGGAGAGCAGCATCTCATTTAATTCTGTCAGATCCCACTCGGACTGCTCGGTGTTCTCGCCGATGCAGAGATCTACGGTATTGTCGATGGTGTCGGCAATCATCTTGAAGATGGTGTCTCTCATGCTCTCGCCGTCCAGAACGCGGCGTCTCTCTTTGTAGATGATCTCACGCTGCTCGTTGTTGACCTGGTCATAGTCGAGCAGGTTTTTACGGATTCCGTAGTTGTTGCCCTCGATCTTCTTCTGCGCTTTTTCGATGGCGGAAGAAAGCATCTTGTGCTCGATCTGCTCATTTTCCGGTACGCCGAGGGATTTGAAAATGCCCATCAGTTTTTCGGAACCGAAGAGTCTCATCAGATCGTCTTCCAGGGAAATGTAGAAACGGGACTCACCCGGGTCTCCCTGACGGCCGGAACGACCGCGGAGCTGATTGTCGATACGGCGGGACTCATGACGCTCGGTGCCGATGATCTTTAAGCCGCCGGCAGCTTTTGCCACATCATCCAGCTTGATATCGGTACCACGGCCGGCCATGTTGGTCGCGATGGTAACGGCTCCTGCCTCGCCGGCATGGGCTACGATTTCTGCCTCGAGCTCATGGAACTTCGCATTTAAGACCTGATGCGGAATTCCCTCGCGGCGCAGCATTTTGCTGATCAGCTCGGAAGTCTCAATGGTGATGGTACCAACCAGAACCGGCTGGTTCACGGCATGTGCCTCTTTGACTTCCTCTACGACTGCGTGGAATTTCTCTTTTTTCGTCATGTATACGGCATCGTCCATATCCACACGGATGACCGGGCGGTTGGTCGGGATCTCGATAACGTCCATGCCGTAGATGTCACGGAACTCCTGCTCCTCGGTGAGGGCAGTACCGGTCATGCCGGCTTTTTTCTCGTATTTGTTAAAGAAGTTCTGGAACGTGATGGTTGCCAGAGTCTTGCTCTCTCTTCTTACTTTAACGTGCTCTTTTGCCTCGATTGCCTGATGCAGACCATCGGAATAACGGCGGCCCGGCATGATACGGCCGGTGAACTCATCGACGATCAGAACCTCGTCGTCTTTGACTACGTAGTCCTTGTCGCGGTGCATCAGATAATTGGCACGCAGCGCCAGGATCACGTTGTGCTGGATCTCCAGGTTCTCCGGATCGGAGAGATTCTCGATATGGAAGAAGTTCTCGACTTTCTTCACACCGTCATCGGTCAGGGTAACGAATTTGTCCTTCTCGTTGACGATGAAGTCTCCGGTCTCCTCGATCTCCTCGCCCATGATCGCGGTCATCTTGGTCATCTCGCCGCTTGCCTCGCCGCGCTGCATCTGGTGTGCCAGAATATCTGCGGTCTCGTACAGCTTGGTGGATTTGCTGCTCTGTCCGGAAATAATCAGAGGTGTTCTTGCCTCGTCGATCAGGACGGAGTCGACCTCGTCGATGATACAGTAAGCAAGCTCTCTCTGTACGAGCTGCTCCTTGTAGATCACCATGTTGTCACGCAGGTAATCGAAACCAAGTTCGTTGTTGGTGATGTAGGTGATGTCGCATGCATACTGCTGGCGGCGCTCATCGTTCTTCATATCGTTCAGAACGACACCGACGGTCAAACCGAGGAATCTGTGGACTTTGCCCATCCACTCAGCATCTCGGTTTGCCAGGTAATCGTTGACGGTAACAATGTGGACACCGCGTCCGGTCAGTGCATTCAGGTAAGCCGGAAGGGTGGAAACGAGGGTTTTTCCTTCACCGGTTTTCATCTCAGCGATACGGCCCTGATGGAGGATAATACCACCGATCAGCTGTACGCGGTGGTGTTCCATACCGAGGGAACGTTTTGCTGCCTCGCGGACGGTTGCGAATGCTTCCGGGAGAATGGAATCCAGGGATTCGCCTCCGTTGTAGCGGTCTTTATATTCCTTTGTCTTGGCACGCAGCTCTTCATCGGTCAGCGCCTGCATGGTCGGGCGGAGAGCTTCGATTTTGTCTACAATTGGATAGATTCGTTTCAGCTCGCGCTCACTGTGCGTACCAAAAAGTTTTTCTGTGAATTTCATAGAATGTTTGCTCCTGCTTTCTCTATTAATTGCCATATTAACATATGGTACTATTCTACCACTTCTGGCACAAGATAACAATGAATTTTTCGTAAACATTTGGTGCCGTTCCCCGGTTTTCCGCTGTTTTTACGGCTTTTCCCGGACTTTCCGGCCCTTTCCGCGAAAAAGTCACCCTGTTTCACAGCTTTTCTAAGCTGGAAACAGGGTGACTGTTCATTCTTTATTTACTTTTCAGCACTCCGGCTCGATCAGACCGTAGGTGTTGTTCTTTCTCTTGTAAACGACGTTTACTTCGTCGGTCTCTGCATTGCGGAATACGAAGAAGGTGTGTCCAAGAAGTTCCATCTGTACGCAGGCATCTTCCGGATACATTGGTTTCATGCCGAATTTTTTCGTACGGATGATCTGGATGTCTTCGTCCTCCAGATAGTCATGCTCCAGATATTCTTTCTGGAAGTTTCCTGCTTCCTGCTGTTTGTCGGCAATTTTGTTTTTGTATTTGCGAAGCTGGCGTTCGATCACTTCCTCTACCAGATCGATGGATACGTACATATCGTTGCTTACCTGCTCGGAACGGATGATGTTTCCTTTTACCGGAATGGTAACCTCAATTTTCTGTCTTTCTTTCTCTACGCTTAAGGTTACAATGACATTTGTGTCAGGCGTAAAATATTTCTCCAGTTTGCCAAGTTTTTCGTTGACCGCGGCTTTTAATCCCTCTGTCACGTCAATATTTTTTCCGCTGATGGTAATTTTCATTATGCCCAACCCCTTTGCTTTCAAATTTTACAGGTTCTTCACTTCCCCTGTAAGTAACTCTAATTATAGCAATAGTTGTCTCTATTTGCAATAGTATTTAGAAAATTCATGAATATTTTAGAGTTTTTTCTGTTACAGTTCACTTGTATCTTATTTTTGACAGATTTCATGCTCGCATGAAAATCTGTCAAGAATAAGATACAAAGGGAGCGCCTGGTTATGAGCAAAAAGGAGCTGCGCAGCAGCGGAGAGCGCTGAAAGCGCGGTTTTGCGAATGGCGCGGGTGAACGTCCGTTTCCGCTTACCGGCGGCATACTGCCAGCACGTCTTCAAACTTCATTTTGCCGCCGAACAGATCCAGTGCACTGCCAATTGTCACATCGACGTGGTTGTTTCCCAGTTTTTTGAGCAGCTCCAGGTCTTCAAAACTTCCCACGCCGCCGGCGTACGTCACCGGAAAATCTTTCATCTTCGCAAGCAGTTCCACCAGCTCCGTCTCAATGCCGGAAGCCTTTCCCTCGACATCCACGGCATGGATCAGGAACTCATCACAGTATTCTGACAGGTGATGCAGCAGTTCCTCTGTCACTTCTTCGTCCGTGAACTTCTGCCAGCGGTCCGTCACGATATAGTATTTTCCGTCCCGCTTCCGACAGCTTAAATCCAGTGTCAGCCGCTGCTTTCCTACCGTCGTCACCAGCTTGTCCAGATTTTCATAGAACACATGGCCGTCGCGGAACACATACGAAGTCACAATCACATGGCTTGCCCCCGCTGTCAGAAACTCGCACGCATTCTCCGCATCAATGCCGCCTCCCACCTGCAGGCCGCCCGGGTACGTCGAGAGTGCCAGCAATGCCTGGCGCTTCGTCTCCTCGTAAAACTCGGTACCTTCCTTGTTCAGCAGAATCACATGGCCGCCCGTAATGCCCTGCTCTTCGTACAGCTGCGCATAGTACGACGCATCCTGCTCCGAGACAAAATTCTCGCTCGCCTGATTTCCCTGATCTTTCAGCGATCCCCCGACAATCTGTTTTACTTTTCCGTTATGAATATCAATACATGGTCGAAATCTCATTTTCCCCGTTTCCTTTCTTTTCTCTCCCCTTAAGTTTTCCACATTATATCAAAATCCGACCATTCTGTGTATAAATTCACCAAATTTTCATGGTTCTTTCATAGAAAAGAAAGAAGAACCTGCTTTTTCCACAGATTCTTCTTTCTTTTCCGGCTTGCCGCCGTTCTTTATTTATCGATGTCCTCAAAGGCCTCTTTCACTTTATCCATAAAGCCTTTTTTCTTCTTCGGCTGCTCTGCAGTTTCGCCGTCGGCTGCTTTTTCTTCTGCTGCCGGGCGGTTTCCGCAGGCTTCGTCGAAGGCGCGGAGGGCCTCTTTTGCTTTCTCATTCAGTTTCGTCGGAGTCTGGACTACGAGTGTTACGTAGTGATCACCGCGCACATTGCTGTTGCGAAGGGACGGAACACCTTTTCCCTTCAGACGGATCTTCGTATCGGTCTGGGTTCCCGGTTTTACAGTGTAGAGAACGTCCCCGTCAACGGTGCTGATCTTCACATCACCGCCGAGTGCTGCCTGGGCAAACGTAATCGGTGCAGTGGAGAAAATGTTCATATCCTGTCTCTGGAAGATCGGATGACGGGTTACCTGAACCTCGACAAGCAGATCTCCTCTCGGTCCGCCGTTTACACCCGGCTCACCTTTTTCACGGATCCGGATGCTCTGTCCATCGTCGATTCCAGCCGGAATGTTGACCTGAATGCGTTTTCTGCTGGATGTATAGCCCGTGCCGTGGCATGCGGTACATTTATCGCGAATGATCTTTCCGGTTCCGTTACAATCCGGACAGGTCGTCACGTTTCTCACAGAACCGAACATGGTCTGCTGTGTGTACGTAATCTGACCAGTTCCGTTACATTTGGAGCATGTCTCCGGTGAAGTTCCTGGTTTTGCGCCGGTTCCGTGGCACGTTGTACAGGTATCCTTCAGGTTGATCTCGAGCTCTTTCTGGCATCCGAAAACAGCTTCCTCAAACGTAATGTGGACAACAGCGCGGAGGTTTGCTCCCTTCATAGGTCCATTGTTTGCTCTTCTTCTGCTTCCGCCGCCACCGAACAGGTCGCCGAAAATATCGCCGAAGATATCACCCATATCTCCGCCGCCAAAGTCGAAGCCACCGAATCCGCCGGCTCCTGCGCCGCCACCGCCGTTTTCAAATGCAGCGTGGCCAAACTGATCGTACTGACGCCGTTTGTCCGGATCACTCAGCACGCCATAGGCTTCTGTCGCCTCTTTAAATTTTGCCTCGGCCTCTTTGTCGCCCGGGTTCATATCCGGATGGTATTTCTTGGCCAGTTTACGGTATGCTTTTTTTAATGTTGCATCGTCCGCTCCGCGGTCTACGCCGAGGACCTCGTAATAATCTCTTTTTTCTGCCATTTATGTTCACCTTTTCATTTCTGTTCCACAAATTTCATCTTTGCAGAAATGTTTTTCCGCACGCTCCAGTATAGCACTTTTCCGAAAGCAATACCAGCATAAATACAGGGGGCGGAATGTATTTTCCGTCCCCTGCAAACATTCGCCTCACAGGGCTTTTTGCGTTTATTTACTTATTGTTTCAACTCACAGTCGGTATTTTCACGGAGTGTGACATGCCGAAAATTAAACCTCTTTGTAGTCAGCGTCTACGACATCGTCGTCATGGCCGCCTGCTGCTCCTGCATTTCCCATATCCGGGCCTGCACCTGCTGTTCCGGCACCAGCGCCTGCTGCTCCGCCCTGCTGCTCATACAGTTTTGCAAACAGTTTCTGAGCGCTTGTCATCAGTTTTTCCTGAGCTGCTTTCAGATCAGCTACCTGTGCATCGGTCATTTCTTCCGGATTGCATTTTGCAATGAGATCTTTCAGTGCGTTCAGGTCAGCTTCTACTGCTGTTTTGTCGTTTGCATCAAGCTTGTCGCCGACTTCCTCGATTGCTTTCTCGGTCTGGAATACCATGGAATCTGCATCGTTTCTTGCGTCGATTGCTTCTTTTCGTTTCTTATCCTGAGCCTCGAACTCAGCAGCTTCTTTGACTGCTTTGTCGATCTCGCTGTCGGACATGTTAGAGCCTGCGGTGATGGTGATGTGCTGCTCTTTTCCTGTTCCCAGATCTTTTGCAGATACATTTACGATACCGTTGGCATCGATATCAAAGGTAACCTCGATCTGCGGAACGCCTCTTCTTGCTGGCGGGATTCCATCCAGACGGAACTGGCCGAGGGATTTGTTATCTTTCGCGAACTGACGCTCACCCTGTACAACGTTGATATCTACTGCAGTCTGGTTATCTGCTGCTGTGGAGAAGATCTGGCTCTTCTTGGTCGGGATTGTGGTGTTACGCTCGATCAGACGAGTTGCAATACCTCCCATGGTCTCGATGGACAGAGACAGTGGAGTTACATCCAGAAGAAGGATATCGCCTGCGCCGGCGTCTCCTGCAAGTTTACCACCCTGTACGGAAGCACCAAGTGCTACGCACTCATCCGGGTTCAGGCTCTTGCTCGGCTCGTGTCCGGTCAGCTGTCTTACTTTATCCTGTACAGCCGGGATACGGGTAGATCCGCCTACCAGAAGGACTTTGGAAAGCTCGGATGCCTGAAGGCCTGCATCAGAAAGTGCTCTCTGTACCGGCTCTGCGGTTTTCTCTACCAGGTCGTGGGTCAGCTCATCGAATTTAGCCTTTGTCAGGTTCATATCGAGATGTTTCGGGCCATCTGCGGTTGCAGTGATGAACGGCAGGTTGATGTTGGTTGTAGTTGCGCTGGAAAGCTCTTTCTTTGCTTTCTCTGCTGCTTCTCTGATTCTCTGCAGAGCCATCTTGTCGTTGGAAAGATCTACACCTTCCTGTTTTTTGAACTCAGCGAGGATATAATCTGTTACTTTCTGGTCGAAGTCATCGCCGCCCAGACGGTTGTTTCCTGCTGTGGAAAGAACTTCGATAACGCCGTCACCGATCTCGATGATGGAAACATCGAAAGTACCACCGCCAAGGTCGTATACCATGATCTTCTGCTCATTTTCGTTGTCCAGTCCGTATGCCAGAGCTGCTGCGGTAGGCTCGTTGATGATACGTTTTACATCAAGACCTGCGATTTTACCGGCATCTTTGGTTGCCTGACGCTGTGCGTCATTGAAGTAAGCCGGAACTGTGATAACTGCTTCTGTTACTTTCTCACCAAGGTAGTTCTCTGCATCACCTTTCAGTTTCTGAAGAATCATAGCGGAGATCTCCTGCGGAGAGTATTTCTTTCCTTCGATATCTACTTTATAGTCAGTACCCATCTCACGTTTGATGGAACGGATGGTTCTGTCTGCGTTTGTTACAGCCTGACGTTTTGCCGGCTCGCCGACCAGACGGTCACCTGTTTTTGTGAATGCTACGATAGAAGGAGTTGTTCTTTCACCCTCTGCGTTTGCGATAACGGTTGGTTTTCCACCTTCCATAACGGCTACACAGCTGTTTGTTGTTCCTAAGTCAATACCAATAATTTTGCCCATTGTTGTTTCCTCCTCAATGAATTATGCTAAAAAATGGTTTAATTTCTATTTATTTATCTTCAAGGCTTAATTAGCCACCTTGACCATACTGTGACGGACTACGGAACCTTTGTACATGTAGCCCTTCAGGAACTCTTCTACGACGATGTTCTCGCCGGCTTCCTCATCCTCCACATGCATCACTGCGTTGTGCAGGTTCGGATCGAATTCCTTTCCAACGGCCTCGATCACGGTTACACCGAGTTCATCGAGTGCTGTGGTAAACTGTTTGTATACTTTATTCATGCCGTCTGCGAACGGATCTTCCTCCGGGTTTTCCACCGTTGCAAGTCCGCGCTCGAAGCTGTCAACAACCGGAAGAATCTTCTCGATGATGTCTTTTGCTCCAATGGCATACATATTTGCTTTTTCTTTTTCGGTGCGTTTGCGGAAGTTATCGAACTCTGCCATCTGACGGGTCAGGCGGTCAGTCAGCTCTTCGATTTTCTCATCTTTTTTATCTTTTTTCTTTTTGAAGAACTTTCGTTCTTTGCCATCCTCAGCAGTTTCTTCTGCAGCTTCCGCTTCTTTTGCCTCTGCTGCTTTCTTTGCTTCTTCCTGCTCCGCAGCCGGTTCGGTTTCCGGCAGATCGGTCTCTGCTCCGGTTTCTTTTTCCATCTCGCGTGTAGGTTCTTCCATGGTTTCCTCTTTCTTTCTATTTTCTTCGCTCACTGATCATTCCACCTTTCTACTCACCTGTGTCCGGCTTTTTGAAGACGGCGTCCAGTTGAACTTTTAATGTTTTCAGGTTATCTACCACATTTTCGTAATCCATCCGCTTTGGTCCCACGATACCGATTGTTCCGCGCATACCGTTTCCCATATCGTATGTGGTGGTGACCACGCTGCAGTCCCGTAAGGGTTCCATCGAAGATTCATTTCCGATGTATACCTGAATACCGGTATTTTCCTCTCCGTCCTGCTCCTCGGCAGCTCCTTTGATCATATCGACCAGTTTCTGCCGTTCCTCGAATGTGGAGATCAGCTGGCTGGCTTTGCTGCTGTCGGAAAGCTCAGGGTACTTGAAAATGTTGGTTGCGCCGCTGGTGTACACCGGCACATCTTCTTCGCTGACTGCGATGGCTTCCGCTACGGTATCGACCACTTTGCTGATGATGCCGGAGTGGATGCCTGCCTGCTCTTTCATCTTCTTGATCATGCCAAGATTGATTTCTTCAATGGTCAGGCCATTGAGCTGTGTGTTCAGAAGCAGGTTCAGCTTTAATATCTGTTCATCGTTGATGGTCTCGTCTAGGTCGATCATCTGGTTTTTCACCAGGTTGCCTTCTACGACGATGACGGCCAGGAGCTGCTCTTCATTGACTTTTGAGAGCTGGATGAATTTCACTTTATTTCTGTGATATTCCGGTCCTGTAATCAACGTTGCATAGTTGGTAGATGAAGCGAGGACTTTGACAACCTGCTGCAGAACTTTTTCCATTCGGTCTGTTTTTTCAATGACCATGTTTTTGATGTCTGCAACTTCCTGTTCTTTTTCCCGCATCAGCTCATCTACATAGAGGCGGTAGCCTTTATCGGAAGGAATGCGTCCTGCGGAAGTGTGGGGCTGTAAGATGTAACCCATCTCTTCCAGATCGGACATTTCATTCCGGATTGTGGCGGAGCTTAAATTCAAATCCGTGTATTTGGAAATCGTTCTTGAGCCGACCGGCTCGCCCGTTTCCAGATACGTCTGGATGATCGCTTTTAATATTTTTCTTTTTCTTTCATCCAATTCTGTATCCACTAAGATAAGCTCCTTCCTGTTGTATAGTCCTGTTAGCACTCGTTTCAGTGGAGTGCTAACATCTATGTTCTTAAGATAGCACTCTGCCTTTTGTTTGTCAACACCTTTTCCCGGTTTTTCTATGAAGAAATTGTGAAAAAAGTATAAACCGTTTTCTTTCTGAAAAGGAATCTGACTTTTCTTTTTTATTGCATTCTACTGTTTCAAAGGCGCTATAGCCGTATGGTAGGATTCTGCCATTTCGATACGACCATTTAGTAGCATTTTCTCAGAGGTGATGAATCATGAAATATCAGAGACTGGAGGATCTGCGCACGGACCGCGATCTGACGATCCGCCAGGTTGCCGACTATCTCGGCTGCAACCGCGATGTGTATACCCGATATGAAAAAGGCGTCCGGCAGCTGCCGATCTCCATTGCCATCCGTCTGGCGGAGCTGTATCAGGTCAGTCTGGATTATCTGGTCGGCATCAGCGATGAGAAGCGGCCGTATGGATCCTGACTTTCCGGTGTCTCCGCCGCAGCAAAAGCAGGAGGACAGTTTTTCTTCTCCCTGTCCTCCCTGTTTTGCTTCTTCGTTTACAGATTCTGCAGATATTCCATCATCCGCGTTTCGCTGAGTTTCCATCCGTCCGGCTCCCCGCAGAGATACAGCGTAAAATGCCCGCACGGGACTCCGTTTTCCAGGTGGATGCCGGTATACAGTTCTACAATGAGGAGTTCTTCTGCTTTTTCTTCATATATATTAGTGATCTGATAGATGCGCTCTCCCTTTTCGTCCACCGGCCATTCTTTCTTCAGCACATCCCTCAGACGGCTCTCCCGCCCCTGCGCTTCGCATTCTTCCTCCCGGCTGATCATTTTTTCAAACGCTTCCGGCGTCTCCATCCGTTCCACTATATTCTGGACAAAATCTTCTATTTCTATTCTTTCTGCTTTTCCCATTCGTTCCCCCATTTCTGCCGTACATATTTTTCTGTTTTCTGCACAGGCTGTCTTCACCCGCCGTTTCTCTCTCCCGCCCCATTCTCCAATTTGCGACCATATGATCTGATTTAACTTTGTCCATCCAACCGTTTGGTAGTATGGGTTTGAATCTGAAAGGATGGTACAACGTATGAAATACCAGAGAATTGAAGATATGCGGATCGATCAGGATCTCACCATCAAAGAGATTTCTGCCCTGCTCGAATGCAACCGCGACGTCTATTCCCGCTACGAAAAAGGAATCCGCGACATCCCGATCGACTATGTGATCCGGCTTGCACGGTTCTATGACTGCTCGGTCGACTATCTGCTGAGTGTCTCCAGTAAAAAGAGAAAATTCGGCGATTAATTTTTTTATTGTTGTCTTTTTATTTTTGTGTTTTGCGTTTTGATACGACCATTTGGTCGCATTTTATATTATAATGGTATTCTTATTTTGCGTCAATTCTGAACAAGAAGGAATCAAAATCGGACGCAAAAAAGCGTGCCGGAAAGTTTTCTGTCGCTTTTCCGGCACGCTTTTTTTCATGCTCTTTTCTTCTTTTTTATTTCTGATTTTTTATTCTTCCATGTCATCCAGGCTCTTCTTCAGTGTGATCATTTTGTCACGCAGCTCGGCGGCCATTTCGAAGTTGAGTTCGGCGGCAGCGGCTTTCATCTGTTTCTGTACCTGGCCGATCAGTTTTTCCAGTTCTTCGCGGCTCATGGACTCCGGGTCTTTTTCCATCTTTTCTTCTGTCTTTGCCACTTCTTTCGAAATGCTGATGAGATCGCGGACGGCTTTTTTGATGGTGGTCGGAGTGATGCCGTGTTCTTTGTTGTAGGCTTCCTGCAGGGCACGGCGGCGCTTCGTCTCGTCGATTGCGAGGCGCATGGAATCGGTCATCACATCGGCGTACATGATAACATGGCCCTCGCTGTTTCGTGCGGCACGGCCGATGGTCTGGATCAGGGAGGTTTCGGAACGCAGGAAACCTTCTTTATCGGCATCCAGGATCGCCACGAGTGTGATTTCCGGGATGTCGAGACCCTCACGCAGAAGGTTGATGCCGACGAGCACATCGAAGACATCGAGACGCATATCACGGATGATCTCGGTCCGTTCCAGGGTGTCGATATCGGAGTGCAGGTAGCGCACGCGGATGCCGGCCTCTTTCATATAGTCGGTCAGATCCTCTGCCATACGCTTCGTCAGCGTCGTCACGAGAACTTTGTTGTGTTTTTCAGTTTCTTTCTTTACTTCCGAAATCAGATCGTCGATCTGTCCCTCCACCGGGCGCACCTCGACATCCGGGTCGAGAAGGCCGGTCGGGCGGATGATCTGTTCGGCGCGCAGCAGCTCGTGGTCTGCCTCGTAGTCGCCCGGCGTGGCAGATACGAAGAGGATCTGATCGATCCGGTCCTCGAACTCGCCGAAGTTCAACGGGCGGTTGTCTTTTGCGGACGGCAGACGGAATCCATAGTCCACCAGCGTCGATTTCCGCGACTGGTCGCCGGCATACATGCTGCGGATCTGCGGAACAGTCTTATGCGACTCATCCACGATGATGAGGAAATCATCTCCGAAATAGTCCATCAGTGTGTAGGGCGGCTCGCCTGGCTTTAATCCGGAGAGGTAACGCGAATAGTTTTCGATGCCGGAACAGATGCCGGTTTCTTTGAGCATCTCAATATCAAAATTGGTCCGCTCCTCGATGCGCTGGGCCTCGATCAGTTTTCCCTCGTGCTTGAAGAACTTCACCTGCTCTTCCATATCCTTTTCAATCTCGCCTGTTGCTTTCAGGATCGTGTCCATCGGCACAACGTAGTGGGAGGCAGGAAAGATTGCGATGTGGTTCAGTTCACATAAGATTTCACCCGTCAGCGTATCGATCTGCACCAGACGGTCAATCTCATCCCCGAAGAACTCGACGCGCACCGCCTTGTCCGTCTCCTCCGCCGGAAAAA
Source organism: Blautia sp. TF10-30 (assembly GCF_003481245.1). NCBI lineage: Bacteria > Bacillati > Bacillota > Clostridia > Lachnospirales > Lachnospiraceae > Blautia > Blautia sp. TF10-30. The sequence goes on from NZ_QUKM01000002.1 coordinate 316,389, forward strand.
TCTCCAATACATCACCGCGCACGCGGAACGTACCGCGGTGGAAATCCATATCATTCCGGTCATACTGAATATCAATCAACTGCCGGATCACATCGTCCCGGTCCTTTTCCATTCCCGGGCGGAGCGAAATAATCATCTCCATGTAGTCCTTCGGGCTTCCGATTCCATAGATACACGAAACACTGGAAACCACAATGACATCGTTCCGCTCACTCAGTGCAGAAGTCGCGGAAAGCCGCAGCTTATCAATCTCATCGTTCCGCGCAGAGTCCTTTGCAATATACGTATCCGAAGACGGCACGTAAGCCTCCGGCTGGTAGTAGTCGTAGTAGGAGACAAAATATTCTACTGCATTCTCAGGGAAGAATTCCTTAAACTCACCGTACAGCTGTGCTGCAAGTGTTTTATTGTGCGCTATGATCAAGGTTGGCTTATTTAACTGTGCAATAACATTTGCCATGGTAAAGGTCTTGCCGGAACCTGTAACGCCCAGCAAAGTCTCGCATTGATTGCCTTCTTGAAAGCCTTTGACCAGTTTTTCGATTGCCTGGGGCTGGTCGCCTGTAGGCTGGTATTCGGAGTGTAATTTGAATATTTGTTGTGAATTCTGCAAAAAGCACCTCCTGGTTTTTATATCAAAAAAGTTCGTCTATCAGTCAGAAATTCGTCGAAGCACATTCTCTGATTTTAGCCGAATATGCCTCTCGACGAATTCTGTTCACCACCCGATATTTTATAGACTGATAAAAAGTAGTAAAACTAACGTGGACGAATTAACACTCAAATGTAAGAGATATTATATCATGGAAATTTAAAATTGTATATATGATGCGAACATTAGTTCTTCAAAAATTCATTTACATTTATCATTGTATCCAGAACAATTTCCGTATCCAGCTCCTTCTTTTCCGGTAATACTTCTTCCATATAAGAAAGCAATTCCGGCGGAATCTCCTCAGCTATAATATTTCCATTGTGGTATGGGGAGCATCCGTTGTGCTTATTAGAATAATATACTTTTACATAAAATATCCCTCAGGGCTTCAAACCCTGAGGGGCATCCTCGTTCATTTCAATTTTCCTTTTGTTTTTCAAGCTGTTCCATACAATATTTTTCTGCCAGAATTATAAATTCATCTGCAACTGAAATCTGCCGTTCTGATTCTTCTTTACTTGCAATATAAAAATCATCATAATCGCTGGCATGGCGAATCTCTTCTGCCTGTCCGATTTTCCTTCCCATTTCTCTTGGAAACACTGATGTTTTCACATAATCCTTATTGAAGTTAGCCACAGCATCCTTATGCCTTTTATATGCTTTACCGCTTACAGCATGTACTGCATTAATTGCATGAAAAATAGAATAGTATGCCCTGTTATTGGCTCCTTTATAATCTTCAATAGAAAATAATGCTCTTGCTGATTTCAGATCATTTCGGGCTGTTTCCAGACGATATAACACCAGATCCCGTCTAGTACCGATTTCCTGATTATGCTGCTCCATACAAAACTACCCCTTCTTTATGAATATTGGAATAAAATGGATAGTTCACAATCCACTTGTTAAAATGTGCTTCACTTTTTGCAATAGGCTTAATATCCGTGTCATGATCCATATTAAAGTCATAGGTCATGTACGAGAGCTGTTGTGCATATGCCTTTAATTCCAGATCTGACATATCTACCAGAATCATAATGTCCACATCAGAATCCGGACGGAAGTCACCCCTTGCATAAGAACCATAAAGGATTATCTGACGTACATGGGAACCATAAATCTTCTTGACCTCTTCCACATACTTTTTAATTAAATCCTGCATAATCTTTGGCATACATCATCACCTCATTTTCTGCTGATAATACTATAAGTTTCTCGATTCACAAATCTTTCTTCTTGATTTTATTATAACCAGTTTACCTTCGTTTCTCAATCAGTATTTTCCATGTATCAATTTTACTACTTTCTTCGACGAATTTTGTTCACCGTTATAGCCAATCCATCATGTCCATTTACTTTTAACGCATCGTTTATTATGCTTTATATAGTATTATTTTACCTTTCCAAATCAATATATGGTATGCAAATTAATATCAAGATACTAGGAGACAAAGTATTCCACTGCGTTTTCCGGGAAGAATTCCTTAAACTCACCATACATCTGTGCTGCAAGTGTTTTATTGTGCGCTATGATCAAGGTTGGCTAAGCCCCATTAACAAGGCAAAGACCATCTGCATATGGATCCGTGTCTCCTTCGATGCTTCCAGCAACAGTTTTACCTGCTCCAAAGTATATGTTTTAGTCTCATCTACAATAATCGTATAATACTTTGACTTTTTTACTCCTTTTGGCAGTTCCAAACCTTCACAGGGATTCGTCATAATCAACCTTTTCGATAATGCGTATCTCATAGAGGTATTCATAATTGTTCTTGCCCTTTTAGGAATAGCAGAATATTGTTTTACAGGTTCTTTATACATTTTCATCAGATGCCCTTGATTGAGCGCAAGCAGCCTCAGACCGCCAATTCTGGGAATAATATGTTTCTGAATACAGTCCCTATAATTATAATAGGTATTCGCCGTAAATGACATATCAGATGGAGACATTCTCCATCTGATATACTATCATACAGATACGATCATTTCAATATATGACTAAACCCCAACAGTTTAGCATCGTAATACCCAATTGCCACCTTTAAAAAGATAACTGTATCTTTTTTTCATAAATATTAATAATTCTTCCTATAAATAAGGCTGTCAGTATGGTTCCTATACCAAGACCATAAAAATGGGTATGATTAATTAAACATAAAATAATAGTGACAAACACAAGTGTAATATCAAAAGTATTTTTCACTATTGAAAAAGGAAAAGAGAAGACTTCTGAAATAGTTTTTACAATACCATCAGTTGGTGTTAAAATAAGATTTGTTTTCACGCTTAAAAATACGCCCATTGCAGTAATGAACATCGTCATAATAAAACAAATAACCCTTAAGTATAAACTTAACGATAATGTAGGAATTATAAAATCATATAAATCAGTCAACCAACCAAAAGCAAACGATAACGGAATTTCTAAAATAAAAGTAACTGTGATCTTTTTGGATAAAATACATTGAATAATAACAAATATTAAGTAACAGATAATAGAAGCTGTTCCTAAAGAAATGTTATAGATTTGTGATATTGAATACATCACAGAACTAAAAGCAGCAACTCCTAAATCAAAGCGAACATTTAATACAACAGCAAAAGCTATTAAATTCAAACCAAGAAAATACAAAAAATATTTTTTCATTCTTATTACCTCATCATGTCTATGGTACTGTAAGCCACCAGAACCGGAGATTCTGCCTTGATGGCACACTTATAAAAAGCCCAAAGGTCTTGATTTCAAGGCTTTCAGGCTTAAGTTAACCCCAGCGGAGTCTGTTGTGTTTATCTTACTGGAATTTCACCTTCATCTATCAGTCTGTCTGGGGAAAATACAATACGGATTCTTCCGTCTGTCGCAACCTTGCAATCTCCGTCAAACGCATTCTTACCGCCATCCTCGATTTTCGCAGTTCCTGAAAGGATATTCTCACAGATGCGTATCGCTGTATTCATGATGCTATGATCCATGGAACCAACGAAAGGCATTCCCGCATATCCCACATGGCCATTAAAATTGCGGTCAAATTCACTTTCATAGGACTTGATTTTATCCAGAGCTCCCAATAGTGTATTAATACTGTCTCTGCAGAGCAGATTACCATTGCAGGCATCTCCAGAAAACAGGATTCGCTCTTTCCGATCAAGGAAACAACAGCCTCCCGATGTATGACCCGGTGTCTCAATTACCTCGATACTGCGTCCCCCCAGCTCAAACACCATCCCCTCCTTCAAAGGAAGACATTTTGGCATCTTTTGTATCCGCCGGATATCCGCAGGGCTACAGTCATACACATCGTAAGCTCCCATATTTCCCAAAAGTTCCACATAATCTGCGATGCTATCATAATTTATCGGTTTAAGACTATCCTCATCTTTTTCGTGAATATATACCTCTTCAAACTGAGCAGCTCCTCCGATATGATCCGGATGTCCATGTGTCAGCACTACATCATAGGGAAGCGGAGTCAGCCAGGAAATCAGCTTTTTCAGGTCTGTCATTCCGACACCCGTATCGATGAGTAATGCACGTTCCGTACCTTTTAACAAAAACATGGCTGTCATACCAGCCTCATTGATAACCCAGGTGTCTTTTGCAATCTCCGTCACCTGATATGTAGTCAGCTTTGCCATATGCATTCCATCCTTTCCGCATCAGTGCATAAATACATTTTCTGCATCCTCATCTAATGGTACAGTAAATGCCGGAGCATGTTTAACAAGAAGCTCCATCAGCCTGTGGTCATAATTATCTTTAACTTCGCAGATATTGTCAAAAATCATAATTGCCTCTTTACCTGGCTCACATACCGGCCACTGCGGAAGAGAAGGAACGGAAGGATTTCCGTATCTCGCAAAGTTTATCCAGGCACCACATATTCTCTCCTGCAGGCGGTCTGTTTCTCCCGGCACATTGCAGATAGGAATTCGGTCAATATTATGGAAAACAAACGGGATTTCAGAGCAATGCCATGCCAGTTTTCCTCCCTCATATGGGAATTCATAATTAAACATGTAGGAATATACGGGAGCTTCCTTATGTACTGACTTCTTCGCAATGAAATCTTTCGATGCATAACGGAAAATATAATCCAGCGACAGAACATCTACAAGGCGATTATTCGGATATGCTTTTTCGAATTCTGCTGCAATCTCTTCTGCATCCTCCTGAAAGCATTTTTCCAGAAGTTTCATCGTTTCCTCACGGGTCAGTTCATCCCTATTCTCCAGAACCGGCTTGAAATCAAATTCTCCAAAAACGCTACCCACTATCACCGGAATCTTTTTTGCTCCATCGGTAAATCCTACTCTGCGCGGATCACCGGCATACCATGAATTTGCTCTCGGCTCTCCTCCCACGTAGAGTCCTTTCTCCTGCAGCTTGGGTGACACCTTATTATATGCTTCCGCAAGGAAATAGTAAGGAATCGTTTCCAAATCCTCAACGGATTCCAACTTCAATTCCGTCAGAAGGGCCTCCACAATTGCGGTACCGTCATCCTCTGCCTCTTTTTTACCTTCTTCTATTACGCCGCTCTGGATAATCCCCTTATGGAATAAACCTTCTGCAGCCGGTGTATTCATCAGGGAATAAACTTTCATTCCACCACCGGACTGACCAAACAGGGTTACATTACCTGGATCTCCGCCAAAACCAGCAATATTGTCCTGAATCCAATGAAGGGCTGCGACCATATCTGCATTTCCCACATTAGCAGAATTGTAGTATTTTTCCCCATAAGCAGATAAATCAAGATATCCCAAAATATTCAGACGATGGTTCAATGACACGACAACCACATCTCCGTACTCACTCAGATGATCTCCCTCATACGCCACCTGTTCAATGGATGAGCCTGCAAAGAATCCACCTCCGTGCAACCATACCATAACCGGTTTTTTTGCTTCCGGATCCAGACTCTGTGTCCAAATATTCAGATACTGGCAATTCTCATCCATTGGCCAGTAACGATGTGGGATCATAACCTCCATCAACGGATGATCCTGCATCAGCATAGGGCACACATAACCATAGGCCAGAGCATTTTTAATACCTTTCCATGGTTTTACCTCTCTGGGCATTTGAAAGCGATCAGCATCAGCATACTTGATGCCATGGAAAGTGTATGTAGAATTCATCTTAAATCCCCGTATCTTACCCGCCTTAGTCTGAACTACCGGTTCTGCCTTACTACAGTAAAAACAATCTCCCATTTTGTATTCCACCTTTCTTTAGTAATTTTATGTATATCTTATTTCATTACCATTTTGTCATTTTTTTGTTACCGTTTTATTACATCTCTATCTCCACATACAGTTTGCATATTGGTCTCTTCCTGTATTGCAGCCCGATACTGAGAGGGAGTCATATGATAATGCTTTTTAAACACACGAAAAAAGTTTTCCGTATTTTCATATCCAATCTCTTTTCCGACTTCAGTCATCCTCTCATTTTCTAAACTTTTTCACCTCATTATGCAATAATTGTTGATACCCATCTACTATAATCCCATACATTTCAGAATGATCCGAAGATTATGGACTGCACATCTTTGCACATCTCCGAGACACAGACGAGGTTTCTTATCCAAATGTCCTTTGTACCCGATTGCTCTGCCATCATCTAAAATAAAAGCAACTTCCTCATTGGCCGGGCATATCTTTGGCACAAAGCTTGCCGGATCATTGAAAAATGTTTTCATATCATTTGCCTGCATGTAGACTTTTTCCCCATCAACCAAAATCTCTCCATCCTTCATCTCGGCAGTATGTCCTTCACCCAGAGGTGCCATGACTGTATCCGGTCCTTCCGGATCAACCGTAAAGGAATTCCAGCGGGCTGCAAAAACCGGTGCAAATGGTACTTCCTGCACCATAATTACCTGCCCACGTTCATCAAACTCCGGCATAACTGTTCTCACAGCCTGAAGAATATTCATGGCCCTTCCTTTTCCTCCCGGCATAATCAAATCATTTCCGGCATGCATGGATTTCCAGGGTGTACTGCTGCCTCCGTTCCAATCAGTCATGATCAGACCTTCAAATCCCCATTCTCCGCGGGCAAGATCCGTACATAAGTCATAACTATCTGCTGTAGGAACACCGTTGATCAGATTGTAGGAACTCATGATAGACAACGGCTGAGATTCCTGAATAGCAATTTTATAGGGTTCCAGATAAATTTCCCTCAGTGCCCGCTGACCAATCACAGAATCCACAGCATTCCGATTCGTCTCCTGATTATTAGCTGCATAATGCTTAATGCATCCACCTCCTCCTGGCAGGCTCTGAAGGCCGCGTACCATTGCTGACGCCATCTTTCCAGATATGAGAGGATCTTCAGAAAAATATTCAAAATTTCGTCCGCACATAGGATCACGCTGAATATTCATTCCTGGTCCCAGAAGCAAATCAATCCGCATTGCCTGCATATCTGCTGCCATTCCGCATCCTACCTGTTCCAAAATTTCCGGATCAAAAGACTGAGCAAGAAGCGTACCCACCGGCCATGCCGTACAGTAATGGTATACCTGCCTCTTTTCCCCCGATTCCAGATCGGTTGCCTCAAACTGCTGTGTGATACGCACACCGCCCGGACCGTCTGCCAATACAATAGAAGAAACACCATAACTTTCCAGTGCGTGTGTTGTTTCCCCTGCCGCTCCAGGTACAGATTCCGAACTGGCTCCAATCACAGGATTGTTCTCATCCTGCACACCCCAGCCTGTACCACAGCAAAGATCCGCCAATTGTGCAGCATCAAGCTGTGCGGCAAATTCTTCCATTGACACTCTGCCCGAAGCCACATCATTCAGCTTCCATTCTTTCTTTTCCACATACCGTACTGTTTCGTAAGGCATAACCGGCTGATAGCTGGTATCTGTCGCATATGTAACCACCTTTTCATCGCTATAGGCTGAACGCGAATCCAGCGTTTCCGGTATCTGCACAGCCAGAAGAACCGGTACATCCTTCCATATAGTTTCATCCTTTCGGTCAGTTAACCCCTTCTTTTCCTCCAAAGTTTCCGTTAACGGAAGCTCCACCAATACCTGTTCTGTCAAAGCAGTTTGTTCCAGCCGAATCTTGCACACCGGTTTTGTATCTCTGGAAGAAGTACCGATACGCACTCCATAATCTCCTTTTGACAGAATATAACCTCCTGCATTTTCACTATAAGATGCAAGATTACGTAGCGGTATGCGGATTTTGATATCTTCCTTTTCGCCCGGTGCCAGTAACATCGTTTTTTGGAAACCTTTCAGCTCCTGTTCCGGCATATCCATCTCCGATACCGGTGCAGAAACATATACCTGCACAACTTCACGTCCGGCAAACGCTCCTGTATTTTCTACTGTTACGCCAAGAACCAGTGTATCCTCATCCAGCGATGCCTCCAGATTTCCCAGTGCAAATGTCGTATAGGAGAGTCCATAACCAAAAGGATACCCCGGCTCAACATTAAATGTATCAAAGTAACGATAACCTACATAAATTCCTTCCGTATATACTGCTTTATTAAAATCCTGAAGGAAATTGCCTGCCGTAGGATAATCTTCATATTTTTTTGCCCAGGTTGCGGTCAGCTTTCCTGACGGTGTTGCCTTACCTGTGAGAATATCGGTAACGGCGGCTCCTCCCTCCTGTCCTGCCTGCCCCATGAGAAGAATAGCATCCGCACAAGCCGCCTCCAGATCCTGCACCGATATGGAGCCCGGAACATTCAGCACCAGTACCAATGAGGAAAAAGCTGACCGCAGCTTTTTGAGATTATCCATCTCCACTGCAGAAAGCCTGTAATCTCCAATTTCATACTTTTTATCCCCAATGGATACTTCTTTTTTCATGAAACGATCATTTCCCTCACCGGAATTTCTCGAAATGACACAAATAGCAGTTTCTGTTTCTTTTGCATATTCTTCCAGTTTTTCTGTTGTCAGCGGTTCCTCCGGAAACGCAAAAACACTCATGACCTGGTCCTTCATCTCTCTTTTGGCCAGATCATAGCATCTGGCCCACGCCATCTGCTGTTCCCGGTTCACAATCTCAAAACCTTCTGTTTCCATAGCATTCAGAATATTAATATGATAACGCAGAGACTGATCCACATCCTGATCACCACCGCCGGAAAGACCGCCGTTAAAAGGATCTCCCGATCCCGTTCCGCCGCGGATTGTTCTGGCAGCTCCGTTTCCAAACAAGGCAATCTTTCCCCTGCCCTTTAACGGAAGAACCCCATTTATGTTTTTTAAAAGTACCATTCCCTGCGTCGCCGCTTCTCTCGATATTGCAGCACCGCTGATCTCACGTTCGGACATCGGCGGATATATCGTATTACTTTTCATATTTTTTCCCTGCCTTTCATTTCTATTCCCCTCTTATCCATTTATGAAAAGAACCTGACTCCTTACGAATCAGGTCCCTTTATCAGTTTCCATATTTTTGTTTATGAAATTTTTTCTGCCAGGAAATCTGTCATCATCTGTTCTGTTTCTTCCAATCCATTAGCCTCATAATCCGCAATCAGCTTATCCCAGTTTGCATCAAAATTATCTACACTTTCTGTCACGCACTTAATCAGTCCCGGCCATGCAATCTCATTCAGAATTTCCACATTGTTCGTAATCTCCTGCGGTGTCGCATATGCCCAAAGTGGGGAATACGGCGGTGTTTCGAATTCATCTGGCTGCGGGAAGATATCGGTCAGCATCTCTACATTCCATGCTTCACAAGCTGCCTTCTGCTCCTCGTTATACTCTGCAATTACAGATTCTCTCGTAACAGGTGTGTAAGGATTACCATTTTCATCCACTGCACCGTCTCCATAAATCGGAAATCCCGTATAATTGCCAATACCAGTATTTTTTCCGTAATCCGGATCAGAACTTGCTTTTGCAATCTCTTCTTCCGTACGATATCTCATTCCATTCTCATCTACAAAATAGTTTTCTCCTTCAACACCCCATTTGTAAAGTACTGCACCCTCATCGGAGCAGAGATAATCAAGGAATTTAATTGCACGAACCGGATCCTCACAGTCCTTTGTGATTGCCAGTCCGTATCCAACCTGAAGACCCTGATACATCAGTGTGGGTGCCTTCGTCTCAGCATCAATTGTCACAGGAAGCGGACAATATGTTTTATCCAGTTTTCCTTCTGCTTTCAATGTTGCTTCCGCCTGTCCATAATGCCAAAGTGCATCAGTAATAGCTACAACACGTCCGCTGGCAAGCTTTGCAATGTAATCGTCATCTGTCTGTGTTGCAAAGTTTGGATCCAGAATTCCCTCATCATACATACGACTCAGCCATCTGAAATATTCTTTTTCTTTATCACTCACATGCTTGTAAATGCAGTTATAGTTATCATCAACAAGCCAGGAACCGTTATCCGGTGCACCATCAGCAATAAATCCAGCGGGATTACTGAGTGTAATGAGCCAGTGCCAGTCAGCAGCACTCATGGAAATACCAATGGTATCCAGACCATCATCGGTTTTAGGATGTGCTGCCAGGTACTGCTTGATCAGGGCTTCATACTCCTCCAGAGTCTTAGGATATTCATAATTATTTTCCTTAAGAGCTGCGTACTGTATCTGGCAGTTTCCTCCGGTTGCCAAAATCTGGTATCCTACACCAGCATAAGAAAGCTGATATATTCCTTCATCTCCAGAACCCCATTTCAGCTTTTCAAACTCATCGCCGTACATTTTTTTAATATTTGGACCATATTCCTCGATCAGATCTGTCATATCAATAAGTGCACCTGCCTCATACAGACTGTTTACACTTTGCTTAGCATAAATCATATCTGGATATTTGTCCTCAGCAATCATCAAAGATATATCCTCGTCAGGATCGCCTGTACTGGATACCGGATAGGAAATATCCAAAGTCACACCTGTGGCTTCAGTAATCGCCTGAGCAACAGGATTTTCCCAGTTACCATTTTTTCCGTCTGCATTGTAGTACTTGAAAGTTATAGGTGACAAATCATCCTCACTGTCCCCAGTACTGCTCTCGCTGTTTTCATTCTTGCCGCTTTCGCTCTTACTGCTTTCCGTATCCTTGGAGCCACATCCTGCCACTGTTCCAACGCAGAGTGCTGCTACCATAAGCAGAGCTAAAATTTTCTTCCTTTTCATGTTATTCCTCCCTATATTCTTAGAAAGTCCTACTATAAGGCCAAACATTTGAGATTTTACAATACCTCTATTATTTGTCTCTCATTGCAATAACTCTCCAAAATTATTTTAGATTTTCACGCGCGTTTTTACTTATCTAAAAGATATCATGGATAGTATATTGGAAGATATAGAAGAATTAACCTTTAAATTTAGAAATATTGACTAATCATTTTTGTAAAAAAAGGTACACCCGTGCGAACCTTGAAAATTTCATATAAAACAATAAATTTATGTCAGGAAATGGTATCATGATCTCAGATTATTTGTGAGGTGATCCCATGTCTTTTGCTAAGAATGAATA
>NZ_QUKM01000020.1:0-47914 GCF_003481245.1 Blautia sp. TF10-30
CTAAGTGACAAGTTTTTATTATTTCACTTGTCTACCTAGAAGGGAGCATATCATACGTTCATTTTCTTAGTGCGACAGCCCCTTTTGCTTATGTCCGGAAAGGAATCCTTCAGTTTTTCCGCATTCCTTTATCCCATCGGAATTTCCGATAGCAGGCATAAATCAGAACACTGCATACCAGCCATCCCGCCGGATAACCAAGTGCAATCGGAATGATGGAATCAAATATATGAGACATCACAAACAGGTAAATCTGGCGGAACACGACGAAGCTTCCGAGCATTACGATCATTGGTGTTCTGGTGTCTCCTGCGCCACGCAGGACGTTAGAATAAACCTGGTTGACGCAGCAGAGAATGTAGAACGGGGAGAGGAGATACAGGAACAGGGTTCCGTAACGAATCACAGCTGCCTCCTGGTTAAACAGATAGACCATTTGCGGAGCGAAAATCAGCAGAGGAATCATCATCACAATGGTTACAAGCTCAGCAAGCAGGAATGCGGTTGTAGCACCCTTCTTTGCACGGTCAATGTAGCTGGCACCGACGTTCTGTCCGGTGAAGGTGGTCGAAGCAAGACCAACACTCATCATCGGCAGCATCATAAACTGGTCGATTTTCATGCAGGCACTCCAGCCTGCCATAACATCCGAGCCGAATACATTGATATAGGACTGCACGAAAACGTTGGAAACGGAAGTCACCATCTGCTGGATCGCTGCCGGCAGTCCGACGCAGACGATGCGGTACAGCAAAGACCAGTCCATGCAGAGCTTTTTCCAACAGATGCGGTATGGGCCGTCTGTTGTGGTCAGCACATACAGCGTCAGAACCGCCGAAAGGCACTGTGCAATAACGGTTGCAAGCGCCACACCCTCGATTCCCATGCCGAAGGAAACGACAAACAAAAGATCGAGCACGGTATTGACAACAGCGGAAAAAATCAGGAAATACAGCGGATGACGGGAATCGCCGACAGCGCGGAGAACGCCGGAGCCCATGTTGTAGAACATCAGACCGGCAACACCGCCAAAGTAAATTTTAAGATACGTTGCTGACTCGCGGATGACGTCGTTCGGCGTACTCATCATGCGGAGCATGTACGGTGTAATGAAGATGCCGAGAATAGTAAAGACAATAGAGAGAAAAAATGTCATCACCAGTGTCGTGCTGACGGTGCGGCTGACCTTTTCATCCGCCTTTGCGCCATAATACTGAGAGATAATGACACCGGCACCGGTGGAAAGTCCCATGAAAAAGCCGATCAGAGAATTGATGATCGGACCGACGGAGCCGACGGCGGCGAGTGCTTCCTTGCCGACAAAGTTGCCGACAACGATGCTGTCAACGGTGTTGTAAAGCTGCTGGAAGAGATTTCCGGCCATCAGCGGAAGCGAGAAGAGAAGAAGCTGTTTCCAGATGGAGCCCTGGGTCATATCGCGGGCTTTGCTCTTTTGTACTGTTTTCGTCATAGTAGTCCCCTTTTTTACGTTGATTTTACCTTCTTTTTTATTGTAGCACTTTGAAGTTGTGATGGAAATATCAGTTTTTGACGCGATTTTCGGACTTTATTGATATAAACAGCCGAAAATAAAAGTGAAAAGAATTGTTTCTGAAAAAATTGTCTGGTATAATAAGGAGCAGATGCGTAAATGCAAAAACAACAGATGCTTCAAAGACCGGTGCAAAAACGGAAAGATCAGGGGGATTTTGCGGTGGTTTTTTGGAAACTGCGCGTCACAGAACAGGATAGAAAGAAGGTAACTGAAATATGGGAGATTATTTTGTATGCAGTAAAACAGATCCGGTAGTAGAGACAAAGGCGGGAAAGGTACGCGGCTTCCGCCTGAATACGACATACGCGTTTCATGGAATCCATTACGCTGAGGCGGACCGTTTCCAGATGCCACAGCCGGTGAAACCATGGAAAGGAATCAAAAATGCACTGGCGTACGGCTATGTATGTCCGCTTTTAAAGCAGGATGAGCCGAACATGGAGGTGCTGGTACCGCATCGTTACTGGCCGCAGGACGAGCATTGCCAGAACCTGAATGTCTGGACACAGAGTCTTGATCCGGGTGCGAAAAAGCCGGTCATGGTATGGCTCCACGGCGGCGGCTTCAGCGCCGGTTCTGCGATTGAGCATGTGGCATATGAGGGGGATCACTTAAGCGAGTTCGGTGATGTCGTTGTTGTTTCCGTGAACCATCGGCTGAATATCCTCGGTTATCTCGATCTTTCGCCGTTTGGCGAAAAATACAAAAATTCTGCGAATGCAGGAAACGCAGATATGGTAGCTGCATTGCAGTGGGTACATGACAATATCGCGGCATTCGGCGGAGACCCGGAGAATGTTACGATTTTCGGTCAGTCCGGCGGCGGTATGAAGGTGGCAACGCTGATGAATACGCCGGCAGCAGACGGCCTGTTCCAGAAGGGTATCATCGAGAGCGGTGTTTATGAGGCAAAGGTTTATCAGAAAGAGGACGGAGACGGCACCGCGATTGTGAAGGCTCTGTTAAAAGAACTGAATCTGGACGAGTCCGAGGTGGAGAAGCTTGAGACGATCCCGTATTATGAGCTGTCAAATGCGTACAATAAAGTTGAGGCAGAGGTTGCTGCGAAAGGCTGCTATATCGGACAGGGACCGATGGAGAATGGCTGGTTCCGCGGAAATCCGATCAAGTGCGGATTTACGGATCACGCTAAAACGATTCCTGTGCTGGCAGGAACCAACATCGGTGAGTTTGATTTTGGACCGGTTGTGCCGGGAAAACATGAGATGAACCGTGAGGAACAGATTGCGTTCCTGACGAGAAAATATGGTGATGCAACGCCGGAGCTGATTTCTCTTTTTGAAAAAGCATATCCGGACAAAACAATTGTGGATCTGTGGTCTGTGGATACGTTCTTCCGTCCGGACACGATCGAATTCATTCGTCAGAAATCGGAGTTTACAGAAGCGCCGACTTATTCCTATCAGTTTACCTATGAATTCCCGATCGATGGCGGAAAAGCCGCATGGCATTGTGCCGAGATTCCGTTCGTATTCCATAACATCGACCGCATCGCCGTATGCAATGTCCCGGGCGAAACAGACCGTCTGCAGGAGCGTATGGCCACCGCCTGGATCAACTTTGCCCGCTACGGAAGTCCGGAAACCCCATCCCTCCCGAACTGGCCGGCATGCACCCCAGGGGATGAAGCAACCATGATTTTCGACAGAACCTGTGAAATCCGCCGCAACTTCGATCACGAGCTGGTGAAAAAATTGGTGGAAACCGAGTATAACCCGATGACACCGGTTGTGGAAGACGAGGAAGAGGACGCGTTCTTTATTCATTAATTAATTGACTCATAGCAATCCCAGAAAAAACAGCCAGAATGTTTTGCCTCAGTTAAAAACATTCTGGCATTTTTCAACTTATGCTAAATTGAACTTAAGGCAAGAATATCGTATGATAGAGGTAGAAAGAGAAAGGCGCAGGTGGAATATGGGAGTTTATCTGAATCCGGGAAATGAAAAATTTGCAAAAGCGGTTCAGTCCGAAATTTATGTGGATAAAACAGGGCTGATCGAGTATACCAATCAGGTGATTAATACTGTGCAGAGATATGTCTGTGTCAGCCGTCCGCGGCGCTTTGGAAAATCTATGACGGCGGATATGCTGACGGCTTATTATGGGAAGGAATGCGATTCCAGAGAACTTTTTTCTGGATTGAAAATTTCTCAAAATGCTGTATTTGGACAGCACTTAAATCAATATCCTACGATTTTTTTGAATATGCAGGAATTTCTGAGCCGGAGCAAGGAAATTGGCCAGGTGATTGACCGTGTTCGAAGAATGCTGCTGCGGGAACTGAAAAACAGTTATCCGGACGTGGACTACTTTGACGATACGGATCTGGTAGAATCGCTGCAGGATATTTATGCGGCAACAAAACAGTCGTTTGTCATTATCATTGATGAATGGGACTGTGTTTTCCGGGAATATCAGCAGGATAAAAAAGCACAGGAAGAGTATCTTGATTTCCTGCGGGATTTTCTGAAAGATAAGGTTTACGTAGCACTTGCCTATCTGACGGGTATTCTGCCGATCAAAAAATATGGAACCCATTCTGCACTGAATATGTTTGATGAATTTACAATGCTTGATCCAGGGCCGCTCGCAGAATATGTAGGATTTACGGAGCAGGAAGTAGAAGAACTCTGCGGCCGGTATCAGATGGATCTGGCAGAAATTAAAAACTGGTATGACGGCTATTCGTTCCCGGGAGAAAGTTCGGTTTACAGCCCGCGTTCGGTTGTCAATGCCATGCGATTCCGGAAAATCGGCAATTACTGGAATCAGACAGAAACATTTGAAGCACTACAGTGGTATATTGATCTGAATTTTGACGGCCTGCGGGATGACGTACTGCAGATGATGGCAGGGAAAAAGATTCCGGTGAACACGGGCAGTTTTACGAATGATATGACAACTTTCCGGACAGAGGATGATGTGCTGACACTGCTGATTCATCTTGGATATCTTGGTTATGAGGAACAGAATAAATATGTTTTTATTCCGAATGCCGAGGTACAGTCAGAATATGCCAGTGCGGTAACCGTTTCCCAATGGGGAGATATTTCAAAGGCACTGAAAAATTCCGCAGATCTTCTGCAGGCTGTGTGGGAAAAACAGGAAACACAGGTAGCAGAGGGAATTCGGCTGGCACATTTTGAAACGTCACAGCTTCAGTACAATGATGAAAATGCGTTGAGCTATACGATTTCACTGGCGCTGTATGCAGCACGGAATTTTTACACGGTTTACCGTGAACTGCCTGGGGGAAAAGGGTTTGCGGATCTTGTTTTCGTACCAAGAAAAAGATACCAGGACAAACCGGCGCTGGTTGTAGAACTGAAATGGGACAAAACAGCAGAGGGTGCGCTTGCGCAGATTAAGGACAAAGAATATTGCAGAAGTCTGGAAGAATATCAGGGAAACTTGCTTCTGGTAGGAATTAATTATAATAAAAAGACAAAAGAACATGTTTGCAGAATTGAGGAATATCAGAAGTAAAAGGGAGAGGACGAAGGCCTGATTCGGGACAGGATGAGTGGTGTCCTGAAATCATGTAATAGAAAAACCAGAGTCGGATGAGAATGTTTTCACCGGCTCTGGTTTTGCGTTTCCGGTAACGGTTTTGAGCGGTAAATGCTATGCAATTCTGCCGCGGGAATGGTATAATAAAACCAGTATGCGCCGCTTTAGGCAGGCTGCTTAGAAAGAGGATCGATGCATGTACACATATCTGATTGTAGATGATGAAATGATAGAGCGAAAGGGCATTCGGATGCTGCTTTCGCGGATGAATATCCGGGAGAATATTCTGGAGGCCTCCAATGGAGAGGAAGCGCTGGAGGTGTTTGAAAAAGAGAAAATTGACGTACTGCTGACCGACATCAATATGCCGTTCATGGATGGAATTGAGCTTCTTTCCCGGATTCATGAGGCGTATCCGGGGACGGAAACGGTGATTTTCAGCGGGTATGATGAGTTTTCCTACGCAAAAAAGGCAATTTCCTACGGTGTTTCCGCCTATATTTTAAAACCGGTCAACCCGGAAGAATTTGAAAAGGTGGTTGGTGAAATCACGGAAAAGCTTGCAAAGAGTGAGCGTGAGGAAAAACGGAAGGACGAAAGTATGGAGTTTCTGCGGGAGCATCTGCTGTATCTGATGGTCAATGGTCAGAGCCGCAGCGCAATGCAGGAGAAAACACAGACGCTTCTCGATATGAGCTTTGTCCGGGATTTTTGCCGTATGGTACTGCTGGAGTGTGCCAACAACTATTTTGAACAGGTAAACAGCGAACAGATTGAAAAGATGCAGAGCGATTTGCAGATGCCGTTTCACTATCTGAACCTGAACCCACAGCAGTCCATCCTGTTTTTTAGCGAGGAGCCGGATGGCGGCTGGGAAGCGTTCGGACGGAAGCTGTACCATTATATTCGTGAAATGTGGGACCAGGAATGCTTTCTGGCCGTGTCGGGCGAGATCACGCCGGACGGTGAGCTTTACGATGCATTTGCACAGACGGAGCAGCTCATGGAGCGGCGCTTTTATCACACGGGAAACCATGTTTTTCTTCCTTTTCAGGAGGAGCAGTCCGAGGTGCTGGTGCAGATTGATGCTGAAATCCTGATCCGCCAGATCCAGCAGGACATTCGCATGAAGGATCTGGAGAGCCTGCGTGAACACTTTGACCAGTTCTGCGAAAAGTATGAGCACCAGACGATTTTTTCTCAGATTTACATCAAATTTATGTTTTCCAACTTATTGAAAGAGATTTACGACAATCTCGAGAGAAAAGATGAGCGGGAGCTGGACCGTGAGATCGACGCCCTGTATCACAGCAGCAACATGACCGGTGTGATTCAAGCGGTCCGTATGGGTATTGACCGGCTCGAAACGGTCTTCCGCGCAGACGGCGGTGTTGCGAAACGCAGAGAAGTCGAGCAGATTAAACAGTATATCTGTGAGAACTATTCTGACAGTGGCATGGGTGTTGACCAGCTTGCGCGCGAGGTTGGCATGACACCGAATTATCTGAGCAGCATTTTCAAGAAAAATACAGGAGAAAACCTGAGCCGCTACTTAAAAGGTTTCCGCATGGAGCGTGCGCGGGAGATGCTTGAAAATACGAATGAGAAAATCGGTATAATCTGCGAAAAATGCGGTTTTGTGAATGTGTCCTATTTCTGTCAGAGCTTCCGCGAATATTTTGGAATCAGCCCGCAGAAATACCGGGATCAGGGGGAGTAAGATGACATCATTTGCCGGCAGAATAAAAAAAGCATTTTCAGATATGAAGGTACACCGGAAACTTATCGTGGCTTACGTTCTCACAGGACTTTTCCCAATGTGCCTGATGTTCACACTGTTTTACACCCAGATGCGCCGTGTACTTGTCGAGCGTGAGATCAAAAATCTGCAGACCACCTTTGATCAGGCAGTGGACGATGTGAATACGGAGCTTGCGCTGCACCAGAGTATGTCGGACTATCTGGCATTCGACCAGACGATTGTTCAGATTATAAAGGCAGAAGACAAAAACAGCTTCGAAGCATACGAGCGCATGGTGAAAGAGTTTGATCCGATGATGGATTCCTTAAGTTATTTTTACCCGGAAATCCGACAATCTACGGTCTATGTGCGTGATTTCGTCATTCCGCACGGCACGTATCTGCGTCCGGCGCAGGAAATTGAAAATGATGAATGGACAGCACCGGCGGACAATGACGTTCACTGGTATGCCGATATGGATCAGGGAACGGTGACGATGGTGCGGTCTATGCCGCTGATTGATGACGGAAAAGGCGGTTTTTTATACATTTCCATGGACTACAGTAAGATTTTTGGCTCCATGGAGCTTGCAGTCAATGAGGATTACGGTGTTTTCGTCTACAATGAGGACAAAGAAGTGCTGTATGAAAATCAGAAGATGACCAGGAATGCGAAATACCAGATGGAATTTTCAGACTTTCAGAAGATACAAAAAAAAGAGAAGCAGAATACAGCGAACTACATTCTCCTGGAAAAGGAGATTGAGCAGAATGGATGGCATGCCGCGTGCTATCTGCCGAAAAAAGGCATCATCAGTCCGATGCAGCCGATTCTTCTGATAGTTCTTCTGATGTGGGCGGGCTGCGTCCTTTTCTCTGCGGTCGTGATTATGAGATTCTCCGGAAATATGGCGCACCGCCTTGAAAAGCTGAAAAAGACGATGGCCGAGGTAGAGGAAGGAAACCTGGAAGTGGAAATGGTTTCTACGGAAAGAGATGAAATCGGTGATCTGACGCGTGGCTTTAATCAGATGCTGTCGCGTATCCGTCAGCTGATTCAGGAAGTCTATGAGAGCCGCATCCGCCAGAAGCAGTATGAAATGACGGCGCTCCGTGCGCAGATTAACCCGCATTTTCTGTATAATTCGTTGTCGCTGATCAACTGGAAAGCATTGGAAATCGGTTCGGATGATATCAGCAAGGCTACGCTGGCGCTTTCGCGGTACTACCGGACTTCTCTGAACAAAGGCAAAAATACGATGTCCATCCGCGAGGAGATCGACAATGTGCGTTCGTATCTGCAGATTCAGGAAATGTTTCACGACTACAGTTTTACGGTCAAAATGGATGTGGCGGAGGATATTCTGGATTACCGTACATTGAACCTGATTCTGCAGCCGCTTGCCGAAAATGCGATTGCACATGGAATTGACCGGCGGCGCGGCAGTGAGCCAGGCGTGATCACAATCAGCGGACGGCGTGACGGAGACTGTGTGGTGCTTTCCGTGGCGGATAATGGCGTTGGCATGGAACAGGAAAAAGCACAGACCATTCTGACGGAGAAGAGCAGCGGCTACGGTGTGCGGAATGTCAATTCCAGGATTCAGCTCGAATACGGAGAAGCGTATGGTCTTTCGATTGAGAGTGAGCCGGGAAAGGGAACGAAAGTGACGGTACGGATTCCGGGTGTGGAAAGGGAGGTACAGGCATGATGCAAAAAAAAATTGCGGCAGGCCTCGCTGTATTGCTGGCAGCGGGAACGATTCTGGGTGGCTGCGGAGAAAGTGGCGCAGCAGGGAATGATTCTGTTTCCGATGCTGCCGGAAATGAGGCTGCGGCTCTTACGGAAGCGAAAACAACGCCGTACGGACGTTACCCGGAAACCATCACGTACACGCTGGCAAAAATGACGGGTGTGAATAATTCCAATCTCCCGGAGGGAGAAACCTATGAGGACAATGCCTATACACGCCTGATCCGCGAAATCATTAATGTACAGAACGAGGATGTTTATGAAAACTACGGTGATACCTATAACGTTGGCATTTCTACCATGATTGCAACAGGAAACATTGCCGATATCATGGTTGTGGATCAGAAAACGATGAATGCCATGCAGAAAAACGATCAGCTTGCCGATCTTACAGAGGTTTATGCAAATTGTGCCAGCGACCGTATCAAGGATATTTATGCAAGCTACGGTGAGGAGATTCTGCAGGGCTGTACCTTTGACGGAAAGCTGATGGCATTCCCGGAAACCAACATTTCGGACGGTCCGAATCTTCTCTGGGTGCGGAAGGACTGGATGGAAAAACTGGGACTTTCCGTACCGGAAACGATCGATGATGTGAAACATATTGCGTTGACGTTTGCAGAGGAGAATCCGGCAAACCAGGAGATGAGTAACATCGGCCTTGCAGTCAGCACAACTCTGTACGGCGGCACGGGCATTTCTTCGGAATACGGCATGAATCTTATTTTTGCCTCATTTGGTGCATATCCGGGAAGATGGCTGACGGATGCGGAAGGAATGCCGGTTTATGGTTCCGTTCAGCCCAATGTAAAAGACGCACTTGGCATGCTGGCCGACTGGTACCAGGAGGGCGTCCTTGACCGGGACTTTTTGATCCGCACACAGGATGACATTGCCGATCTCATTGCCCAGGGACGCTGCGGCATTTTCTTCGCACCGTGGTGGGCACCGAACAATCCGCTCTGGCGCTGTCATGAGACGGATCCGGAGGCCGACTGGCAGCCGTTTCTGATTCGGACCGGGAAGGATGGAAGTGTGCGGTACTGCAACGAAAAGCTGACCGGAAATTATGTGGTAGTGCGAAAAGGGTATGAATATCCGGAGATTGTGCCGAAGATTCTGTCGGTGATGTTTGATTATATGCGTTATTCCTACGATGATCCAAGGGGAGAATTTCAGCAATATTATACGGGAAATATCGATCCGACGGCACGCCCCTTAGCAATCAATCTCGACTATAATCAGGCACTGACGATCTGTTACGAAAATCTGCAGGCGGCACTGAACGGGGAAAAATCGGAGGATGAGCTGGAGATTCTGGAAAGATCGTTCGAAAAGGTATGCCGCGCCTATCTGGAGAACCCGAAAACAGCGAGTGCGGAGGAGTGGAGCGCGTATTTATCCCGTATCAAAGCCTGCTCGCTTTTGAGCGACGAAAAGATTCAAAGAGTGAATACGATTTATCCGACCCGGACGAAGACCACAGAAGCATATCGTTACACCTTAAAAGAACTGGAGTCGGAGACCTTTTTAAAAATTATCCGGGGTGAGTCTGAGCTTTCTGCTTTTAACGAATTTGTAAAAGAGTGGCAGGAGGAAGGCGGAAATGAGATCATTCAGGAGATGATTCAGGAAAGGAAAAGCCTGAATTCACAGGAAGAACAGAAGACAGAAGAAAAAGCAGAATAAAAAACAGAAGAAGAGGCAGGACGCACCGGGAAAACGGTGCGCTGTCTCTTTTTGGGTTGCGGAAAAGAATCCTGCGGCTTGCGGAAATGAGTTTTCGGATATGCACTGGTGTAGAAATGTAACGTAGAAATCCAACATAGATCATAGATTCTTGATATTTCAGGAAAATCCGCCGAATGCTATAATAAAATCAACAAGAACGAGAGATACCAAGCAGCAAATGCGATATGACAGCAGACGTTCCAGAAAGAAAAATCATACAAGGAGGATTTTCAATATGAAAAAGAAAGTAGTATCTATTATGATGACCGCAGCACTTGCAGTTGGCATGCTGGCAGGATGCGGAAACAGCGACAGCGGTTCTTCGAATGCCGCTTCCGGAAACGATTCCAAGAGCACATCTGAGGCAGGAAGCACAAGCACATCTGCTTCCGGCGCAGCAGAGGAAGAGGAAATTACCACAACTCTTACCGTATGGTCTCCGTCAGAGGATCAGGCAAGCGACAGCGGTGAGTGGCTGCAGACCATGTGCAATCAGTTTGCAGAGGAGCATCCATCCTGGCACATCACCTTCGATTACGGCGTATGCGCAGAGAGCGATGCAAAAGATACCGTAACACAGGACGTGGAAGGTGCAGCAGATGTTTACATGTTTGCAAACGACAACCTGACATCCCTGATCGCTGCAAACGGAATTTCCAAACTCGGCGGACAGACAGCAGAGGATGTAAAAAAGAACAACTCTCAGGCAATTGTGGATTCTGTATCCGTTGACGGCGATATCTACGGTGTACCATTCACCACAAACACCTGGTTTATGTATTATGATAAATCCGCATTCACAGAGGATGAAGTGAAAAACCTGGATACCATGATTGCAAAAGACAAGATTTCCTTCCCGATTACAAACTCCTGGTACATTGCTTCCTTCTACGTAGCAAACGGCTGTACGCTGTTCGGTGAGGACGGAACAGACGAGGCAGCAGGCGTTGACTTCGAAGGCGACAAAGCAAAAGCAGTAACCGATTACCTGGTTGACCTGGTAAACAATCCGAACTTCGTATCTGATGCAGACGGATCCGGTCTTTCCGGTCTGCGTGACGGTTCTGTAAAAGCAATGTTCTCCGGTTCCTGGGATGCATCCGCAGTTAAAGAGGCACTCGGTGATAATTACGGTGTTGTACAGCTTCCGACCATCACCATCAACGGCGAGGAGAAACAGATGAAATCCTTCTCCGGCTCTAAAGCAATCGGTGTGAATCCGAACTGTGAATATCCGCAGGTTGCAGTTGCTCTTGCAAGATATCTCGGAAGCGCAGATGCTCAGAAAGCACACTATGAAATGAGAAACGTAGTTCCGTGTAACGAAGAGCTGCTTTCCCAGATCACAGACGATGCACTGGTAACTGCTCAGAACGATACCTTCAACAATACTTCTATCATCCAGCCGTTCGTTAAGAATATGAGCAACTACTGGACTCCGGCAGAGAATTTTGGTAAATCTCTGGTCAACGGTGAAGTTACCCATGATAACGCTGCAGAAATGACAGAGAAACTGAACACAAGCATGAATACTTCTGCAGTCGAGTAAGCAAGACAGGCACTGAAGTGTTCGGAAATCAACAGGATTGAAACCACAGGCATTGTCAGACACCAGGATTGACAATGCCTGTCTTTCGGAAAGGATAGATTATGGCATCATTGAAAAAACGCGCCAAAGAGTTTGAGACTCCCTATCCGGTGACAAAAGCCATCACAAAGGGCGATGCGGTCACGAAACTTTCCATGTTTGTCATGGGACTGGGAAATCTGGCTCACAAACAGATCGTAAAGGGTATTTTATTTCTGGCAGTAGAAATTGCGTATCTCCTGTTTATGATCGAAGGCGGTATCAACAATCTCTATCATCTCATCACCCTGGGCGGCCGTGCGCAGGAAGAGGTGTGGAACGAGGCCAAGGGTATTTATGAATATACCGGCGGCGATATGACAATTCTGTTCCTGCTCTACGGAGTAGCAACGATTTTTATTACGGTTCTCTTCTTTATGATCTGGCGTGTCAATATGAAGAGTGCTTATGAGGTAGAGTGTCGCGCAAAGGAAGGGAAACATATCAACACCATCAAAGAGGATCTGGAAGCACTCGTTGACAAAAGACTGCACTGGACCCTGCTGACACTTCCGATTCTCGGTATTGTGATTTTCACAATCCTTCCACTGGTCTTTATGATCTGTATGGCTTTCACCAGCTACAGTAAAGTCGGCGACCATCTGACGATTTTTCACTGGGTTGGACTGAAAAATTTCAGTACGGTTCTTGGCATGGGCAACTCGATCGGCAAGACATTCTGGTCTGTTCTTGGATGGACACTGATCTGGGCTGTGCTCGCTACCTTCCTGAACTATATTTTTGGTATGATTCTTGCGATTGTCATCAACCGTAAAACGACCCGCATCAAGGGATTCTGGAGATTCTGCTTTATGCTCTCCGCTGCAATTCCGCAGTTCGTTTCTCTTCTTCTGATGCGTACGATGTTAAAGGACAACGGCCTGGTCAACAATCTTTTGATTCAGGCCGGGCTGATCAGCAGTCCGCTTCCGTTCCTGACAAATGCGACCTGGGCGAGAGCGACGGTTGTTATTATCAACCTCTGGGTTGGTATTCCGTTTACCATGATGCAGGTTACCGGTATCTTACAGAACATTCCGGGTGAGCTTTACGAGGCAGCCCGTGTGGACGGCGCAGGCCCTGTGACGATTTTCTTTAAAATTACGCTGCCGTACATGCTGTTTGTCACGACTCCGTATCTGATTACGACGTTTACGGGTAATATCAACAACTTCAACGTTATCTATCTGCTGACTGCAGGAGCACCGGTTCCGGTCGGAGCAACCGCCGGAAAGACGGACCTTCTGGTTACCTGGCTGTACAAGCTGACGGTTGACTTACAGTACTTTAACGTTGGTGCGGTTGTCGGTATTCTTACCTTTGTCATTCTGGCTGTGGTTTCACTGATCACGTACCGGAATACTGGTTCTTACAAGAACGAGGAGGGATTCCAATAATGAATAACAAAGAGAAAAAAACACACTCCATGAAAGCGCGTGGAATGATTTCCGATGTGATTGTACATGTGGTTCTGGCACTGCTTGCGATTGTGTGGGTGATTCCGGTTCTGTGGATTGCACTCTTAAGCTTCAGTACACAGAAGGGATCTTATGTTACCAGCTTTTTCCCAAAGGGATATACGCTTCATAACTATGTGCGTCTGTTTACAGATACGCAGGTGTTAGACTTTCCGCAGATGTTTAAGAACACATTTATCATTGCGGTGTTCAGTTGTCTGATTTCTACAATATTTGTGCTTTCGGTTTCTTACTGCATGTCGAGAATGCGGTTTAAAATCCGTAAGACTTACATGAACATCGCGATGATCTTAGGTCTGTTCCCGGCATTTATGTCGATGGTTGCTGTCTACTATATTTTAAAGGCAGTTGGCCTTTCGGAGGGATCGATGATCCGTGTGGCATTGATTCTGGTGTACTCGGGCGGTTCCGGAGCGGGATTCCTGCTTGCAAAGGGATTTTTTGATACGGTTCCGAAGGCACTGGATGAGGCGGCTTATCTGGATGGAGCAACGAGATTCCAGGTATTTACGAAGGTGACAATTCCACTGAGTAAGCCGATTATTGTGTACACGACTTTGAGTGCATTTCTGGGACCGTGGCTGGACTTTATTTTCGCAAAGGTTATCTGCAGGGCGAATGCGAAGTATTATACGGTTGCACTGGGTCTGTGGAAGATGCTGGAGAAGGAGTATATCGACAGCTGGTATACTTGCTTTGCGGCGGGAGCGGTTTGCATTTCGGTGCCGATTGCGATTTTGTTTGTTGTAATGCAGAGATATTATACAGATGGGCTTTCAGGAGCCGTCAAAGGATGATTTGTGGAGCAGCCGATGAGGGGTCGGCTGCTCTATTTGTGTGTGGGGGGGAGGGACGGATCTGGCTCCGGCGCCGTGGCACCTGCCGCACAGACGGGCGCGGTGGCATCGGCGGGCGGATGATGACGTGTGGGAGGCGGTGGATTGAGGAACCGAGGCTATTCGACAGGAAATCTGATGATTTCCCGTCTCAGAGCCTCTTGACTTCCGGCCTGGATGGCCGTCCGTCATCCTCAATCCACCGCCTCCCACGTGTGCATCATCCGCATGCCGCCGATGCCAATGCGCCTGTCTGCGCGGCAGGTGCCACGACGCCGGAGCCAGATCCTGGGGTTGGAGGACGGGAGGAGTGGTCTGGATCTGCCCGGAGGGCAGATCGGCGTGAGATTGTTGTGTGTGGAAGGGGAGAGTGTGTTGGAGGACGGGGAGAGGGGCTGGATTCGCCTGGAGGGCGAATCGGCGTGAGTTTGTTGACTGGTGCAAAGTTTGGAGATAGAATGAAAAAAAATATTTTCGGAGTTTTTTGTGCTTGATTTTATGAAAACAGAAAAGTTTCGGGAAGATATTGTGTGAAATTTGGAGGTTTTTGGGTATGGATAGGATTCGACTGAATGCTTCGGAGTGGATGGATTTCCGGAGTGGAGAAAAGAAGTGTTTTTTGCTGACAAACGGACTGGGAGGTTATTGTTCGCTGACGGTGATGGGGAATGCGGCGAGGAATGATCAGGCGCTGTTAATGGGAGCATTGAAGGCGCCTACGGTGCGGGAGCATCTGATTTCGAATGTCTGGGAGACGTTGGAGGTGGATGGAGAGGAAACGGAGCTGTTTTCACAGGAGTTTGTGAATCGGACGCAGAATGTGGAGGGGTTTCGGTTTCTGGAAGGATTTGAGATGGGGAGTCTGCCGGTATGGTTTTACCGGGTGAAGGGGATTGAAATTGAGAAGACGATTGGGATGGTTCAGGGGGAGAATACGGTTCTTGTCCGGTATCGGGTGAGAAGTGGGAAGAAGGGGAGTTTTTCGGTTCGGCCGGTGATGCGGTTTGCGGCGAAGGGAGAGCAGCTGCAGGAGGGGCAGAATTTTGCGGTGGACCGGAAGTGCATTGCGAGTAATGGTGTGATTCTTTCTTATGGAACGAATGGGGAGCTTCAGATGGAGAAGGAGAGGATCTGGAGGGATTTGTTTTTTGAGCAGGATGCGCGGGATGGAAGAGATGGCATCGGAAGTGCTGTCGTGAATCACCGGATTCGGTTTGAGATGACGGGAGACGGCAGGGAGCAGGTCTTTTTTGTTGTGTATAGTCTCGCGGATGATGTGGATAAGTGGGATGAGGAAAGGATTGCGCTGTGGATAGAAGGGGAAGAGAAGCGGCAGGAGGCGATTGCGGAAAAGTCCGGGATTTCTGATCCGGTGGGAAAGCGGCTGGCGGTGAGTGCGAGTCAGTATATTACGGAACGGGCATCGACAGGTGGGAAGAGTATTATGGCTGGTTTTCC
The DNA here is from genome assembly GCF_003481245.1 of Blautia sp. TF10-30. Classification (NCBI taxonomy): domain Bacteria; kingdom Bacillati; phylum Bacillota; class Clostridia; order Lachnospirales; family Lachnospiraceae; genus Blautia; species Blautia sp. TF10-30. The sequence continues at coordinate 15,713 of NZ_QUKM01000020.1, forward strand.
TTATTTTGCGGACTGGGGGCGGGATACGATGATTTCGCTGCCGGGGTGCACGCTGGCAATTGGGGAGTATGAGGAGTGTAAGAGCATTCTTCGGACTTTTATGGCATATACAAAAGAAGGACTGATGCCGAACCTGTTTCCGGAGGGGGATGCGCTTCCGATGTATAATACGGTGGATGCGGCCCTTTTGTTTTTGGATGTGGTGTATGAGTATTACCTTGAAACAGGAGATCTGGAGTTTGTGTGCGAGGCGTTTCCGGTGATGGAGGATATTGTGTTCTGGTATCAGAAGGGAACGGATTTCCATATTAAAATGGACAGTGACGGGCTGATTATGGCCGGGGGCGGTCTGGAACAGGTGACGTGGATGGATGTGCGGATTGACAAGGAGCTGCCGACACCGCGTCACGGGAAGCCGGTGGAGATTAATGCGTACTGGTATAATGGTCTGAGGATTCTGGAAGAGCTGGCGCCGTTTGTCGGAAAGGATGGATCGGTGTATGGGAAGCTTGCGGGGCAGGTGAAGAAGAGTTTTCTCGAAAAGTTCTGGATGGAAGAGGAAGGATATCTGAAGGATGTGCTGAACGGCACGTATGAAGAGAAGCAGTTCCGATGCAATCAGGTCTTTGTGCTGGCGCTTCCGTTTCAGATGGTGAGTCAGAAGCAGGGGCAGCGGATCTTACAGGCGGTCAAAGAAAAGCTGTATACGACAGCAGGACTGCGGTCATTGGAGATGGAGGATCCGGCGTTTCATCCATGGATCGGCGGAAGCCAGCCGGAGCGTGACAGGGCATATCATCAGGGGACAGTCTGGGGATTTCCGCTTGGGGCGTATTTCCGTGCGGTGCTGAACTATTTCCCGAAGGAGGGAAAACAGGAAGTGCGCCGCGGACTGGACCGTCTTGCGAGCTGGATGCAGGAAGGATGTCTGTTTCATCTGGCGGAGATTTATGATGGTGCGGCGCCGGTGATGTCGAAGGGCTGCTATGCGCAGGCGTGGAGTGTCGGAGAGATTCTGCGGGTTTACAAAGAAATGGAGGGAAAGAAGATGAATGCGGTGGTGAAAAGAACGCCGGCGGAGTGGAAAAGCTTTTTTGAATCGGAAGAATTTGTGGAAAACTTTACGTACGAAGGAGATGACCTCGGTGTCTCGGTGAGAAAGAGCAGGGAATGTGATGAAAACTGGCAGATGCCGAAAAAGGATGAGCAGTTTGTGACAGAGTGGAAGCTCTGGGCGCCGACAGTAATGGAGGTTTCACTGGAACTGTTTTCCTGCGGCAGCAGCCGTGAGCGCGGGGACCGAAAAATAGCCTCGATTGCGATGACGCGCGGCGAAAAGGGTGTCTGGAGCTGTGCAATGCAGGGAGCCTGGTATGGAACGTATTATACGTATCATATCCTGCACTCGGATGGTGTCTTTGATACGACAGATCCGTACGGCGTGGCTTCCGGTATTGATTCGGAGCGGAGCATGGTGGTGAATCTTGCAGAGACGGACCCGGCAGGCTGGGAGCAGGATGAAAGACCGGAAATCCGGCCGGAGGATCGTTGTGTGTATGAGCTTCATGTGAAAGATTTTTCGAGTGATCCGCATTCCGGTATTTCGGATAAACACCGTGGAAAGTTTCTGGCGTTTACGGAAGAAGGCACGACGCTGAACGGCGACGGGATTCATGCGACGGGGTTCGATTACCTGAAATCGCTTGGCATTTCTCATGTGCATCTGCTTCCTGTTTTCGATTTTGGCAGTGTGCCGGAAGATGATGCGGAAGCGTTCAACTGGGGATATGACCCGGTGCAGTACAATGTGCCGGAGGGATCCTATGCAACCGATCCGTTCCACGGGGAGGTACGTATCCGGGAAATGAAGGAAATGGTTCAGGCGCTGCATAAGGCCGGCATCGGTGTGATTATGGATGTGGTATACAATCATACGTACAATCTCGATTCGCCGCTTCAGAAAACAGTTCCTTATTATTATTACCGTGAATGGGAGGATGGCACGATTTCCAATGGCTCCGACTGTGGAAACGAGACGGCAAGTGAAAGGGAGATGTTCCGCCGCTTTATGGTTCACTCGGTTTGTTACTGGGCGAAGGAATATCATATCGACGGTTTCCGCTTCGATCTGATGGCACTGCATGACACGGAGACCATGAATGCGATCCGCACAGCTCTGAACCGGATGCCGCGCGGCGAGGAGATTCTGGTTTACGGTGAACCGTGGAAAGCAGCGGCAAGCGCAATGCAGGAGGGATATTTTCCGTCGGATAAACAGAATATCGGAAGGCTGATGGATGGCATTTCCATGTTCTGCGACGATACGAGAGATTCGATCAAGGGAAGCGTTTTTATTGCCGCAGAGGGAGGCTATGTCAATGGAAAAGAGCGTCTTTCCGCAGGAATACTTTCTGCGACAGATGGCTGGATGGACGGAAAAGGAGCCTACGAGCCGCGCAATGCGAGCCAGCTGATTCCGTATGTGTCGGCACATGATAATTATACACTGTGGGATAAATTAAAACTGTCCGATCCGAAGCGGAAGGAGGATGCGGAGCCGGATTTTGACAAGATGGATGAGCGGACGCTTTCGATGAACCGTCTGGCGGCGGGCATTGTGATGACCTGCAAGGGAATGCCGTTTTTCCAGGCGGGTGAGGAATTTGCGCGCACGAAGCATGGCGAAGGAAACAGCTTCAAATCGTCGTGGCAGCTCAACAAAATTGACTGGACACGCGCCTTAGAGCAGGAAGAGCTGGTGGACTATTACCGTGGTCTTCTCGCTCTGCGCCGAAAATTTCAGGCATACGGAACGTGCGAGCCGGACTGTAAAAAGACATTTTTCCGTGAAAACCAGATCGCAGGTTACGAACTGGAATACCCGAATGGCCGCGCAGTCTGCGTCTTCTACAATCCATGGGAAAAAGAAGCTTTGCAGAAACTCCCGGAAGGAAACTGGAAACTGCTCTGCGATGGAAAACGCTGTGCAGAGGATGGAGCAGAGATGAAAGAAAGCATGATGCTTCCGGCAAAATCGATGGTTCTGCTGGCGCGGGAGTAAAATTGTAAATTTTGTCCCTTTTTGTCGGAATGCTGTCTGCGGAAACGGGCATCGATCATTCTGCCAAGCGGCGAGCGGGAATCAATTGTTTTTCGTTTAACAGAAAAATGCACTGTGGAATTGTCCGACGACGTTCCACAGTGCATTTTTATGTTTATGTGAGCAATGAGTCAGGATCTGTGCTTACATGAGATCCTGGCGGTATCTAAGAGTTCGGATCATTATTCGTCCACAACTTCCAGTACATCCATCGGGCAGGCTTTCGCGCAGATACCGCAGGCGATACATTTGGAAGCCGGATTTCCCTCGGTTTTTACGATCAGGCCAAATGGACAGGCCTTCGCACAGGCTCCGCATCCCGTACATTTTTTCTTGTTGATCATGTAAACGCCCTTCGGGTTCTGGGTGATGGCGCCTTCCGGACAGGCCTCGGCACATTTACCGCACTGCGGACAGGCGATCGGGCGAACAGACTTTTTCTCTACGATCTGCAGACATGCCTTGTCCGGATCAAATACCTTATAAAATGCCTCAGAACATGCTCCCACACAGGCAAGACAAGCCATACAGGTGCTGCCTTTTTTTACTTTCAGTTTTTTCATTTTGTTTTATCCTCCGCTTAAAGATGTTGTTTTTCCTATTTTACCATTTTTGAACTTTTTTCTCAATGATATTTCCGGAATTTGCCATCTTTTTCCTGCTTGCGGTTTTGCTTCCGTTTCGCATGGCTTTGCACAGATACAAAAAATCTTAAGAAAGCAGACGGAAAAAAAGCAGTTTTTCTTCGGAAAATATACAAAAAGAAAAATCGGAAATTTGTTATGATGAAAAGGAAGAATGTACTCTCAATCATCTCACAAAATCAGGCACAGAAAGATTTTGGGAGTACACCATAAGATCGGGAGGGGGATTTTTCATGATCCGTGAAAACAATACACTGGAATGGCAAGAGATAGCAGAACAAAAAAGAATGACACAAAGAAGGATAATACAAAGAAGAGAAAGAGCACGGAGACGAAAAAGAAAGGTATGGCGGATCCGCGGGCTGCTATTGCTGTTCGGCTGTCTTCTGTTTTTGGGCGGTGTGCGGCGCTTCCGGCAGAATCCGATCCAACGGTATGCGAAAGCAAACGGCATTTCAATGGATCAGTACCCGGAGGAGCTGTTGTCGCTTTACGAGAGAAACAATGAGACGGAGACGTTCGTCGAAGAATATCCGTTGAAAAAAGAGGAGGAGCCGGAGATTGACCTGAGCGACCTGTCATCCGCATCGGAGGTTCCGCTTCTCTTGCAGTGGGATCAGAGATGGGGCTATCACCGATATGCCGGTGAAGTGATGGGATTAAGCGGCTGCGGACCGACAGCACTTTCCATGGTTGCCATTTTCATGACTGGCGATATCACAAAAAATCCGCGCTGGGTCGCCGATTTTGCCTCACAGAACGGCTATGCCGTAGACGGCAGCGGAACCGCCTGGTCTCTGATGCTGGAAGGAGCCCGGCAGATCGGCCTTTCCAGCAAAGAAATCCCTGTGGAACGGGAACGGGTGGAAAACAACCTGCAGGCCGGAAACCCCATCATTGCCCTGATGGGACCCGGGGAGTTTACCAGCAACGGTCATTTTATCGTTCTTACCGGATTGCAGAATGGCAGACTGAAAATCAACGACCCAAACAGCAGAAAAAATTCCGAAAAAACCTGGGATATCGATCAGGTGCTGGAACAGACAAAAGCGGTATGGGTATATTACAAATAATAAAATAGAAGACATACCCATCAAAGCCTCCGAATACACTGTAAAAACAGCGTCTTCGGAGGCTTTTTGTGAGGGACTATATCGAAGAGCGTGCTGTGGAGACAGCAATTTACATGATTGAGACGAAAGCGACCGTACGGCAGACGGCGAAAAAATTCGGAGTGAGCAAAAGTACCGTGCATAAGGATCTGACATCACGTCTGGTACAGGTGAATCCGGGTCTGGCGGCAGAGGCGAGGAAAATTCTGGATGTGAACAAGTCTGAACGCCACATTCGCGGCGGCATGGCAACGAGAGAAAAATATCTGCATCAGAAGCAGAAGTGAACGAAAGTGAACCAAAGAAGCTCTTTCCTAATCGCCCTAAATAGGGTATGATAGAGAAAGAAAACTTACGAAAACAGAGGGAATTTTATGAACGATTATATCCTGGAAGTCTGTGTGGACTCGGCGGAGTCGGCGCTTGCGGCGGCAAAAGGCGGGGCAAGCCGGCTGGAGCTGTGTCAGAATCTGGTGATCGGCGGAACAACGCCGGGTTCGAAGCTGTTTGAGGTGATCCGCAGACAGACAACCATTCCGATTCATGCACTGATCCGCCCGCGGTTCGGGGATTTCTGCTACACCCCATATGAATTAGAAGAAATTTGCGAGGAAGTTGCGATGTATCGCGAACTCGGTGCAGAGGGCGTTGTGATCGGCGTGCTGAAAGAGGATGGAACAATGAATATGACAGCGATGGAACAGCTGATGGAGGCGGCAAACGGCATGTCTGTGACGCTGCACCGCGCGTTCGATGTCTGCCGCGATCCGAAAGAAGCGCTTGAGCAGGCGGTATCGCTCGGTATGAACACCATTCTCACCTCCGGTCAGCAGAACAGTGCGGTAAAAGGAGCAGAGCTTCTCGCCGAACTGCAGCGCCAGGCGGCGGGACGCATCCGTATTCAGGCGGGCGGCGGTATTTGCGCGGATGCGATCCGCGAGCTGTATCTGAAAACCGGCGTGACCGCCTACCACATGTCCGGAAAAATCGAACTGGCGAGCCCGATGCAGTATCGGAAAGAAAATGTGAACATGGGACTTCCATCCTTAAGCGAATACACCCTCTACCGCACCGATGTTAAAGCCGTGCGCAGCGCGAGAGCGGTACTGGAAGAACTTTAAGAAAATAAAAAAAGAAAAGAAAAGGACATAACATTATTATGAAAGCAAATACCATCAGCGGCCAGCGGCAGTATGCGTTCGTCAGCCAGTTTAACTACATCCGCGAAGCCGGAACGAAAGGCGAAGAAAAAGCAGCCTGCCGGATCGAAAAAGAACTTTCTGAAATCGCAGAAAAATGGGGGCAGGGCGAATTGCAGATCCGCCGCGAGCCGTTCGAGATTGAGACATGGCAGGTTGACGAAGCTGTCTTTACGGTCACAGAGCCATATGAGAAAACATACACCGTCCGCGGCTGCTTCGCGGCAGCCAATACCGCTCCGGAAGGCATGGAGGCACCATTCCTCTACGTAGAAAACGGCGACCCGGTCAGCCTTTCCCATGCAGAAGGGAAAATCGTCCTGATCAACGGCGGTGCCAATGCAGAAAACTATGAAAAACTGGAAAAAGCAGGAGCCGTCGGATTTCTGATCCTGACCGGAACGCCGCTGGACAAAGACGAGGACCGCCTGCCGGACTACCGCACCCTGCGCGGCGTAAAAAATCCGAAACTGCCGTGCGCCGTCATTCATTATCTTGATGCGATGGAACTGGTAGAACGGGGAGCGAGCCGTGCACGCCTCGTTTTACAGCAGAAAAAAATCAGGAGAACGTCGAAAAATATCATCCTGCGCATCCCGGGAACCGAGCAGCCAGAGGAAATCCTGACGCTGACGGCTCATTACGATTCCGTTCCGCAGGGACCTGGTGCATACGACAACATGGCGGGCGCAGCGATCATCATGGAGCTGGCACACTACTTCGCCGAAAACCGCCCGAAACGGACACTGGAATGCATCTGGTTCGGCGCGGAGGAGCTGGGTCTCTGCGGAAGCCGGGCGTATGTGAAAGCGCATGAAGCCGAGCTGACGCAGCACCGCTTCAACATGAACGTCGACCTCGCCGGACAGGCCATCGGCGGAACCGTGCTTGGCGTGGCAGCAACGAAAGAGGCATGCGACGCGATCATGGAGCACTTAAAACAGGCGGACAAAGGCGTATCGCTCATCAACAACATCTGGAGCAGCGATTCCAACACCTTCGCATGGAAGGGCATCCCGGCGATGACGCTGAACCGCGATGGTTTCGGCATGCACACCTGCCACGATACGATCGACTGGATCTCCGCCTGGTCACTGAACCGGAGCGCCGGTGTCCTGGGCGAAATCGCCGAGTATCTGGCGGATGCAGAACCATTTCCATTTGAAAGAGAAATCCCGGCAGACTTTGCGGAGAGATTAAAAGCTTATTTTGGAGAATAAAAAGGAGAGAACATCATGAGCAAAAAACCAGTATTAGTCATCATGGCAGCAGGAATGGGAAGCCGTTACGGCGGATTAAAACAGATTGATCCGGTTGACCCGTACGGAAATATGATTATCGACTTTTCCATTTATGATGCAAAACAGGCAGGCTTTGAGAAAGTCATCTTTATCATCAAAAAAGCCATCGACGAGGCATTCCGCGAGGGCATCGGCAAGCGAATTGAGAAATACATGGATGTAGAGTATGCTTACCAGGAACTCGACGTTCTCCCGAAAGGCTACGAAGTGCCGGAAGGCCGCGTCAAACCGTGGGGAACCGGTCATGCGATTCTCTGTGCGGCAGAAGCCATCGACGGCGCACCGTTCGCCGTCATCAATTCCGATGATTATTATGGAAGAACGGCATTCGAGGAGATCTACCGCCAGCTGACAACCGAGCAGGACGGCGCGACCTATCAGTACGCGATGGTTGCCTACGACCTGTACAAAACCCTGACCGACAATGGCCACGTAGCCCGCGGTATCTGCACCGCAGACGACCAGAACCACCTTGTCGGCATTCATGAGCGCACAAGAATCGAAAACCACGGCGGACAGGCCGAATACACCGAGGATGACGGCGCAACCTGGACCGGACTGCCGCAGGGAACGATCGTTTCCATGAACCTCTGGGGCTTCACACCGAGTATCCTGATTGAGCTGAAACGCCGCTTCCTGCCGTTCCTCGAGGATGTATACAAAACTAACCCGTTAAAAGGCGAATACTTCCTGCCGTTCATTGTCGATGAACTGCTGCAGGAGAAAAAAGCGGAAGTCACCGTACTCCGCTCCTATGATAACTGGTACGGCGTAACGTACAAAGAAGACAAAGAAAATGTCATGGCAGCACTGCAGAAATTAAAAGACGAGGGCCGTTATCCGCAGAAACTGTGGGAAGAATAACAAACGAACGGTACTGGGAAATTTTCTCCATGAGAGCATCTTTCGCAATGAAAAGAAATCCTGTATAATGGATGGAAGGAAATGCAAGGAGAATACCAATGGATACCTTATATATTGTAATACCAGCCTATAATGAGTCGGAAAATATCAAAAGAACGATCGAGGAATGGTGTCCCGTCGTGGAGAAGCATAACGGCGGCGGTGCGTCCCGTCTTGTGATCATCAACGACGGAAGCCGCGACGATACGTATGAAATTGCTTCAGCAGAGTGCGAAACCCGCCCGTTGCTCACCGTGCTGACGAAGCCAAACGGCGGCCACGGTTCCACCGTTCTGTACGGCTACCGCTATGCACTTGAAAACGGTGCGGACTATATCTTCCAGACCGATTCCGACGGTCAGACCGATCCGGCGGAGTTCGAAAAGTTCTGGCAGATCCGCGAGGGCTACGACGCCATTTTCGGAAACCGCACAAGCCGCGGCGACGGCTTTTCCCGCGCTGTCGTGGAAAAAGTGCTGTGCGCGGTGCTCTGGACCTATTTCCACGTATCCGTGCCGGATGCAAATGCCCCGTTCCGTCTGATGAAAACAGACTACGTGGCCGAGTATCTGCCGCTGATGCCGGAAAACTACAATCTGCCGAACGCACTGCTGACTGCCTTCGGAGCGTATTTTCACCGGAAAATCCGTTTCATTCCGATCAGCTTCAAGCCGCGTCAGGGCGGAACAAATTCCATCAACATCCGTAAAATCGTAAAAATCGGCCGTCAGGCGCTGCACGATTTCTGTGAGATTCAGAAAGCGGCTGCGAAAAAAAGAGGATAAAAAATAATATAAGAGAAGGAACGTATCCCATGTTTCATGAGATACGTTCCTTCTTTTTGTATGCTTATTTTTTATTATGGACCTTATTTTTAATAGAAGCGATGCGATCTTTTCTGATTCATGGAATCCTTTAGTGCCAGAAGTGATTCGATCAGGATCAGAAGCAGGATCACAGCGATCATGACTGCGAGGATCTGATTTGTTCGCTGATGGAACCAGGAGCCGATTCCTGTGTGTGCAGTCTGTGTATTCTCGGCCTGTGCGGCATTTTCAAGAGCTGCAGTTTCCGAAGTAATAATCTGTGCATCCGGGTCTGTTGTTCTGACAGATGGTACAATTTGCGTTGCAGCTGGAAGCTGGCTGGAAGAAGTAACAGCGGATGCGGTAACTTCCGGGTGGATGGTGGAAAGATCAACTTCTTCGTCTTCTGTAACAACTGCGCTGGCAATCGGTTCTGCTGCGATCGGTTCGGATGCAGGAACCTGTTCCGGTGTGGTTTTGGATGCAGGAGCTGCGGTTTCCGGAAGAATATTTTCCTGTGCCGGCTGTTCCGAAGCAGATGGCTGTACCACGATCGGGGTTTCTGCCGGTGCGGATGGCTGTTCCGGAACGGATGGTTCTGGAGCGGCCGGTTCTTCCGGAACTTCCGGTGCAGATGGCTCTTCCGGAAGAGATGGCTCCGGGTCAGTTGCCGGTGTTTCCGGGATTGCGGTACAGTAAACAAGAGAAGTCATTGCCGCCGAAGAATCCGTAATCACAACGGAACCGCCATTGGAAACGGCCTGTCCATTAACATAGAAGGAAATCTGATCCATATCCAGTGTGTAGCCAGGTTCCGTAACCATCGATACGGAGAACGTTCCGTTTACTTCCTCGACCGGTTCGCTGTTCTGATACAGGACATAGGAACCATCATCGGAAAGATATGACATGGTGACCGGCGCATCCATTGTGGAATCCTGAAATGTCAGGGTAGCATCGGTAAAAGCAAGAGCCGCCTGATCGGTGTTCAGATAGAACTCCAGGTCCTGTGCATCGTAATGGGTGAAGTGAATGGTAATTTCACCGGCGTCTGTATTTTCTGCACTTGGAACTGTCTCGGCTGCTGCCGAATACGGAGCGGAAAAAAATAATCCGGCCGCCAGGAGGCCTGCCATTCCGAATCTCAGAATCAAATTTCCTGTGTGTTTTTTCGTTGTCTGTGTGCTGTGTAACATATGACATCCTCCTTTCACCTGATCGGTTTCTAATGTCGGTCTGTTTTATTTTCCTGCGGTAAGTTTCACGTATAAATTGAAAGAAAAATAATTGATAAAATATAAATTTTCTTTCTTTTTAAAGATTATACCATATGTAGAAAGAAATATCATGTAAAAATAAAAAGTTAAAAGAAAATTTGAAAATGCGTCAAAAGTGGAAAAGGTTTGTAATGCATGTCGAAAAATAGAAAAAGAACTGTCACAATTTCTTAAAAAATATTTGCGGAAAAAGAGGGCAGAAAGGGCAGAATGTGAAACAAAAGCAAAATAAAAAGAAGGAAACAAGACACGGAAAAGTATTCCAGGCAGGCCGCATGCAGAAGAAAAAGTGGGAATAAAAACCAATCCAATTCGTCAAAAAAGCGGAAAAGTGGTGAAAAATTGTGGGTTCTATGAAAAAAACGATGGGAAAAGACAGGAATGTTGTCGAAATATTCTAGTTGACAAAAAGATGTAACACTGGTAGAATCGGTTTGTAACAAGATGTAACAAAAACGTAATAATTGTTCAGGAGGTAAGTATGACATTCAAAAAAAGTTATGTGCCGGGCATCCTGGGGAGCGTGCTCACACTGACTGTCATCATGGCTGCACCCGTAAAAGCAGAGACAAAGGAAGAAACCATTTTAAATAAAACAGACTGGAGCACAATGGCTGCAGCAAACGTAGAAGGATATGTCAACATCCGCAGCGAGGCAAACGCAGATTCCGAGATCGTCGGAGTTCTGATGCCGGGCTATGCGGTTACTGTAACAGAAAAAGGAGACGAGTGGAGCAAGATCTCTTCCAATGGTGTAGAAGGCTACATAAAGAATGAATATCTGGTATTTGGGGAAGAGGCAAAAGCACATTACCGCAATATGTGCGGTATCACCGGAGTTGTTCAGGCGGACAGCCTTCGTGTCCGTGAGGCAGCATCCACAGATTCCGCGCAGATCGGAACACTGACACAGAATGGTGAGGTCAGCGTATTCGGCGAAGAGGCAGACTGGTATCAGATCCAGTACAGCGGAAGCAGCGCATACGTTCATGGAGACTATGTGACACTTTCAGAGGAGTTAAAAGGTGCCGTTTCCATGGAGGAATACCAGGCATCACAGGCCTGTGCGGCAAGCAGCGCAGCAGTAGCCTCCACAGCAGGCAGTGCATCGGTAATTTCCGCAGACAGCAATGATGTGGCAATGCTTGCAGCACTGATCGAGTGCGAGGCAGGCGGCGAGAGCTACACAGGAATGGTGGCAGTCGGAGCGGTTGTAGTAAACCGTGTCAACAGCGGTTCCTTCCCGAACAGTGTTTCCGGCGTTATTTATCAGGGTGGACAGTTTACACCGGTTGCGACCGGAACCTTCCAGAGCGTGCTTTCCCGCGGAGCAAGAAGTGACTGTTATGCAGCTGCACAGGCTGCACTTGCAGGTGAGAGTCCGGTTGGCGGATGCCTGTATTTCAACAGCGGCTACGGCAGCGGAATTCAGATCGGATATCAGCATTTTTATTAAAAACAGGCGTGGAACCTTTGCAAGGGGATAGGCGGAGGGAGCATGCATTTCCATAGATTGTGATCGGTTCAAAGTCATGAAAAATGAGATGGAATCGACGGTATAGAAAAAAGAGTAAGTGAACAAGGGGAGACGTTCACTTACTCTTTTTTTACTCTGAAACAAATACTACCGGATAGTCAAAAAGTGCAGACCATCCTTATGGAGTTTTACAGGAAATGTTGTTGGATTTCCAGTTACGGGACATCGTTATTTTCAAAAATTTTCAACAGCTTGGTTTTCTGGTTATTGGCGCGGAAGTCTGCTAATGTCTGACGCAGTGTTGTATGGCGGACGCGGTAGGTATTGGAGAGAAAACAGAAAAAAGTGATTCCCCAAAATACCGGCCAGAGCAACACACATTTATGGCGACCTGATGCTGTTTCACCTGGTGATTGGTGCAATGTATCTGGCGAAGGAAGAGATGACATATGAAGGAAAAAATGTTTCTGCGGTCAGAAAGCTGCTGAAACAATATGGGTCAGATCCGTTTGTTCGAAAAACTCTGACGATATGGAATTGCCTGCATTACGTAGTTCAAATCAAATCGGTATTCTGGAAACTATTAAGCTTCACCCTCGTATTATTTTTACGTCTTCACGCATATGGTTTTCTGTCAGCAATCCTCGTTTTCATGTCCGGGCTTGGAATTGACAGTCTGTAGACGATTCCTGACAAATCTTTCTTTTTTCTGAATGTTTTTAACTTTGCTTGTTATTTTTTCATCATTATAGTATGATGAATACAACAGCCAATTTTTTCAGAAAGGGGGAAAAACGCATGGGTATTACAGCTTACCTGCCGGTTTACTGGCTGATCGCACTCGTCATTTTTTTAGTGATTGAGGCAGCAACACTTGGCCTTGCGACGATCTGGTTTGCAGGTGGGGCGCTTGTTGCTTTGATCGCTGCCATGTGCGGAGCCGGGATTGTAATTCAGATTGTACTGTTTCTTGTTGTATCGCTGGTACTTCTGTTTTTTACACGTCCGCTCGCCGTTCGCTTTCTGAATAAGGATACACTGAAGACGAACGTGGACCGTGTGGTTGGCATGGAAGGAGTCGTGACGGAAGAAATCTCCAATCTTGCGGGAACCGGAAAGGTTTCGCTTGGAGGGAACATGTGGACTGCGCGTACAGAGAACGAAGGAGGTGCGATTCCCGTGGATGCAGTCGTTACGGTGCTCCGTGTGGAAGGCGTCAAGCTGATTGTAAAGGTCAAAGAAAAAGAAGGAGGAAATGAAACATGAGTGGTGGAGGAGTTGCAGGAATTTTATTGATTTTGCTTCTTGTGGTTGCATTGTTTATCGCAGCATCGTGTGTGAAAATTGTACCGCAGGCTAGTGCTTACGTGGTAGAGAGCCTTGGAAAATACAAGGACACCTGGGCAACCGGTCTTCATTTTAAGGTTCCGTTTATCGAGCGTGTAGCGATTCGCGTAAACCTGAAAGAGCAGGTGGTGGATTTCCCGCCGCAGCCGGTTATCACAAAAGATAATGTTACGATGCAGATTGATACCGTTGTATTCTTCCAGATTACCGATCCGAAGCTGTTTGCATACGGTGTTGTCAATCCGCTGATGGCAATTGAAAACCTGACGGCAACAACGCTTCGAAATATCATTGGAGATCTGGAGCTCGATGAAACGCTGACATCCCGTGAGATCATCAACACGAAGATGCAGGCTGCGCTTGATATCGCGACCGATCCGTGGGGAATTAAAGTAAACCGTGTCGAGCTGAAAAACATTATGCCTCCGGCAGCCATCCAGGAAGCAATGGAGAAACAGATGAAGGCAGAGCGTGAACGCCGTGAAGCAATCCTGATTGCAGAAGGAGAGAAAAAATCGACCATCCTTGTTGCCGAAGGTAAAAAACAGTCGGCCATCCTCGATGCAGAGGCTGAAAAACAGGCGGCGATTCTTCGTGCAGAGGCAGAAAAAGAGAAACGGATCCGTGAGGCAGAAGGCCAGGCAGAGGCAATCCTCAAAGTACAGCAGGCAAATGCCGATGGTATCCGTGCGATCAAAGAAGCAGGTGCGGACGATGCCGTTCTTACCTTAAAGAGCCTTGAGGCACTTGGCGTTCTGGCAAATGGAAAGGCAACAAAGATTGTTGTTCCGTCCGATCTGCAGGGACTGGCAAGTCTGGCTACCACATTCAAAGGTATTGTGGAGGAGCAGAAAGTGCCGGCAGGAAAAGAAGTGCAGAAGTAAAATAGAGATAAATCGATAAGAAAAAGAGAATTCTCCCACAGAAAGCGTGATGCCGGATGTGGGAGATTTTTCATGGACAGCGAACAAAAGTCCGCAGTTACAAGAGCCCCCGGTGACAGCCGTGATAACGGGAAAAATGGAAAGAGAGTGTTTTTAAAGTGCATAAAAATGCATATTATATGAATAATATAAAGAAAATACGCAAAAATATACATTTTCCTCTTGACAGATGAACAGGCCTGTTTCATAATAGAGAATATTCAAGGAAACCAAGGGGCAAAAAACCTTTTGACCCAACATCACAGTATAGGAAATAATAAAATACACCATATGCAGATATAAGGAGGAACAAGCCATGGATTTAAAAGGACGCGATTTTCTGACATTGAAGGATTTTACACCGGAAGAGATTGCCTATCTGCTGGACCTGTCCGCAGAGCTGAAGGAGAAGAAAAAGAAAGGCATTCCGGTGGATACCCTGCGTGGTAAAAACGTTGCACTGATTTTTGAGAAAACCAGCACCAGAACCCGCTGTTCCTTCGAGGTAGCTGCACATGATCTCGGTATGGGAACAACGTATCTGGATCCGACCGGTTCCCAGATCGGCAAAAAAGAGAGCATTAAAGATACAGCCCGCGTTCTTGCCGGTATGTATGAGGGAATTGAATACCGTGGATTTGGTCAGGAGATTGTAGAAGAACTGGCAAAATATTCCAAAGTCCCGGTATGGAACGGACTGACGAACGAGTACCACCCGACCCAGATGCTCGCCGATATGCTGACAATCCAGGAAGAGTTCGGCCACTTAAAAGGCATCAAACTCGTTTACATGGGCGACGCCCGCTACAATATGGGAAATTCCCTGATGATTGCATCTGCCAAGATGGGAATGGATTTTGTGGCCTGTGCACCGAAGAAATACTTCCCGAACGCAGAGCTTGTGGCTCAGTGTGAGGAGTATGCAAAGGAGAGCGGTGCAACCATCACCCTCACCGAGGACGTAAAAGAAGGAACAAAAGATGCCGATGTTATCTATACCGATGTCTGGGTATCTATGGGTGAGCCGGACAGCGTATGGGAGGAGAGAATCCACGATCTGACTCCGTACTGTGTCACAAAAGAAGCAATGGCAAATGCAAAAGATACCGCCGTATTCCTGCACTGCCTGCCGTCCTTCCACGATCTGAAAACAAAGATCGGAAAAGAGATCCACGAACGCTACGGCCTGAATGAGATGGAAGTAACCGATGAAGTATTTGAATCTGCGCAGTCGAGAGTATTCGAAGAAGCAGAGAACCGTATGCATACGATCAAAGCAGTTATGGCAGCGACCCTCGGAGCATAAAGTTTTGGGTGGAAAAACCGGAATAGACTGTGTATAATAGAATAACGAAGAAACACGCACAGCAGCGCTGCGGAAAACTCTTCCGCAGCGCTGCTGTTGATTTTTCGAAATGCATAAAGCGTGCTTCTTATAGTCAGAAAGCAACACAGGGAGTGTGATAATACGATATGCTGGAAAATAAGAGAGCCGAGACGCTGCGTCTTCTGCGGGAATCCGGAAAAAATGTTTCCGGACAGGAGCTGTGTGAACATTTTGGGATTTCCCGCACCGCAGTATGGAAGATGATGAATCAGTTGAAGGAAGAGGGATACGAGATTGAAGCCGTTCAGAATAAGGGATACCGTCTGTTAAATGAGCCGGATCTCGTAACGAAGGATGAGCTGGAAAGCCGCACGCATACGAAATATGTCGGACAGACGGTTTATTACAGCCGTGAGGTGGATTCGACAAACACGTGGGCGAAGCGGTTGGCGGAAGAGGGTGCGCCGAACGGCACACTGACAACGGCCGAGACGCAGACTGCCGGAAAAGGCCGCCGTGGCAGAGTCTGGAAATCGCCGGAGGGAACTTCCGTTTCGATGTCGATTCTGCTGTACCCGGATCTTGAGCCGGCCAAAGCACCGATGCTGACGATTGTAATGGGACTTGCCGTAGTGCAGGGTGTGCAAAGAGCGCTCGGTGTCGATACGAAAATCAAATGGCCGAACGACGCAGTGCTGAATGGGAAAAAGCTCTGTGGTATCCTGACAGAGATGAGCGCACAGATTGATTATATCAATTATGTTGTCATCGGAACCGGAATCAATGTCAATCAGATGGAATTCCCGGAAGAAATCGCGGAGATTGCGACCTCACTGGCGATAGAAATGGGTCATTCCGTCAACCGGGCGAAAGTGGTCGCAGCAGTGCTGGAGGCATTTGAGGAGGACTATGAAAAATTCCTGGAAGCAGGGGATCTCTCCGGGCTGAAGGAAGCATATGAGGCTGTGCTTGCAAACAAAGACCAGCCGGTGCGTGTACTCGATCCGAAGGAACCGTTCGAGGGCGTTGCACTTGGCATCACGCCGACCGGTGAGCTGCGCGTGCAAAAAAAGGACGGAACGATCACTGAGGTGCATTCCGGCGAGGTTTCGGTGCGAGGCTTATACAGCTACGTATAGAGAGAACGGAAAAGGAAGAGAAAGGAAAAATTATGTATTCAGATAATGAAAAAGTAGTGCTTTGCGGAGCAAGTGCATACGAACAGAAATATTATTTTAACCAGGATTTTGCATCCCTGCCACAGTCTGTGCAGGATGAGCTTCATGTTATGTGTGTTATGTTTACGGTGGAAATCGGCGGTATTTTTACCATGTGGTTTGACAGCGACGGAAGTCTGCAGTTTGAGACAGAGGCTGTAGACGCGGATGCGATGTATGACGAGATCGGCGGCGCTCTTCGGATTAAGCAGTATCAGGAAGAAAAAAAGGAGCTGCTGGAATCACTGGAGCTGTATTACCGTGTCTTCTTCCTCGGTGAGGAGGTGCCGGAGGAGGCGCTGATGGAAGAGGACGGAGAGAAGCCGAATGGAAAATAAGAAACGTACACTGCAAAAGATGCCGCCGCTGAAAATCGGAAACGTGGAGATGCCAAACCCACTCGTGCTTGCACCGATGGCGGGGGTGACGGATCTGCCGTTTCGTGTTCTGTGCAAGGAGCAGGGCGCGGGCCTGATCTGTATGGAAATGGTGAGCGCGAAGGCAATTTTATATAAGAATAAAAATACCGAGGATCTGATGACGATCGATCCGGGTGAGCATCCGGTGTCCCTGCAGCTTTTCGGCAGTGATCCGGAGATTTTGGGGCAGATTGCCGCTCAGATCGAAGAAAGGCCGTTTGATATTCTGGATTTTAACATGGGCTGTCCGGTGCCAAAGGTTGTCAATAACGGCGAAGGCTCGGCCCTTATGAAGGATCCGCATCTGGTGAGGGAAATCGTGACAAGCATGGTAAAGGCAGTGAAAAAGCCTGTAACCGTAAAGATTCGAAAGGGCTTTAACGAAGAATCGGCGAATGCTGTGGAAATTGCGAAGATCCTCGAGGACTGCGGAGTGGCCGCAATTGCGGTTCATGGAAGAACGAGAGCGCAGTTTTATTCCGGAAAAGCAGACTGGGATATTATCCGCCGGGTAAAAGAGGCAGTATCGATTCCGGTTATCGGAAACGGCGATGTGACAGATGCGGCAAGTGCCGAGGCACTGGTGGAGCAGACCGGCTGTGACGGAATCATGATCGGACGCGGCGCGGAAGGAAATCCGTGGATTTTTAAACAGATTCTTCATTATATGGAAACAGGCGAAACGCTTGCAAGGCCGACCCAGCATGAGGTAAAAGAAATGATGCTCCGCCATGCACGGATGCAGGTGGAATACAAAGGCGGCGCGATCGGCATCCGCGAGATGCGCAAGCATGTTGCATGGTATACGGCAGGCTTTCCGCATTCGGCAAAGCTGCGCGCGGCGATCAATCAGGTGGAGAGCCTGCAGGCGCTGGAACAGATGCTGAATGAGTGGGAACGAGGATAAAAACAAGTCAAAAAGGTACCTATGATATGCCAATATTGATATATCATGGGTGCTTTTTTTATGCTATACTGATAAACAGAGGTATTGGGACAAAAAATACAAAAGAGGGAGTGTAGTGTATGACTATGAAGGAACTTTTCGCACCGTCCGACATGACGGTGGGAAAGCCGTGGGAAAAGATTGTAGCTTTTACAATCCCTATGCTGATCGGCAACATTGCCCAGCAGCTCTACAACACGGTTGACAGTATTGTAATCGGAAAATATGTCGGGGACAATGCGCTTGCGGCAGTTGGAAGCGCCAGCCCGATCTTAAACCTGCTTCTGGTTCTGTTCGTTGGAATTTCCGTCGGCGCCGGCGTCATGGTGTCGCAGTATTTTGGGGCAAAACAAAGAAAAGAGCTTTCAATGACGATCGGAAACTGCGTCACGCTGACAGCAATTTCTTCCATCATTATTATGATTCTGGGAGCCGTCCTCTCAAGACCGCTGCTGGAAATGCTGAAAACACCGGATTCTATCATCGACTGGTGTACCTCGTATCTGGTGATCCTGATGGTGGGCTGTGCCGGCAGTGCGTACTATAACATTCTATGTGGTATCCTTCGCGGACTCGGCGATTCGATTTCGGCGCTGATTTATCTGCTGGTGGCAACGGTCATCAACATTGTATTAGATATTGTATTCGTTTCCCAGTTCCACATGGGCGTTGCCGGAGTTGCATACGCGACCGTGATTGCGCAGGCAATTTCTGCAGTACTCTGCATGTGGCGTCTGATGCGTATGACCGACATTTTTGATTTCAGGCCCAAATACCTGAAAATGAAAAAACAGTATTCGATGGAAATTATCCGCCTTGGTCTGCCGTCCGGTATTACCCAGGCGATCTTCTCCATGGCGATGGTTATCGTACAGTCGCTGACCAACAGCTTCGGTGAAATGGTTATCGCCGCGAATGTTATCATCATGCGTGTCGATGGCTTTGCAATGATGCCGAACTTTTCGTTTGGTACCGCGATGACAACGTATGCCGGTCAGAATGTCGGCGCACGCCGTATGGACCGCGTAGAGCAGGGCGCAAAACAGGGAACACTGATTGCTGTCGGAACCTCAACGACCATTACCCTTTTAATTGTTATTTTCGGCCATCATCTGATGGGAATCTTTACGAATACCACAGAGCTCGTAACATTAAGTGCCAATATGATGAAGATCCTTGCGGTCGGCTATATTGCCATGGCAATAACACAGTCGCTTTCCGGCGTCATGCGTGGAGCAGGCGATACGATGACCCCGATGTGGATTTCGATGGTTGTTACCGTTGTAATCCGTGTGCCGCTGGCATACGGTCTGGCCTTTCTGACCAGAACGCCGGAGCTGCCAAACGGACGATATCAGGTACTCTGGATTTCCATGCTGGTAAGCTGGTGCATGGGTGCGCTTCTGACGCTGATTTTCTATAAAAAAGGAAATTGGAAAAAGAAAGCACTGACAGGAAGCTCATCCGAAAAATAAAGGAAAAATAAGAGAAAGATGCAGGAAGGATTTGTGAAAAAGAAAATCTTTCCTGCGTTTCTTTTTTTCTTGACATTCCGTGGGCAATCCTTTATACTACTTTAATTGTTAGGATAGGCGGAGTCTATCCTTATTTCAACCGGGAATACTGAAAATACAGCGCATTTCCGGAGAGTTTACAGAATAAAATCAGATATGACTGGATACAGAAACGATAGAAAGGGTGTATAAAATGGAACAGAAAAAAACGATTCTTACCTATGCCGGCCTGAAAAAACTGGAGGACGAGCTTCATGACCTCAAAGTAAACAAACGTAGAGAAATTGCCGGTAAAATCAAAGAAGCAAGAGAGCAGGGAGACCTTTCCGAGAACGCCGAGTACGATGCAGCAAAAGATGAGCAGCGTGACATCGAGGCAAGAATTGAAGAGATCGAAAAAATCCTGAAAAACGCAGAGGTTGTTGTTGAGGACGAAGTAGATTCCGATAAGATCAATATCGGATGTAAAGTAGACGTACTGGATCTGGAGTATGACGAAGAAATCGAGTTCCAGATCGTTGGTTCCACCGAGGCAAACAGCCTGGAAGGAAAAATTTCCAATGAGTCTCCGGTAGGAAAAGCTCTGATCGGCGCGCACAAGGATGATATTGTCGATGTAGAAACACCGGCCGGAATTATGCAGTACAAAGTACTTTCTATCCAGAGAAATATCTAATAAAATACAAAGAAAAGGGAGTGAAGAGATTGGCACAGCAGACACAGGAACAGGATATTAACCACTTACTGAAGGTTCGCCGCGAGAAACTCGCAGAGCTGCAGCAGAACGGAAGAGACCCGTTCCAGATTACAAAGTTCGATCAGACACATCATTCGCTTGAGGTGAAAGGTCTTTACGAGGCACATGAGACTGAGCTGTTAAAAGACCGCCAGGAGCCGAACGTAGAGGGAATGGATGAGGAGCAGGCGAAAGAAGCTCTTAAAAAGGATTACGAAGAGAGAAGAAATATCATGGACGCAAGCCCGATCCATGTGGCAATTGCAGGACGTATGATGTTTAAGAGAGTCATGGGCAAGGCATCTTTCTGCAATATCCAGGATTTACAGGGAAACATCCAGGTATACGTTGCAAGAGATGCGATCGGAACAGAGTCTTACGCTGATTTTAAAAAATCTGATATCGGTGATATCTTCGGAGTGGAAGGATTTGCTTTCAGAACAAGAACAGGTGAGATTTCTATCCATGCAGAGAAAGTGACACTCCTCTCCAAGAGCTTACAGATCCTCCCGGAGAAGTTCCACGGTCTGACAGATGTAGATACCCGTTACCGTCAGAGATATGTAGACCTGATCATGAACACAGAGTCTAAAGATACCTTTATCAAGCGTTCCAAGATTCTCAGTGCGATCCGCAAGTACTTAAGCGGAGAAGGATTCATGGAAGTTGAGACTCCAATGCTTGTACAGAACGCAGGTGGAGCAGCAGCAAGACCGTTCGAGACACATTTCAATGCCTTGAACGAAGATCTGAAGCTTCGTATTTCCCTGGAGCTGTACCTGAAGAGACTGATCGTCGGAGGACTCGAGAAGGTATATGAGATCGGACGTGTATTCCGTAATGAGGGTCTTGATACAAGACATAACCCGGAGTTCACTCTGATGGAGCTTTACCAGGCATTTACAGATTACCACGGCATGATGGATCTGACAGAGAACCTGTATCGTTTTGTCGCACAGGAAGTGCTCGGAACGACACAGATCGTATACAAAGGAATCCCGATGGATCTCGGTAAGCCGTTCGAGCGTATCACGATGGTTGACGCAGTGAAGAAATACGCAGGCGTTGACTGGAATGAAGTTGAGACTCTGGAGCAGGCAAGAGAACTTGCAAAAGAGCATCATATTGAGTTTGAAGAGAGACATAAAAAAGGTGATATCCTGAATCTCTTCTTTGAGGAGTTTGTAGAGGAGCATCTGCTTCAGCCGACGTTCGTTATGGACCACCCGGTTGAGATCTCGCCGCTGACGAAGAAAAAGCCAGAAAATCCGGAATATGTAGAGCGTTTCGAGTTCTTCATGAATGGATGGGAGATGGCAAATGCTTACTCTGAGCTGAACGACCCGATCGACCAGAGAGAACGTTTTAAAGCCCAGGAAGAACTGCTTGCCCAGGGCGATGATGAAGCCAATACAACAGATGAAGACTTCATGAACGCATTGGAGATCGGTATGCCGCCGACCGGTGGTATTGGATTCGGCATTGACCGTATGTGTATGCTTCTGACAGGAGCGGAGGCAATCAGAGACGTGCTGCTCTTCCCGACAATGAAATCACAGGGCGCTGCTAAGAACGAAGCAAACAACGCAGCTCAGTCTGGTGCAGCAGCTCCGGCAGAGACAAAAGTAGCTGAGAAGGTTGATTTCTCCAATGTGAAGATTGAACCAATCTTTGAAGAAATGGTTGATTTCGATACATTTGCAAAATCTGATTTCCGTGCAGTTAAGATTCTTGAGTGTGAAGCAGTTCCGAAATCCAAGAAGCTTCTGAAGTTTGTACTGGATGACGGAGAACGCAAGGATCGCGTGATTTTAAGTGGTATTCACGAGTATTACGAGCCGGAAGAACTGGTTGGTAAGACAGCAATCGCTATCGTTAACCTGCCACCGAGAAAGATGATGGGAATTGATTCCGAGGGTATGCTGATTTCAGCAGTACACGAGGAAGATGGTCACGAGGGACTGAACCTTCTGATGGTAAATGACAGAATCCCAGCAGGTGCTAAGCTCTATTAAGATGATGTAAAGATGTACCGTTTTACCAAATAGACGGGACGTACTTCATTTGATAAAAAACTAAAAAAACAGCGATTTACATCAAACTTACATCAATTGATGCAGAAATCGGTGCAAGCAAGGGAAAATCGCATAATTAGTGCAATGGGTGGGCAATTCCAATCGGAGTTGCCCATTTTCTAAAATGAATGGAAATGCAAATCGATATTTAGCGAGGTAAAGATATATGCTTCATTTAGAAAAAGTAAATGGTAATAATGTCTGGGATATCCTGAAACTGACGGTATCGAAATCGCAGAAGAACTTCGTTGCCACCAATGAGATCAGCATCATTGAAGCGTATACTGCAATTACGGGAAACGGTCATGCATTCCCGTTTGGTATATATGATGAGGATAAGCCTGTAGGCTTCCTGATGATTGGTTTTGATGTTGATGATTATTGGACGGATGCACCTGAAATTGCAAAGGGAAACTATAATCTGTGGCGTCTTATGATCGATAAGGCATATCAAAACAGAGGGTACGGAAAAGAAGCGGTCAGCCTTGCATTAGAGTTCATAAAATCTATGCCTTGTGGAGAAGCGGAATACTGTTGGCTATCATATGAACCCGATAATGCAGTTGCCCGTCAGATGTATCGCTCTTTCGGTTTCGAAGAAACCGGTGAAATGGACGGCGAAGAACTGATCGCTGTTCTGAGACTGCAATTAACAACTTCAAGTTTTTGAAACTGAGAAATAGGAAATTGTGGAGGTAATTATCAATGAGAAATATTTACGATAATAGTGAATTTTTTGCCGCATATGCGGAAATGGGAAGAAGCAAAGATGGTCTGAAAGCTGCTGGAGAGTGGCATCAGTTGCAACCGTTATTCCCTAAATTACAGGGAAAAAAAGTTTTGGATTTAGGATGTGGTTACGGTTGGCATTGCAAATATGCCGCACAAATGGGAGCTACTGAAATTCTTGGTATTGATAGTAGTCAAAAAATGATTGCAAAAGCAGTAGCTGATAACTCTGATGACAAAATCAAGTATAAAGTTTGCGGTATTGAAGAATACATTTATCCTGAAAATACTTATGACCTAGTTGTTTCTAACCTGGTACTGCACTATATCGAAAATTTAGCTAATGTTTATCAAAAGGTGTATTGCACATTAAAAGTAGGTGGGTATTTCCTATTCAATATTGAACATCCGACTTTCACCGCAGGTGTTAATGAGGATTGGATTTATGATGAAAATGGGAAACCTAAATATTGGCCAATCGACAATTACTATTACCCAGGCGAAAGAGAAACCAATTTTCTTGGTCAACGAGTAATTAAACAGCACCACACATTAACGCAGATATTGAATCCACTTATAAAATGTGGTTTTCAAATTGAGGCTATTGAGGAAGCAATGCCTCCGGCAGATATGATGGGTATGCCGGGAATGTGTAATGAAATGCGTAGACCTATGATGTTGTTGGTTAAGGTTAAAAAGGTTTAATAAACAACTTCTAGTTTGTAGATGCAAATACATAGTAATTATGGTGTAGGGGACAAGGAATTGTTCCTTGCAAATCGCAATTTATAAAGGAGAATATTGATGAACCTATTTTTATGTTCGCACTTTTCAAGTGTAGGAAGTCTGATAAAGGAAGAAATTGAAAATAAAAAAGTCGCATTTATTCCAACAGCTTCGCTGCGTGAAGGCTACACCGGTTATGTCGGCTCGGCTCGAAAATTATTCAAAAAGTTGGGAGCAATCGTAACTGAAATTGATATTTCAACGGAGGCTTATTCAACGATACAGTCTGTTTTTGAAGATGCGGATGTGATATATTTTACCGGCGGAAATTCTTTTTTCCTTATAGACCAGCTCCGTAAAATGGGAACGGATGAGCTGTTGAAGAAAGAATTGGCAAAGGGAAAACTGATGATTGGTGAATCGGCAGGTGCGATTATATGCGCTCCAAGCATCCAATATATCGAGCAAATGGATGAAAAGCCGGAGGACTACTCACAAGAAGATGATGCAGGGCTTGATTTGATTGATTTCTATGTTCTTCCGCATTATCTTACAGCACCATTTAAGAAAGTTACCGAGAAAATAATGACTGAGTTTTCGGATTTGAATCTATGCCCAATTAACAACCGTCAGGGAATTGTAATTGATGGTGAAGGTTCAAAGGTTATTTGTAAAGACTAATTTGAAAATTCAAGTTTGTCGGACTTACTCTACAATAATCAAAGACCGCTTACATCGTGTAGGCGGTCTCTTTTCTTATTCAGAAATATTTGATTTTGAGCTTTCTTTTCTTGGCTGACATTACCTTGCAGAGAACATCGTCAACCCCGTCGGTATATCTGCCTTGTGCTATCAGGCTGTTCTTTAAACGGATAAGTGATTGTATTACTCTGCCATATTCGTCATCATTAAGATAGATGAAGCACTTGAATTGATGGGCAGGTAGACTATATGTATGGAGAAGCACTTTATAAGCCTGAAATGAAAGAAGGAAATCCTATAAGGTTATATAGTTTGGATGAAATCACGGAGATATTCGGTAAATTAGGACTTCGTATTTGTAACAGCTTTGCTGATTTCAGTGGAAAGCCGAGTTCTGATAATGATATTCAATTGATGGTTTATTCCATACGAGAATAAAAATAGAGTAGACGAATTATTTAGCAATCTTCATCAAATCTTTATTTTTTTCTGTTAGGTTATATTTCAGTAAGAAATGAAATATGGAAGGAAGGATAGTAAAGATGGAAATGATGTTGCAGACACAAAATTTGTGTAAATATTTTAGAAAGCAGAAAGCGGTAAATAATGTTTCACTTAATATAGAAAAGAAACAGATTTATGGACTGCTTGGACCGAATGGTGCGGGAAAATCTACCACATTGAAAATGTTGACCGGTATGATGAAACCCACTGCAGGAAAGATTTACTTTGATGGAAAACTTTGGGATAGGAAAGATTTATCAAAAATAGGAGCGCTAATTGAGAATCCGCCTATTTATGAAAATCTTTCCGCCAGAGAGAATTTGAAGGTAAGACAATTATTGCTTGGTACAGATGAAAACAGAATTGATGAGGTCTTGCAGATTGTATCACTTACAAACACCGGAAAGAAGAAAGCAGGACAGTTTTCTTTGGGAATGAAGCAAAGACTAGGCATTGCAATGGCATTGCTTGGAGAACCGGAACTTTTGATATTGGATGAACCTACGAATGGATTAGATCCAATAGGCATCGAGGAATTACGAGAGCTGATCCGGTCTTTTCCGGAACAGGGAATCACTGTAATTCTCTCCAGTCATATTCTCTCAGAGGTACAGTTACTTGCAGATAAAGTCGGGATTATTTCAGGTGGAATCTTAGGATACGAAGGAGCATTAAAGCAGGGAGATAATCTTGAAGATTTGTTTATGAATGTGGTAAGAAAAAACCAGAAAGCAGGTGAAATCCATGGTTAATATTATAAAAGCAGAACATCAAAAAGCCAAAAGAACCATGCGAAAAAAGTTTATCTGGGGATTTCCTCTTCTTACATTTGTCATGGCATTTATATTTACTCTTGGGATGACAAATGCTTATGCAGAAAGTGTTTGGAACTGGTGGTATACACTTTTGCTGCCGGGGATGATTGCTCTATTTTGTTATCTTTCTGTGGCGCAGGAGAAAAAGATAAAATACTATCATTTAATGACTATTCCCACAGACAGAAGAAAATTGTTGCTGGGGAAAATTATTTATATTGGGTACATGATTTTGTTTTCTAATGTGATTGTGTTTGCAGGAGCAACGCTTGGAGGCTTTCTTCTAACGACACATGTTCCAGTTGGAGGAGCGTTGATTGCAGTATTGTTTCTGACGGTTTCTGAGTTATGGGAGATTCCGGTAGCTTTATTTTTAAGTGAACGATTTGGAATGATTGTAAACCTGTTCGTCTGCCTGTTTATTACCGTCAGCGGTGTGGTAATATCACAAACCAGAATCTGGTATGTACTTGTTTCTGCAATCCCTATGCGAATGATGTGCCCGTTGCTTCATGTTTTACCAAATGGACTTGCCGCAGAAGCAGGGAATCCTCTTTTGGATACGGGAGTCATTGTTCCGGGAATGTGTCTCTCAATCATCTGGTTTGTTTTTGTAACGGTTCTGTTTTTGAAATGGTTTGAGAGAAGAGAGGTGAAATAAGATGATTGGAAGATCTCTTAATGCAGACTTGCGAAAGATGAAAGGAACATCTGTGATTCTGGCACACTTACTGATTCCGATTATAACCAGCGTTATATTTTTAATATATTACTTTTTTTCACCATGGAATGAAAATATGAAAGTGATTGCATTTTATCAGGCAATAGGAGCAGGACTTCCGGTACTTATTGGAATTTTTACAGCAAGTGTGATGGAACAGGAACAAAATGCAGGTGATTTTCAAAATCTCTTGTCTTTACCGGATAAACCTGCAGCATTTTTATCGAAACTGTTGATGCTACTGGTTTTGTGTCTGTGCTCTATCCTATTGACAGCAATCATATTCGGAATTGGATTTGGAAGAATCGCATCAAGCGATATCGAAATCATGAAAGGATGTATATTTGCAGCATTGCTGCTGTGGGGAAGCAGTGTTCCACTTTATCTGTGGCAGCTGATTCTGGCTTTTCAGTTTGGAAAAGGGGTATCCATTGGAGCAGGGATTATATCAGGACTAATTAGTGCATTGATGCTTACCGGACTTGGAGATTATGTGTGGAAATATGTATTTGTCTGCTGGACGGGTAGAGTACCATATACTTATCTGCAATCTATATTGGGAGAAACTAGTGTAGGTGAATGGTTGTCATTCATACCAGGTTGCTTAATATTTACAGGGATTAGTATGGTATACTATTTTTGGTGGGTAAACCACTGGGAAGGAAACAGAATATCGGAATAGAATCGAGGGAAACTATGGCAAAAATACTGGCAGTTGATGATGAACCGGCAATTTTGGAAATGATAGAAAGCATTTTGAATAAGGATGGACATCTGGTTACCAAAGTAAGTAATCCACTAAAAATTAATATGGAAGAATTACATCGTTATGACCTGATTTTACTGGACATTATGATGCCTGGAATTGATGGCTTCGAATTATGCAAAAGAATTAGGATACTTGTGGATTGTCCGATTTTGTTTCTTACGGCAAAAACGGAGGAAAACAGTCTGGTAAACGGACTTTCTTTAGGAGCAGATGATTATATTTCAAAGCCATTTGGAGTGATGGAACTTCGGGCAAGGATCAATGCACATCTTAGAAGAGAGCACAGGGAACATTCTGTCCGGATGGTTTTAGGGAGAGTCTGCATTCAGATGTCTCAAAAGAAACTGTTGATGGATGATAAAGAACTTCCGTTTACGAAAGCAGAGTACGAAATCTGTGAATTTCTGGCTAAAAACAGAGGACAGGTTTTCTCGAAGGAACAGATATTGGAAGCGGTCTTTGGCTTTGACAATGAGAGTAATGACAGTACCATTATCACGCATATCAAAAATATAAGAGCAAAATTTGCGGATTATGATTATATGCCGATAAAAACAGTCTGGGGGATTGGATATAAATGGGAAGAGTAAAGAGAAGCAATGCACTCAGCAGGATTTTTATGAGATATGTACTGGTCATGCTTGGATCATTAGTTGGTTTGGTGATTGTTGCTTATCTGCTGCTGTACCTTTTGATTAGTGTGGGCTGTATTTATCCGGCAAATTATGCAGAGCAAAAGATTAATGAAGCATATGATACGATTCTACGTGCAGATAAAGTGACTGCTGAGATGATTCCCGCACTTTGTGATTATGTAATCTTTTCAGAGAATGGAGAGAAAATAGGTGGAGATCTGTCAGAACAATACGAACAGATAGCATGGAATGTTGCAAAGTACGGAAACGCATCCGGGAAATATTTTTATAAAGTAATTGTAAGGGAAAATGAATATGTTGTATTGCAATATCGCCTGACACCTCAATATCATTCAGCTTTTTTGAGGGAGCATTTTATAGGACCACAGAATGTGATGATTATTATGTCAGTGATTGGAGCGGTAGCGATTATCATCATTCCGTCCATACGTTTTGGAAAAAGAATCAAAAAGCAGATGCAGCCTGTATTAGACGCAATCAGACAAATAAAGGATCAAAATCTGGAATATGAGACATCCTGTTCCGGTATCAAAGAGTTTGATGACTGTTTATCGGCAATCGATGATATGCGAGATGCATTGCGAGAATCTTTAGAAAAGCAGTGGAAAACAGAGCAGGAAAAGAAACAACAGATGTCTGCTTTGGCGCATGATATTAAAACACCTCTTACGATTGTACGGGGAAATGCAGAACTACTTTCAGAGACTGAACTGACCACAGAACAGAAGAATAATATCACTTATGTTTTGAACGGCACAACACAGATACAAAGTTATGTAAAACAGTTGATAGATGTCACAAAATCATGGAATTGCAGTGATGTTACCTATACAACGGTGAGGTTAGAAGATTTTTTCGCAGATATAAAGGAACAGGCACTCGGACTGGTAGAAATCTATCACCAGAAAATAGATTGGAAGGCGGGACAAAGTGATAAAAAGGTAACGATTGCTTATGATCCAATGTTCCGAGCCGTAATGAATGTGATTCAGAATGCAGTGGAGCATACAAAAGAAAATGGAATCATTTATATTGACGCAAAGGAGCAGGATGGCCGGCTGACATTCATTGTGGAGGATAGCGGATCAGGATTTACAAAAGAAGCATTATTGCATGGCACAGAGCAGTTTTTTATGGATGACACAAGTAGAAATGGCGAAGCCCATTATGGAATGGGACTATTTTTTGCAAAAACTGTGGCTGAAAAATATGGTGGAGGTATTAAACTTTCAAATTCTGAAAATACAGGTGGGGCGAGGGTAGAAATATTTTTCCTGAGTAGTCAAGAAACAAGCTAAATGAAAAGTCTAATCCCCCAGCATAGCTGGGGATTAGACTTTTCATTTATACGGATATTCGCAAACTACAAGATAAAGCCAAAACTTCATATACTCTAACAGTTAGCGAAAGATGCCAGAGCAGTATACCATGTCAAACGAATTGTGTTAGTTAATCTGGATCTTATTGATGAATATCTGGAAGCATTCCGTGATGAAGAATTTTGATGAAAGAACAGGAGGAACAACTATTCCTCGAAAATTGAGAATTACATATGTTCAATTCTTTGTATTAGGTATATATTTTGAAAAGTTATCCGGTTATACTGACAATATCAAAAGGCAGAACTGTTAGAATGAGGTGAGCAGATGGATACAGCACAGAGAATAAGGATAATTCGGATGATTGAAAAAATAGAGAAGAACCCAGAATTCAGTAGTAAAATCGGTGTGAGAAATACATCTGAGTTTATATTAAGTAAACAATCAAAAAAATGAATGATTCAAATCATAACAGGAGTCAGAAGGAGTAGAATATGTTATCGTTATTATTTGCTATATGCATGATCTGGTTTATTGGAAAATTTTTTATATTTGGTGTAAAAGCATCCTGGGGAATCTTAAAGCTGCTCTGTACAGTTGTATTTTTCCCGGTGATTTTGATAGGAATGGTTGTTGGCGGACTGATTTATATTGCACTTCCATTGTTGATCATCGGCGGAATCATTGCACTTATATCATCTAACTCATAAAAATACGAGGAGGGAAGAAATTATGGGATATGATATAGAAAAAGAGAAACGAGAAGCGATTGAAGCAGGACAACGTGCGTTAAGTAGTCTTCGGACAGCAAAAGAGAACCTGAACAGTGCAAAGAATTGGGGCTTGGTGGATATGTTTGGCGGTGGATTCTTTTCTACGATGTTGAAACACTCCAAGATGGATCAGGCAAGACAAAATATGGAACAGGCGAAATATGATCTTCGTAATTTCAGTAGGGAATTAAATGATGTGAACGTGGCTTGTAATTTAAACATCAATACTGGAGACTTCTTATCCTTTGCAGATTATTTTTTTGATGGATTTGTTGTGGATTGGATGGTGCAGGATCGAATCAATAATGCTAGACATCAGGTGGAAGAAGCTATCCGCAGAACGGAATACATCATAAACCAGTTACAGCATATGTAAAGGAAAGAGGCAGTGAACCATAAATAGGTTCGCTGCCTTGTTTTTTCATACTTATTTCTGTTTCTTTTTTTCTTCTCTGAGCAATTCGATGTTTAGTCCCTGCTCTCCGGCTGTTTTATCAACCCAGAGATTCAGAGAATCTATTGCCAGAGAAATTTCATCCAGTTTGTTACTGATAAAAGCAAAATCCTTGATCTCATCATCGCTGATCTTACCGTCACGGGCAATCTGGATCAGACGTGTGGTAAGAGGATTAATCTCATTCAGACTGGCAATGGTTTCCAGAATTATATTAGATAAGTCGGAAACTTCGACTTCCGGGACATAACGATGACCGATTTCGCATTTATGAGAGCAGTAATAATTGCAGAGATCTGGTCGCCCGTAAGCGTCTGCCATCTGGATAATATCGTAAGGTGTAGGTTCCTGCATTTCATATTCAAATTTTTCAATTTTAGAATCAGAAACAGCAGTCATTTTTTCGCTGGCTTCTAATCTGGTAAGACCGGCTTCTTCCCGGCAAATCTGATAAATTGTTTTATTTTCTCTTGTAGATTGTTTCCCCATGAGAATAACCTCCCCGTATATCGCCGAACATGAGAATTATCAGGTGTTAAGTCCACATGCTGTGCGTGTATTTTCTTTATAGATTTTATTATACTTGAAGCATCAGTAAACAACAAGTGCATTGTTGATACGGAATTATGAAAGGAAGAAAAAACATGAGGAAAACTAGAAGTGATTGTAGAGTAGGAACACTTGAAAAGAAGCATGGTCTTCCACCGGGGACTATTAGAAACAAAAATGGAAGAGATACCAGAAGTGACAAAAAAATTGGCACCATTCGCAAAGAAGCAAAGTAGGAACATAATCATGGAAAAGAAAATAAGAAAAAGATATCATTCAGAAGAAGCTGTAAAAAAAGCGTTAAAAATTGAATCATTTCGAAATTTAACAAAGGATAAAGTGATGGAGTTTACATCTATGATTCCATATATGGAAAAGGAAGTGGCGCTTGAAATAATAAAGCAGTTCCCAGTATATGTAGAGTTTGTGGAATCAGCAATAGAAAATTATACACAGTTATGCAAAACAATTTTAGAAACAAATAAAGAAGAATATGAACAAGCAGTTCATGCACATCAGTATGTTCTTGAGACCTTCGCAAATCAGCTGGAACAAGAAAACTTAACAGAGGAGGAAAGAAGGGACTTTTCTGAAAAAATGATGGAAGAAGCTGATAAAATAACGGAATTATATTTACAGCAGCAGAAATTTCATGAGCGAGTGTTCAAGACGATTGGGGGAGTTGTAACATTAGCTTTGGGAGTGACGGTAACAATGTTAGGTTTAAAAGCAATTGGTAGCGATGAAGATTTACCTCAACTAGATGATGAGAATCAGAATGTTGCATAATAGCTTTATCTATAATTGAAAACAACAAGATGGAAAGGCTCAGGAAAAAGTATTCTGGGCCTTTTGTCTTAGAAGGATAGCAGTATAAAAGAGCAGGGATTTTTATACCCCACCTATTGATATACACTGTAACCATCAAAGAAGATTAAATCATAAAATTCAAAGAAATGGAGGAGTTGGCAATGAAAGGTTTTAACACTGGTGATGGTTACATGGGATTGGTAGATGGTAAATATATCTTGTTTGCCAGTGAATCCGATTACTATGAATATATGAACGATTAAAGGAGGAGCTGCTATGAAAGGAAAAACCGATAGAAGGAGAGTATGAAACTTTTTCTGTAAAATAATGTTTGGAAGGTTCTTCTATGATA
>NZ_QUKM01000021.1:0-44735 GCF_003481245.1 Blautia sp. TF10-30
GTTCACAAGATGGAATGATAGATGTGTAGTGTATGCGGTTTTGAAGGTATATCAAATATCTTCAATTAAATAATCCTCGATAGCTCAATGGTAGAGCATTCGGCTGTTAACCGAAGGGTTGTTGGTTCGAGCCCAACTCGGGGAGTGAATGAGACCTGCAGGGATCCTGCAGGTCTTTTCGTATATTGAGTTGCCCTGTGTGATGTGATACAATAAGGCGTAGCTACTGTAAACGATGAAGGAGAAAAGAAAGATGAATGAAAGTTATACCAGTTTTGCCCAGGTATATGACATGTTCATGGACAACGTGGATTATCCTGCCTGGAGCAAATATCTGATTCAGCTTTTAAAAGAATATCAGGTGGAAGACGGACTGGTGCTCGATCTTGGATGTGGAACGGGGAATATGACCGAGCTGCTCGCCAAAGAGGGCTACGATATGATCGGCGTGGACAATTCTGAGGATATGCTCGAGATTGCCAGTGAAAAACGCGCCGAGTCCGGCTTAAACATTTTATATCTGCTTCAGGATATGCGGGAATTTGAGCTCTACGGAACCGTGAAGGCGGTTGTGAGCATCTGTGATTCCATCAACTATATTC
The DNA here is from genome assembly GCF_003481245.1 of Blautia sp. TF10-30. NCBI lineage: Bacteria > Bacillati > Bacillota > Clostridia > Lachnospirales > Lachnospiraceae > Blautia > Blautia sp. TF10-30. Next base: position 603 of record NZ_QUKM01000021.1, read on the forward strand.
TGGAGGAAGACGATCTGCGGGAAGTCTTCTCGCTCGTCAACAATTATCTGGACCCGAAGGGCATGTTTATCTTTGATCTGAATACCAAGTATAAATATGAACAGATGGGTGAGACTACGATTGCGGAAAACCGCGAGGAGGCAAGCTTTATCTGGGACAATTACTATGACCCGGAGGAAGAGATCAACGAATATGAGCTCGCCATTTTCATCCCGGAGGGAGAAGATTCCGATCTGTACCGTAAATTTGAGGAGGTACATTATCAGAGAGCGTATGATCTTGCGACGATCTGCCGCTTATTGGAAGAGGCAGGCATGGAGTTTGTAACGGCCTACGATGCATTCACAAAGGATGCGCCGAGACCGGAGAGCGAACGTATTTATGTCGTAGCAAGAGAAAAAGGAAAAAGTGAGAAATAGGAGAGAAACATGGATTATATTGTAAGAGCAACAGCGGCAGACGGACAGATTCGTGCGTTTGCAGCGACAACAAGAGAAACCGTAGAGACAGCACGCCAGGATCACAACACGAGCCCGGTTGCAACCGCAGCGCTGGGCCGCCTTCTGACGGCAGGTGCAATGATGGGCGTTATGATGAAGGGAGATAAAGACCTTCTGACCCTGCGCATCCATGCCGGCGGACCGCTGAACGGCATTACCGTAACAGCAGATTCCAAAGGAAATGTAAAAGGTTACGTCGGAAACCCGGACGTCGTGATTCCGGCCAACAAAAAAGGAAAACTTGACGTGGCAGGTGCTGTCGGCGTCGGATTCATGGATGTCATCAAAGACCTGGGACTGAAAGAGCCGTACGTCGGACAGTGCGTTCTGCAGACGAGTGAGATCGCAGAGGATCTGACCTACTATTTTGCAACGAGTGAGCAGGTTCCGTCCAGCGTCGGACTCGGTGTGCTGATGAACAAAGACAATACCGTCCGTCAGGCCGGCGGCTTTATCATTCAGCTGATGCCGTTCTGCGATGAGAAAGTCATTGAAAAACTGGAGCAGCGTCTGGCAGAAGTCAATTCCGTTACCGCATTCCTTGACGAGGGCCTGACTCCGGAGCAGATTCTTGAAAAACTGCTTGGAGACATGGACCTTGTGATCAACGATACCGTGCCGACCCAGTTTTACTGCAACTGCAGCCGTGAGCGTGTATCGAAAGCGCTGATAGCGGTCGGAAGAAAAGAACTGAACGAGATGATTCAGGAAGCAAAACCGGTGGAGCTGAAATGCCATTTCTGCAACAGCGCCTATGAATTTTCTACCGAGGATCTGAAAGAATTATTGCGTAAGAGCAAATAACAGTACTGTTTCAGGCGAAACGGAGGCTGTGAGAGCTTCTGTTTGCAGAAAATCTGTAACAGGGAACCAGATAGTGGAGGAAGAAAGAGATGAAACAGGGATTCGTAAAAGTTGCCGCCGCTTCCTGTGCGGTAGTGGTAGCGGATGTCAGAGAAAATACGAGAGTCATTCTGGAAACGATTCATAAAATGGAGGGCGAGGGCGCAAAGGTGATGGTGCTCCCGGAGCTGGCTCTCACCGGCTACACCTGTAGTGACTTATTCTGGCAGAGTCAGATGATTGATGCGGCGAAAGAAGGATTAAAGGAAATTGCCGATGGTACGAAAGAGACCGATGCGCTGATTTTTGTCGGACTGCCGTGGGAACAGGGCGGAAAGCTGTTCAATGTAGCCGCTGTGCTCTGTCACGGAGAGCTTCTCGGTGTTGTACCGAAAAAGTATTTGCCGAACTATAATGAATTTTATGAGCTGCGTCATTTTACGCCGGGAAAAGAAGCGGTGACAACAACGGAATTTTTTGGAAAAGAGGTTCCGTTTGGCATGAATCTGCTCTTCCAGTGTGAAAAAATGCCGCGTCTTAAGGTTGCGGCAGAGCTCTGTGAGGATCTCTGGACTCCAAATCCGCCGAGTGTAGCGCATGCGCTTGCAGGTGCGACAGTGGTCGTAAATCTTTCTGCCAGTGATGAAATGGTTGGAAAAGACAGTTACCGGAGAAGTCTTGTGAGCGCACAGTCGGCGCGTCTGATCTGCGGCTATATATACGCGACAGCAGGTGAGGGCGAGTCGACGACAGATCTTGTCTTTGGAGGACAGCATCTGATTGCTGAAAACGGAACCATTCTTGCCGAGGCAAAACGATTTGAGAATCAGATCATTTGCGCAGATCTCGATGTGGATCGTCTGACAAGTGAGCGCAGAAGGATGACCACGTATCCGGAGCAGAGAACCGATGGATATCAGATCGTTCGATTTTCATTGGCAATAGAAGAGACAAAGTTGACCCGTTACTTTGATCCGCGACCGTTCGTACCGTCAGACAAGCATAACCGCGATCAGCGATGCGATGAAATTTTAAATATCCAGGCTATGGGACTGAAAAAACGTCTGGCGCATACCCATTGCCAGAGCGCAGTCATCGGTATTTCCGGTGGACTTGACTCGACGCTGGCATTGCTTGTAACGGCAAGAGCATTTGATCTGCTCGGGATTCCGAGAAAGCAGATCCTGTCTGTAACGATGCCGTGTTTTGGAACGACAGACCGTACGTATCAGAATGCATGTGAGCTGACGAGATGCCTTGGCGCAACCTTAAAAGAGATCGATATCAAGGAGGCTGTCAATCTTCATTTCCGTGATATCGGACAGAATCCGGAGAAACACGATGTGACGTATGAAAACGGACAGGCGCGTGAGAGAACCCAGATTCTGATGGATCTTGCCAACCAGTCCGGCGGTATGGTTATTGGAACTGGTGATCTTTCCGAGCTGGCACTTGGCTGGGCAACGTACAATGGCGACCATATGTCGATGTATGCCGTCAATGCGTCCGTACCGAAAACCCTGGTGCGCCATCTGGTGCAGTATTATGCGGACACCTGCGGGGAAAAAGCACTTTCCGATATCCTTCTGGATGTGCTCGACACGCCGGTCAGCCCGGAACTGCTGCCGCCGAAAGATGGTGTCATTTCTCAGAAAACAGAAGATCTCGTCGGACCGTACGAGCTTCATGATTTCTTCTTATACTATATGCTGCGTGTGACGTACGAACCGCTCAAGATTTACCGTGTGGCAAAACTTGCATTTGCCGGTGTCTACGATGATGCGACGATCTTAAAATGGCTGAAAATGTTCTACTGGAGATTTTTCGCGCAGCAGTTCAAACGCTCCTGCCTGCCGGATGGCCCGAAGGTCGGAAGCGTTGCGGTATCCCCGCGCGGCGACCTGCGTATGCCGAGTGATGCGTGCGTGAAGCTCTGGAGAGAGGAACTCGACCAGCTGTAAAAAACAAAACAGGAAATACGGAAAGAAACAAAGATAATCCAAATTGGTGCAGACAATCAAATTTTGAGATGCACGACAGAAAAAAGGCTTCGGAGCAGAAGAATGCTTCGAGGCCTTTTTGCATGGAAAGATCAGGATTCTGAGGAGGAAGGATTTTGAGCCTGTTCGAGCGCCTGATTGATCGCGGAGACGAGCAGTTCGGAGGTGTAGCGGTCGTCCTCTCCGTAGATGAGGCCTTCCGTCGTCTGATTCACATAGATCTGGCTTGCGATGGAATCGAGCGCGGGCTCCATGAGCGGATACATGGCGGCGGTGGTTTCACTTAAGTTATTCAGTGAAATCGCGGTGATGCGGTCCTGCTCAACATTGACCTGCACATCGAAGGTCTGGTCGCCGAGGGAGATCGTGGAGGTGTAGATGCCGGGAATGTAGCGTGCATTTTCGGCGGAAGCAGCAGTGGTGACAGAAGGTTTTTTCGCAGAATCCTTCTTCCCGGAGAACATGATCAGAAACACCACGAGAAGAATCAGCGCGAGAGCAAGAAAAACAGCGGTGTAAACCACTTCTTTCATATGTAGTACAACAATTTTCGTTTTGGAACTCATGGGCGGGCACACTCCTTTTTGAAAAGCCGTCTGCGGGGCGGGAAGCGGGGGCGGAACAGGCGGGCGTTTTTACTATAATGTATGTGGGAAGAATGGTTTTTATGAAGGTTGTTCTACAGCAGGTTGATTGCATCAAAAAAAAGAGTCTGCTATACTGTAGCTATGTTTATTTTGGGGCAGAAATGGATCAGAACAGGAGGAGCAAGATATGAGTCTGCAGTTTATTATGGGAAATTCGGGGGCCGGAAAATCGCGGTATGTGTATGAAAAAATCCTGGCGGAAGCGGCGCGCCACCCGGAGAAAAATTATCTGATCGTCGTGCCGGAGCAGTTTACGATGCAGACGCAGAAAGAACTCGTGTCTCTGCATCCGGCGGGCGGAATTTTAAATATTGATATTTTAAGTTTTCAACGTCTGGCCTACCGTATTTTTGAGGAGACCGGCGGAAGCCTGTATCCGGTGCTCGAAGAGACGGGAAAAAGCCTCGTGGTGAAGCGCGTTGCGCAGGAAAAGAAAAAGGAGCTGACAATTCTTGGCAGCACGTTAAAAAGAACCGGTGCGGTTTCGCAGATGAAATCGCTGATCTCCGAGCTGAAGCAGTACCAGATTGCGCCGTCCGAGCTTGATGCGTGGGCGGAAGAGACGGGGGAGAAAAAGCTGCTGGCGGCAAAACTGAAGGACACCGGTGTGATCTACCGCGCGTTTGAGGAATATCTGGAAAACCGTTATGTGACGGCGGAGGATGTGCTGGAAGTTCTGGCGGGGAAGCTGGAAGAATCGGCGTTGATCAAAAACAGTGAGGTGCTGGTGGATGGGTTTACCGGATTTACGCCGGTGCAGATCGGTGTGCTTGGAAAACTGTTCCGGCTCTGTGCGAAGGTTTATGTGACGATTATTATGGATGAGCGGGAGGACCCGTATAAAAAGGCGATTCCGCATCAGCTTTTTGCGATGAGCCGCCAGCTTGTCCAGCAGCTCATGAAAGCGGCAGATGAAGCAGGGTGCCCGGTGGAGCCGGAAATCTGGGTCAGACGCTCGGGACATGGCCGTTTTCAGCCGGCAAGCACGATGGATCAGCTGGAGCAGAGACTGTTCCGGTATGGAAAGAGAGGATTTTCCGGAAATGGAATAGAAAAAAGACCAGAATCAGGAACGGAAGCAAAGACAGGAAATCCGGCAGCAGGATACGAGGCGAAACAGCAGGGCATCTACATCAGCGTCGCGCCGAATCCGCGTGCCGAGCTGGAAGAGACGGTGCGTCTGATCCGCCGCATGGTGCGCGAGGAGGGCATGCGTTACCAGGATTTCGCCGTTCTGACCGGAGATCTTTCTGTTTACGGCACGTATGCGCGGGAAATCTTTGAAAAATGTGGTGTTCCGTATTTCGTGGACGAAAAGCATTCCGTGCTGATGAATCCGTTCGTGGAATTTCTGCGTGCGGCGATCGAGATGGTGGTACAGAGTTTTTCGTACGAGAGTGTCTTCCGCTATCTGCGCTGCGGTCTTTCGAGTCTGGACCGCGAGGAGACGGATGCGATGGAAAACTATGTGCTCGCGCTTGGTATCCGCGGGCTGAAAGCGTATGGGGAAACCTGGACGAGGGGCTACCGCGGCATCAAGCCGGATGAAGTGCCGCAGCGCAATCTTCTGCGGGAGAAGTTCTATGCTGAAGTGCAGCCGTTTGCGGAGCGGATGAAGAAAAAAGATGCCACGGTGCGGGAGCGGACGGAGGCCCTGTACGCGTTGGCGGTACAGAATCAGATGCAGGAAAAACTCGAGGAGCGGCGGCAGCAGTTTGAACAGCAGGGCCAGGAGGCATTTGCAAAAGAATACAGTCAGATTTATGGCATCGTCATGGAGCTGCTGGACAAGATCGTCGAGGTGCTGGGTGAGGAGAAGATGACGCTGGCAGAGTATCAGGAAATTCTGGAAGCGGGATTTGCGGAGGCATCTGTCGGTATTATTCCGCCGACGGCGGACCAGGTACTGATCGGTGATAATGAACGGTCGCGTCTGAAGGACATCCGCGTGCTGTTTTTCGTCGGCGTGAATGACGGGCTGATTCCGCGCCACGACGCGGGCGGCGGCATTCTCTCGGAATATGACCGCGAGGAGCTGGAACGGGCGGATGCGAAGCTGTCCCCGACGGCGCGGGAGACGATGTATCAGCAGAAATTCCATCTCTACCGAAATCTGACAAAACCGTCGGAGCGGCTGTACCTTTCCTTTGCGAAAGCGGGCGCGTCCGGCGAGGCGCAGAATCCGTCGTATCTGATCAACGAAATACGAAAACTCTTCCCGGAGATTCCAGTGCGGGATATTGAAAAAGAGGAAAAACCGGAGGAAAAACTGGAAATGCCGCGTTCCGGCGAGGCACTGTTTCTGGAGGAGCTTGGCAGAGCGGCGGAGGGAGAGATCGATCCGCTGTTTGAGGAGCTTTACCGCTGGTATGCGGCGCACCCGGAGGCTGGAATTCCGGCGGAGACGTATCGAAAAGCGGCGTTTCTGCGGTGTGCGGACGGCGTAATCGGAAGGAGTGCGGCATCGGCACTGTACGGAGATACGTTAAAAAACAGTGCAACGCGGCTGGAAAAGTATGCGGCGTGTGCGTTTGCCCACTTTATGGAGTTCGGCCTTCAGATCCGCGAGCGGGATCAGTATGAGCTGAAAGCGGCGGATATGGGAACGGTCATGCATGAGGCGCTTGAGAAGTTTTCGAAAAAACTGCAGGAGAACGGTGAGACCTGGAAGACGGTGACCGATGACACGCGTGACCGTCTGATTGAGGAGTGTGTCGAGGAGACGATGGCGGACTATGGAAACACAATTTTTCAGAGTTCAAGCCGGAATCAGTACCGCATTATCCGCGTGAAGCGGATCCTGAAACGAACTGTCTGGGCACTGCAGCAGCAGATCCGGCAGGGAGAATTTGAGCCAGGGGAATTCGAGGTTTCGTTCTCGATGGAGGACTCGCTGTCGGCGATCAACATCGATCTGTCGGAGCATGAGAAAATGCGTCTGCGCGGACGGATTGACCGCGTGGATCTCTGCGAGACGGACGATAAGGTCTATGTGAAAATTATCGATTACAAGACGGGAAATACGTCGCTCGACCTGGTGGCGCTCTATTATGGACTGCAGCTGCAGCTTGCTGTTTATCTCGATGCGGCGGTGGAACTGGAGCAGAAAAAGCATCCCGGCAAGCAGGTGGAGCCGGCGGGCGTGTTCTATTATCATATTGATGATCCGATGCTCGATCAGGAGGAGGATGAGACCGACGAGGCGTGGGGCCGGCGGATGCTGAAAGCGCTGCGGATGGACGGTCTTGTGAATGCGGACCGGAAAGTTGTGGAGCTTCTCGACCGCGTGCTTGAGGACGGAACGACATCCGATGTGATTCCGGTTGGAAAGAAGAAGGATGGAAGTTATACAAGCTATTCGAAAGTAGCATCGCCGGAGCAGTTTGATGTGATCCGTACGTACACCAGAAAGAAGGTGCGTGAGATCGGCGAGGGCATTTTTTCGGGCAATGTAAAAATTTCCCCGTATCAGCGGGACGGTGCGACGGCGTGTGCGTACTGTGAATATCAGGGAATCTGCGGTTTTGACCAGAAAATTCAGGGATACGAGTACCGCAAACTGAAGGGCATGGACACGGAACTGCTGATGAAGGCGATGCAGGAGATAACACAAAGTGATCAAAAGGAGTGACTGCCTTCCGGAAAGGAAAGAGAAATGCAGTTTTCCATGTATGAGAAAGTAATCAGCCAGAAAGAAGAGGGAGAGATAAATGGCAGTAAAATGGACAGCGGAACAGCAGAAAGTCATTGATACGAGAGACCGGAATCTTCTGGTCAGCGCGGCGGCAGGTTCCGGAAAGACGGCGGTTCTGGTAGAGCGGATCCTTGCGATGGTAAAAGATCCCGTGCGCCCGATTGATATTGATCAGCTTCTTGTCGTGACCTTTACGCGTGCAGCGGCGGGAGAAATGAAAGAGAGAATCGGCCGCGCCCTGCAGCAGAGCCTCGAGGAAAATCCAGAGAATGAGCATTTACAGCGGCAGCAGACCCTGCTTCACCATGCACAGATCAGCACGATCCATGGCTTCTGTTCGTATGTGATAAAAAATTATTTTCAGATGATCGATCTCGATCCGGTATACCGCATGGCGGATGAGGGAGAGATCCGTCTGATGAAAAGTGACGTGATCCAGAAGGTGATGGAGGAGCGGTTTGCGGAAAAAGATCCTGCGTTTACACGGTTTGTGGAGAGCTACGCGGCGGGAAAACAGGATGACGGACTCGACGCGCTCGTGCTGAAGCTGTATGAATTTTCCATGAGTTATCCGTGGCCGGAGCAGTGGCTCGAAGAGTGCCGGGCGGCGTATCAGATCGATTCGCCGGAGGCGGTGCAGAAAAGCATCTGGGTACAGGTACTGATGGCTGAGGCGAAAAAGCGGCTCTCGAGTATTCTGGAAGGAATTGAGGAAAACCGAAAAACGGCGGTAAGCCCTGGCGGACCGTATCTGTATGACGAGGCGCTGGCATCAGATCAGCAGATGGTGGAAGAGCTGATCGAGACGGAATCGTTCGACGGAATGGTGCGCGCGATGGCCGGAATGAAGTTCAAAGCGCTTTCGCGGAAAAAGGCAGACGATGTGAGCGAGGCGCTGAAAGATCAGGTGAAGGCAGAGCGCGATGTATGCAAAAAAGAACTGCAGAAATTAAAAGAGCAGTTTTTCGAGAAGGACAGCGCCGAGATTGCGGAGGAGATTGCGGACTGCCGGGAGCCGATCGGCGTGCTGATCGATCTGACGGAGCAGTTTGCGAAAGCGTTTGCAGAGAAAAAACGGAGCAAAAATATTCTTGATTATGCCGATCTGGAACACTTTGCGCTCGAAATTCTTGTGCAGCAGGAGGACGGCCGTCTGGTGCGGACCGATGCGGCGCGGGAGCTTTCGGAACAGTTCCGCGAAATCATGATCGATGAGTATCAGGACAGCAACTTTATCCAGGAGGCACTGCTCTCTGCAGTGTCCGGCGAGGAGGAAGGCAGATGGAACCGGTTTATGGTTGGCGATATCAAGCAGAGCATCTACGGATTCCGCCTGGCGCGGCCGGAGCTGTTTCTGGAAAAATATCATACGTATGCGAAGGACGGGGAAAGCCAGCAGAGAATTGATCTCGACAAAAACTTCCGAAGCCGGCCGGAGGTGCTTGCGACGGCGAATTATGTATTCCGCAAGCTGATGAGTCCGGAACTCGGCGGCATCGCGTACGATGAGGCGGCGAGTCTCCATGCGGGAGCAGCGTTTCCTGCATTGCCGGAAATGGAAGAGGAAAAGACGGAAACGTGGCATGCGGCATATGAAACAGAACTTCTTCTGCTGGATGACAAGGCGCCCGAGCTGGAAGATGATAAGTCGCGTGAGACAAAGATGGAAACGGAGGCGGCTGCCGTTGCCGCGCGCATCCGCGAGATGGTCGGAAATGAGGAAGTCGTGGGCAAAGAGACCGGGGAATACCGGAAAATTCAGTACCGCGATATCGTAATTCTGCTTCGTGCGGTCAGCGGATGGGCGGAGACGTTTTCGCGCGTACTGCAGGCGGCGGGAATTCCGGCGTACAGCACATCAAAAACGGGATACTTTTCCACGCAGGAAATCGTGACGGTGCTGAATTACCTGCATCTGTGTGACAATCCATGCCAGGAGATTCCATTTACGGCAATCTTACGCTCGCCGATCTGCGGATGCACTGATGCAGAGCTTGCTGCGGTGCGTTGTGTGGATAAAGACGTAAAAATTTATGAGGCGTGTGGAAAATATGCGGCAGAAGGGGAAGATGAGGCGCTTCGGAAGAAGCTTGGAAGTTTTCTGGAGCAGCTGGAAACGCTGCGAAGCCGCGTGCCGTATACGCCGATCCATGAGCTGATCACACAGATTCTCGAGGAGACGGGCTACGGCGGCTATGCATCTGCAATGCCGGGCGGTGTGCAGCGGCGGGCAAATCTGGAGATGCTGGTGGAAAAGGCGGTGGAATTTGAGGCGACGAGTTACCGTGGACTGTTCAACTTTATCCGTTATATCGAGCAGCTTCAGAAGTATGAAGTCGATTTCGGCGAGGTGAATATTTACGGGGAGAGCGCAGACACGGTGCGTATCATGAGTATTCACAAGAGTAAAGGACTGGAATTCCCGGTTGTGTTCCTCTCGGGCATGGGCAAATCGTTTAACCAGATGGACAGCCGTGCGGCGCTTGTACTCCATTCCCGGATGGGCATCGGCGCGGATGCGATCGATCCGGAGCACCGCGTCCGTCAGGCGACACTGCCGCGGCAGATCATCCGGCAGAGCATGAAGCTGGAAAATCTGGCGGAGGAGCTGCGGGTGCTTTACGTTGCCATGACGCGCCCGAAGGAGAAGCTGATTATGACGGGCATGGCGTCGAAGCTGGAGAGCCGCGTGAAGCAGTGCGCGGCACATGCGGGGCGGCAGGATGAGCTGCTGTCATATCAGACATTGAGCAGTGCATCCGGGTATCTCGACTGGATTTTGCCGGCATTTTCGAGAAACCGGTGTTTCGACGGGCTGTATGAACAATTCGGTCTGGCAGGGAATGCGGACAATCCGCTGTATGCAGAGAAAATTCCGGTAACGATCCGCCTTGTATCACCGGCAGGACTTGTTGAGGGAGAAGTGCTGCATCAGATGGAGCGCGCGGTGAATGAGCAGAAGATCATGGAAATTCCGAAGCAGCCGCCGAGAGAAGCGGCGCTGAAGGAACTTGTGGAGGAGCGGTTTGCCTACCAGTATCCGTATGAGAAGGAAAAACAGATTCCGGTAAAGGTTACCGTTTCACAGCTGAAGAAGGCCGGGATGGAGGAATCCGAGATCGGAAAAGAGCTGTTCGCGCAGGAAGAACTCGTACCAATTGTGCCGGACTTTATGAAAAAGGATCATGTTGCGGCTCTGACGGGCTCTGACCGCGGAACGGCGTACCACCGCCTGCTGGAATGTCTCGATTACCGCAGAGCGTACAGCATCACAGAGCTGATGGCACAGACGGAGGAATTGATTGCAGAAGGAAAGATGACGAAAGAAGCAGCGGAATGCATTTATTTCAAATCGATCCTCGCTTTCGCAAAAAGTTCGGTTGGAATGCGGATGCGGAATGCCTTTTTGAATGAAACCCTGAAACGGGAGCAGCCGTTTGTGATGTCCGTTCCGGCAAGTGAGGCAGATCCGTCCTATCCGGAAGACGAAACCATTCTCGTGCAGGGAATCATTGACGCATGGTTCCCGGAGGGGGATGAGATGGTTCTTGTGGACTACAAAACGGACCGTGTGAAAGAAGTCGGGGAGCTGAAAAAGAGGTATGAAAAACAGCTCGCCTATTACCAGCAGGCACTGGAGCGGACGACAGGGAAGAAAGTGAAAGAGAAAATTATTTATTCGCTGGCACTGGATGAAGAGTTGGTATTGTAGGAAAAAACTACTAGAAAAAACAACTGTCAAAACAGGGATAAAGTATGATATCATAGTTGAGAAACAAACAGGTGTTGAGAAACAAAGAGAAAAAAGGAGATTCAGCGATGATTCGAAAAATTGTTCAGATAGAGGAAGACAGATGTACAGGATGCGGGCTTTGTGCGCATGCCTGTCATGAAAGTGCGATTGCAATGGTTGACGGGAAGGCAAAGCTGATCCGGGATGACTACTGCGACGGATTCGGTGACTGCCTGCCGGTCTGTCCGGCAGATGCGATTTCGTTTGTGGAGCGGGAGGCGCTGCCGTACGATGAGGAGGCGGTAAAAGAGAACCAGCGGAAGGCAAAAGAGGCGGCCGGACAGGAGAATACTGGAGCAGGAAAAGCAGGTGAAAACAGCTGGGCGATTGACCGTGCAGATGCGCAGGAAAATTCTGCAGCAGTTCCGTCCCGGCTCCGCCAGTGGCCGGTGCAGATCAAGCTGGTACAGGAGCGGGCTTCGATGTTTGCAGGAGCAGACCTTCTCGTTGCGGCGGATTGTACAGCGTATGCGTATGGAAACTTCCACCAGGATTTTATTCGGGATCATGTCGTTCTCGTAGGCTGTACAAAACTTGACGATATCGATTATTCCGAGAAACTTGCGCGGATTTTTATGTGCAATGATATTAAGAGTATCACGGTTGCACGCATGGAGGTTCCGTGCTGCGCAGGAATGGAGCGTGCCGTGAAGATGGCACTGAAAGAGAGTGGAAAGAAGATTCCGGTGAAAACCGTGGTGATTTCTACGGAGGGGGAAATTTTGTAGAAAATCAGATATAGTAATTAGCGTGTGCCCTTAAAAGTATTTTTACAATTGGTACATTCTGCTTTGTGGAATATGTAAGACGAAAAAAATGAAAAGCTCGGTAAGAGGTATTAGAAAAATGAGTATGACGAAGATACAAAAGGAGCTTCTTGGTGCGCTGATCGGTCTGGCCCGGTCGGTAGATGGAAGAGGAGAAGCAGCAAAAGGTGAATCGCAGGAGTTTTCCAGCGGTGACAGCAATGGTCACCGCCCGGACAAAGCCACGCATGAGATTCTGCTTGGCGGAATTTGTGCGGCAAATCCGGAAAAAGAGCTGAGGGAAGAAGAGGGGAAATCCTGGATTGTACGCGTGGAGGCAGAAAAGAACCGTCTGAATCCGGATTGCGCAGTGTGCAAGGGAAAATGCGGCAGAACAGATAACTATGATCTCGAAGAAATGGAGACAGATGAACCGTCGGACCGGGCACGAAAAGAGCAGATTCTTGCGGAATTGTTTCCGATGGCAGAAAAACTGCAGCAGCTTCGGAAAGAAACAAAAGAGCAAAACGAAGAATTGCAGGGGGCGGTTAATTTTTTGTATAAGGCATTGTTTGCGATTGGAAACTATGTCGGGGAAAAGAGTCTGCAGAGTGTGGTGCAGGAGATGAATAACCTTTTTGTTAAATTGGAAAATGTATTGAAATAAGTAGAAAATAAGAAAAATCCTCTGTCCGGAGTGTATAAAAAACCCCCGGAAACAGGGGATTTTTTGCGTTCTGCGCCAAGTGCATAAAACGTATTATCGCGTTTTCACAAAGTTTTGCAAAAGCAGACAAAATTGCAGACAGGCGCTTGCAACAGAAAAATGAATAGGTTATAACATTATAACAAGGCGGCAGGGAGAGCCAATACAAAGAAATGAGATTCTATTGGCATATAAACAGAAAAAATACAGGGGAAAAGATGAAAAGGGACGGAAGCGGGATGGAGCAGAAAAAATATATCCTTCTGGATGTTGGCGGAACGGAAATCAAAGGAAGTGTGTCGGACAGAAATGGAGTAAGAACGAAAATCCGGAAATTTCCAGCACAGGCGCAGAAGAGCACAGAGAGGATTCTGGACAATTTTGCAAAGATCTGCCGGGAACTGATGATAGAAGCAGACGGAAGTGTTGTTGGAGTCGGGATGGCGATTCCGGGTCCGTTTGATTATGAAAATGGAATCAGCCGGATGCAGGGACTGAATAAGTACGATGCCATTTACGGGATTCCACTGGAAAGAGAAATCAAGGCGCGCGTGCCGGAACTTGGATCAGCACGATTTTTGTTTTTACATGACATTGAAGCATTTGCACTGGGAGAAAGCTGGTACGGAAACTGTCGTGATGTAGATAAAATTCTGTGCGTCTGCATCGGAACCGGCGCCGGATCTGCTTTTGTAGAAAACGGGAAAACGGTGAAAACAGGAAAAGGTGTGCCGGAAAATGGATGGATTTATCAACAGCCGTTTGGAGATTCCATTTTGGACGATTATCTTTCTGTGCGCGGGCTGGAGCAGATTAGCCTGGCTGTGACAGGAAAAGTGTGGAGTGGAAAAGAATTGTATGGTCTGGTAAAAGCGGGAAACATGGAGGCAGAAGAAGTCTGGAGAAGATTTGGAGCAGATGTGGCGGCTGGCCTTCTTCCTGTGCTGGAGGAATATCAGCCGGATCTGCTGCTTCTGGGCGGACAGATTGCAAAAAGTTTTTCCTGGTTTGGAAAAGAACTGGAAAGAGAGTGCGAGAAAAGAAAGATTCGGATTCAGATAGAAACGGAAACATCCGGCCGTGCCATGGAAGGCCTGTTGTCACAGTTTCCTGAAAAAACACAATAGAGCAAAAATATTTTCAGAAACAAAAATACAATGCTATGGAGAGAAAAGAAGAAGGAGAAACTGCAAAAATGGATAGAAATCCGGGAGCACCGCCGCTGTATGCGCAGCTGGAACAGATTCTGAAACAGCAGATCGAATGCGGCACGTACAAAAAAGGAGATTTTCTGCCAACAGAAAAAGAGCTGATGGAAAAGTACGAGCTTTCGCGTGTGACAGTACGCCAGGCGATGACGAATCTGGTACAGAGCGGTTACGCCCGTGCACGGCGCGGCATCGGAACAGATGTTGTCTACGAGAAAGTCGAAGAGCAGATGGAAGGTGTCATCAGCTTCACGGAAGAAATGAAAAAGCATCATATCGAAATGCAGACAACATACTGCAAGATGGAACTGATCAGTCCCGGGGAAACGGTAGCAAGAAGTCTGCAGATTCCATTGACGGAGCCATGTTATTGCCTGAAACGTGTGAGGAATGCTGTGGGAAAACCCATGGTCTATACCATTACGTATCTGAAAAAAATCTGCGAACTGCCAACAGAGCCGGAGCCATACATGGAATCGCTGTATCAGTATCTGTGGGAGGAGCATGGAATCTATATTGAATCCGGCCGGGATACGCTTGAGGCGGCACTTCCATCGGAAGAGGTGCAGAAAGCACTGAAAATTGATGCACAGATGCCTATTTTTATCCGGACACGGCAGACATTTCGGAAGGGCGGCGAGGTTTTTGAATATTCGATCTGCTATTATCCGGGAAATCGTTATAAGTACACGGTGGAACTGTAAACATATGACATGTAAAAAAACGAAACCGGACAGAAGTGCGAAATCTGCCAGATGCGAAAGCGTTGAAACAAAGAGGATAGATCTGATCGGCGCAGGAAACAACCCAATGGATGGAAGAAAAATTAAGAAAAGGAAAAGAATCCAAATGAATTTAAAAAAGAAATATGGAAACTACGAATTACATCCGCAAATGAAGATCACAGGATACGAAAATGAAATCTGGGATGAAAAAAAGGAGATCATCGAAGAATTAAAACGGGCGGTTCAGGAAAAACAGAAAGAAAAGAAAACCTGTATTCTTTCCTTTGATCTGTACCCGGGTGTACGAAAAGAAGAAATAATGGAACTGGCCAATGCGCTGCAGCCGGACCGGATTTTTGATATCGAAGACTGTGCCAAAGACGAAGAAACGCTGTTAAGAGAATTTAACGATTACATCACCGATGACCGTGTTTTCGGCATTATGTGTCATAAAACCATAGACACCTGGTTTGAGAGCGAAAAGCTGGAAACCATGAAAAAAGCAATTGAGACAGAATGTGCGGAAGAAAAAGATACAAACGGTGGTCTGATCGTGATCGTTGGTACAGCGGCAGAGCTTCTGGCCGAAGCAGATGTTCTTGTTTACTGTGATCTGACCCGCTGGGAAGTTCAGCTCCGCTACCGGAGCGGCATGCCAAACTGGCACAGTACCAATTACAACGATCCGATCCTGACGAAATATAAACGGGGATTTTTCATTGAATGGCGTCTGGCGGACCGCTATAAAAAAGAGCGGTATGAAAAATTCACGTATCTTCTGGATACGGAGAAAGAAAATGCACCGGTTCTTACAACGGGAAATGCCTTCCGAGGCGCACTGCAGCAGCTTGCCAGACAGCCATTTCGTATGGAGCCGTATTTCGACCCTGGCGTATGGGGCGGCCAGTGGATGAAGGAAAACTTTGGTCTGGATGCATCGAAGGAAAATTTCGCGTGGAGCTTTGACGGAGTTCCGGAGGAAAACAGCCTGAATCTGGAAATCGGCGGAAAAGTCTTAAAAGTACCGGCACAGGATCTTGTCTTCTATGCGCCGCATGAACTGCTGGGTGAAAGAGTCCACGGCCGGTTCGGCGCAGAATTCCCGATCCGTTTTGACCTGCTGGATACGATGGGCGGCCAGAACCTTTCCCTGCAGGTACATCCGCTGACCGAATATATCTATGAAAAATTCGGCATGCCATATACGCAGGATGAGAGCTACTATCTTCTGGATGCCGATGAAGACGAAGAAACGTATGTATACCTCGGCCTCAAAGAAGGCGTGGATAAAAAAGAGATGGAGCGGGAACTCCGTGCAGCAGAAAAAGGAGAAGAACTTTTCCCTGCGGAAAAATATGTCAACAAAATCCCAGTCAAAAAACACGATCATGTGCTGATCCCGGCAGGAACGGTGCATTGCTCGGGTAAGAACACGATGGTGCTGGAGATCAGTGCGACACCGTATATCTTTACCTTCAAACTCTGGGACTGGGGGCGCCTTGGCATGGATGGACTGCCGCGTCCGATCCACCTCGACCACGGTATGAAAAATATCCAGTGGAACCGCGATACCAAATGGGTGTACGACAATATCGTCGGCCAGCAGAAAATACTGGAAAAAACAGAAACCTGTGAAGTGGAGCGCACCGGACTGCACAGCCGCGAGTTTATCGACACAATCCGCTATACACTTTCCGGGCCGCACACCGTCTCGATGGATGACACGGTTCATGTGATGAATCTCGTGGAGGGACGAAGTGCCCGCATCGAGAGCATGGATGGCAGCTTTGCACCGTTCACGGTACATTACGCAGAAACCGCCATCGTTCCTGCAGCGGTCGGAACATACCGGATTGTACCGGAAGAGGGCGAAATGATTAAAATGCTGGTAGCATCTGTGGGGTAAAGAGAGATAAAAATTTTGAGCAACATAGAACAGGAAAAGGAGAAATTATCATGACACACAAAATCAGAGAAGTCTACATCGTACATCATTCCCACACTGACGTGGGATACACCGATCTGCAGGAGCAGGTGATCTACAACCAGGCAAACAACATCCGCCGGGCAGTCGAACTGATTGAAAATGGAATCAAAAACAACACAACCCAGAAAGATCTGAAATGGAACTGTGAGACATGGTACTGCGTGGAGCAGTTCTTCAAAATGGCAACGGAGGAAGAAAAAGAAAAGTTTTTCGATCTGGTAAAAAAAGGAAATATCGGTCTGTCTGCCAATTATCTGAACTTTAATGATCTTGCCGACTGCAAATATCTGAAAGAAAAAATCCATACGATGCAGGAAATCTGCGGCGAAAAAGGAATCCAGATCAAAACAGCCATGATTGCAGATATTAATGGTATCTCCATGGGACAGCGCGATGCCCTGATCGAAAACGGAGTAGAATTTTTGTATACCAATATCCATACCCATCACGGCATGTATCCGCTGTATCAGAACCAGAAACCGTATTTCTGGGAAAATGAGAACGGACAGCGTCTGCTGGTATGGAATGGTGAGCATTATAACCTGGGAAATGCCCTCGGCATTGTTCTGAACAAAAATGTTAACTTTATGACGGAAAACTACTTCGGCAAAAAGAATGGTGATGTGACAGGACTTCTGGAAAATCTGCACACGAATCTGGCTGCGAGCATAAAGGAATATGAAGAAAATGGTTATCCGTACGATTTCTATATCACCAGTGTTTCCGGCGTTTTTTCGGATAATGCGCCGATCAACCCGGCCATTGCAGATACGGTTGCGCTGTTTAATGAAAAATATGGCGAAGAAGTCACCATGCATATGGTGACGCTTCAGGAATTGTATGACAAGATCCGGGATAAAGTGCAGGATGCACCAGTGTATCGGGGTGCCATCAATGACTGGTGGGGCAATGGCGTTGGAAGTACACCATATGCGGTGAAACATTACAAAGAGGCCGTACGACTGAACCATATCTGTGACCGCCTGGAAGAAAAAACAGGGGTACATAACGAAGAACTGATTCAGGCATATGGCGATAATTCTCTTTTATATGCAGAGCACACCTGGGGTCATTCTGCTACGGTAACCAATCCGTATGATACCATGGTAACAAATCTGGATATGCGAAAAAGCAGCTATGCTTCCAAGGCACATGAGGCCGCGGCAATGCGTAAAAATGAACAGTGCCATAAACTGGGTGATATCCTGCGGTATTACAATCTGTC
Source organism: Blautia sp. TF10-30 (assembly GCF_003481245.1). Lineage (NCBI taxonomy): Bacteria > Bacillati > Bacillota > Clostridia > Lachnospirales > Lachnospiraceae > Blautia > Blautia sp. TF10-30. The sequence continues at coordinate 18,677 of NZ_QUKM01000021.1, forward strand.
CGGCAAAGTGAAAGCGGTCTCCACAAGCCATCAAAAGAGAGTATTTCCGGTAGAATTTTACGTAGAAACTTTAAGTCTTTTTGCAGTTAAAGTAACCGATGACAAAACAAAACAGGAGATGGAGGTGCAGCTGTCTGCTCATCCGCGCGGAGTCCTGATAAGTTTTCTGGCAGAATTTGAGCCGATGGAAGAGAAAACGTTCACGTACGAAGAGCAGCCGGCTCTGTCCCAGACCCTGTTCACCAGAACTGCCTGGGTAGGCGCAGAGCGGGTGCGCGATATTGTGAACACGTACGATCCGGAAAGTTACAAACTGCCTTACGGTCTGGAAAACGATTTCTTTCAGATCAAATGGAAAGTCGGAGAGGGCATTACCTCCTTCTACAATAAAAAAGCAGAGGTTGAAATGTGCAAATCCGGTCTGGAAACGTTCTTCACGCCGGTTTATGAACGCACCGAAATACGGAAGGGTGTTTATGCGGAACGCAGTCTGATCGGAAGAAATATCCGCGGACTTCACGCAGAGCAGTATCAGGGTGACCTTACGGATGTGAAAATTCTGGATCACGGACCGGTGTTTACCAAAGTAGAACTGATCTTTACCCTGGAGGGAACGTATCACAGCAGTGTTGTGATCAAAATGTACCGTCATCTTCCGAAAATTGAGTTTTCTTACCGGGTAGCCAAAACATTAAGCGAGGATATCGAAAGCCTGTACCTTCCGTTATCGTTAAATCTTCCGGATGCGGAAGTGATGATCCAGAACGGAGGTGTTACCATGCGCCCTGGTATTGATCAGCTTCCTGGCACCAATATGGAATACTATATTGCGGATGAAGGGCTCGTTTACCGGACAAAAGATCAGACGATTCTGGTTAATACTTTTGACACACCGTTACTTTACATGGGGGAGATGGAATCCCACCCAATCCTTCTGTGCGATAACAAAGAGGAGAATAATAAACGGCCGGTTTACAGCTGGATTATGAATAACACATGGGAAACAAACTTCAAGATGGACCTGTCCGGATTCAGTGAGTTCCGTTATGGAGTGGAGATTGTGGAGCAGGGAACCGCAGAGAAAGATATGGAAAGCCTGTCAGATAATGACAAGGGTGTGGTTACCTTTATTTGCGGGTAATCATTGTTCCGCGGTTTTACGGCGGTGTCAGGCAATGAGGCCATGGCTGTCTGGCGGTAGTATGAAAAACAGCAGAAGATGAAAAAAGACAGCGGGGAGTATGACAATTAGACGAAAAAGTCAGACTTTCCGCTGCTTTTTCGTTAAAAATGAAAACAGGCGAAAAAGTACTGCGTTAATATTAAGATGTTATGTGACTTAACACAAGAACACAGATTTTCTGTCTAAAAAATCAAAAGAAACAGAAGAATACTCCTCGATCTATACAAATTAGGACTGGAAAATAAGAATTTTAATATACAAAATAACGAAAAGGCTATTGACAATCTTTCTAAAAGATGTTAACATCTAAACACAAGTTAAGAAACAAATAGAGGGGCTGTTGGTAACATGGCAGAGAGAAAATCAGTATCCATGCAGGACCTGGCAGATAAGCTGGGCATCAGTAAAGTAACAGTTTCCAAGGCGCTGAACGGAAAAGACGGCGTGGGAGAAGAACTGAAAGAAAAGATTTTTGCGCTTGCGAGAGAATCCGGTTATGTCCTTCCGGACTACGGAAAACGGAAGAGCAAAAAAGTCGGTATCATCATGAGTCCGCGGTTCAGCTCCGGAGACGAAGGAAAATTTTATATGGCAATGTACGAGCGGATCATCTACGAGCTGCAGAGAGCATCCTGTTCGAGTATCATGATTTCTCCGACAACAGCAACACTCCCGTCGGACATGAACACGATACAGACCAGAGGGCTGTTCGACGGCCTGATCTTTCTTGGTATTCTCGATAAGGGTGTCCGGGAGCAGATTGCACAGATTGATCTCCCGAAAGTGTATGTGGACATCTACGATCGAACCCACAAATCCGATTCCGTCATCACCGAGAATATTTACAGCTCCTATGAGCTGACCAATTACCTGATCCAGCAGGGCCACACAGACATCGGATTTGTCGGAACCGTAGGAAGTACAACCAGTATTTCCGACCGATATCTCGGATATCTGCGGAGAATGCTGGAGGAGGGAATTTCCCCGAAAAATGAGTGGAGAATCCCGGACCGAAGCGATGAAGGCATTGCCATTCCGCTTTTGCTGCCGGAGAAGCTGCCCACCGCATTTGTCTGTAACTGCGATGCCACCGCATTCAAATTAGTGCAGGCATTAAAAGAGCGTGGAATCTGCGTACCGGAGGATGTTTCCGTGACCGGTTTTGATGATTCCATTTATGCACAACTGTGCAGTCCGCCGCTCACCACGGTTGCGGTTGACACCGACGCGATTGCACGTCTTGCGGCAAAACGTATGATCAAACATATGAATGAACCGCAGAAAAAGAGCGGCGAGGTATACCGCATTCCCGGAAAGATTATTTACCGGGATTCCGTTTGTAAGATAAACGGATAAAGTGATAAGCCCGAGCAATCGGGAGAAGGAGGAAAAAATCTTGAGTAAACCAAGCAAAAAGAAAAAAGGACGCTGGACCAAGAATGACACGGAGCTGACCGTCATGGCGCTGCCGACCACCATCTGGTATATTCTGTTCTGCTTCCTGCCTATGTTCGGTCTGATCATTGCGTTCAAGAATTACAAAATCACCGGCGGAAAGAGTTTCATTTATAACCTGCTCCACAGTGACTGGGCCGGCTTCAAAAACTTTTCGTTCCTGATCAGATCCAACGACCTGTTCGTCATCCTGAGAAACACAATCCTGTATAACCTTGCATTTATCGTTCTTGGTATGGTATTTTCCGTAGGACTGGCTATCATGATCAGCCTGCTGCACAACAAAAGAGCGTCGAAGGTATATCAGACGATGATGTTCTTCCCATATTTCATGTCATGGGTTGTAGCTTCCTACTTCCTGGATGCATTCCTGAACCAGGACAACGGTCTGATCAACAGTATAATGAGAAATGCAGGCAAGGAACCGATTCAGTGGTACATGAGTGCCGGTGTATGGCCATTTATCCTGATCTTCATGTATCTGTGGAAATCTACCGGATACAACATGGTTATCTACCTGTCCAGCATTTCCGGTATTGATACCACACTGTACGAGGCAGCCGTTATGGACGGCGCCAACAAGAGACAGCAGGTATGGCACATTACCCTGCCTTGCTTAAAGAGTGTCATCATCATGATGTTCATTCTGAATGTCGGAAAGGTCTTCTACTCCGACTTCGGACTGTTCTTCCAGCTTTCTCAGGGAGCAAGCGGTTCGATCTTCAAAACGACAGCAACTATCGACACATATGTATACAACGCACTGCAGTCTTCCACTCCGATCGGAATGACTTCTGCGGCAACATTCTTCCAGTCTGTTGCATGCTGCATCACCATCCTTCTTGCCAATGCCATTGTGAAGAAGATTGATGAAGACAGCGCGATTATTTAAGGAGGTACGAAAATGGCAAAAAAGAAAAAAGATCTTGATCTGGCTTCCTCTTCACATTTAAATCAGATCCAGGGATCTACAAATGCAATTTTCAATGTTATTTTTGTGATCCTCGCCCTGGCCTGTATTATCCCGGTGGTATTCATTTTTATGATCTCGATTTCTTCCGAGCATTCGATCAAGATGAACGGCTACCAGTTTATTCCGAGCGCATACTCGCTGGATTCCTACAAATTCCTTCTTCGGGAAGGACAGATGATCCTGACAGCACTTGGCGTTTCCGTTGCGGTAACGGTTATCGGTACGGTAATCGGAGTTGCCCTTACGATGCTGATGGGTTACGTTCTTTCCAGAAGCACCTACAAACTGAACGGATTCTTCACCATGGTCGTTTTTATTCCAATGATCTTCAATGGTGGTATGATTTCTTCTTATGTAGTTAACACACAGTTCCTCAACCTGAAAAACAGTATCTGGGCGCTGATCCTTCCGCTTTGTGTTTCTTCGTTCAACGTTGTTATCTGTAAAACGTTCTTCAAGACCAACATTCCGGAATCCATCATTGAGTCGGCACAGATCGACGGAGCAACCCAGTTCCAGATTTTCGGAAAGATCGCCCTGCCGCTGTCGAAACCGCTGATGGCAACGATCGCCCTGTTCCTCACCTTCGGTTACTGGAACGACTGGTTCCAGTCTTCCCTGTACATCAGCGATACCAAGCTGTATTCCCTGCAGGCTCTGCTGGATCACGTACAGAGAAATATTGAGATGATGGCAAACAACCCGTCTCTTGGCGTTACCACGGCACAGTACATGAACTCGATGCCAAAAGAGGGCGCCCGTATGGCGATGGCAATCATCATCATCATCCCGATCGCATGCTGCTATCCGTTCTTCCAGAAATACTTCATTTCCGGTCTGACGGTCGGTGCGGTAAAAGGCTGATCGACCATTTACCTTTATGGATCTCATACTGAAGCAAAAGGCTTCGGTTAAGGATAATTTCAACATTCTATATTTTATATCAGGAGGATGCTACAATGAAAAAGAAACAGTTTTTAGCTCTTGCACTTTCTGCTGTTATGGCCGGTGGCATGCTGGCAGGCTGCGGAAGCAGCAACGGAAGCAGCAGCTCTTCAAAGAGTGATGCAAAAGATGAAGTTGTTACACTGAAATGGATTCAGGTTGGTAACGGAATGCCGAAGGATTATGATGAGTGGCTTGCACAGATCAACCCATATCTGGAGGAGAAAATCGGCGTTAATGTAGACATGGAGATCGTTCCGTGGGGTGACTGGGATAACAGAAGAAGCGTTATCACAAACTCCGGCGAGTATTTCGATATCCTGTTCACCGACCAGAACCGTTACTCTTCTGAGGTGAACACCGGCGCACTGATGGACATTACAGATCTGCTCAAAGACAACGCTTCCGAGCTGTATGACATGATTCCGGAAGATTACTGGAAAGCAGTAGAAGTAAATGGAAAAATCTACGGCGTACCGACCTACAAAGACAGCTCCCTTTCCGAGTACTTTGTATGGGATCAGGATATTGCAGACAAATATAACATTGATGTAAATTCTGTAACAGATTTCAATACTCTGTACGATGCTCTGAAGACAGTAAAAGAGGGCGAAGGCGGATCTCCGTACTTCATGTCCAAAAATGGTGCAAACTTCCTGCTGAACCTGAACTACGATGATTTAAGCTCCGGACTTCCGGCAATCGGCGTTAAATACGGCGATGACAGCAAGACCGTTGTCAATCCGCTGGATGACGAAGAAATCCTTTCCAACCTGGATATCGTTCGTAAAATGTATCAGGAGGGCATCATCAACGGAGACGCTCCGACAGCAGATGATTCCAGCAAATACGCAATGTTCTTTGTTGCACAGGGATGGAGCGGCGCTGCAAAAACAACATGGGGTCCGAACAATGGTATCGCCAATTGTTCAGCAGTACAGTATGGCAACACAGTCGTTTCCAACACAACTGTACGTGGTTCCATCAATGGTATTTACTCCGGATGCAAGCACCCGGACAAAGCACTTCAGCTTCTGAACCTGGTAAATACGGATTCCAAAGTACGTGACTGGTTCTACTATGGAGCAGAAGGAAAAGACTTCGAGTACACCGATGACAATAAGGTACACCGCCTGACCACTGACTGGGGTATGGCCGGATATACCCAGGGTACTTTCTTCAACGTAACTCAGACAGACGATGTTGACTTCAACCAGTGGGATGAAGTAGAAGAGCTGAACGAGAAAGCAACTCCGTCTGAGATGCTTGGATTCAACCTGGATACCTCCAACATCGAAACAGAGCTTGCAAACTGCCGTGCCGTATATGAGAAATACTATTCTGAGTTATTCACCGGCGCACAGGATCCGAGAGAGCTTGTAAAAACAATCGATGCAGAGCTTGAGACCGCAGGCTGGGAGACCATCCGCGAAGAAGCTCAGAAACAGATTGACGCACAGAAATAAGTCTGATACATTAATTTTATAAGAACTACAACAGGGCATTTTCGATTGCGGAGATGCCCTGTTGTAGAATAACGGGAAATGAGAAAAATTGAGCGAAAGGATGAAAAAAGAATGAAAGAGACCTTACCAAAGTCCATTCAGGAGCTGATTTTAAGCCTGAGAGAAAAACTGAAAGACGAGCCGGAAATCGTTGATATGTTTGAACGATGCTACTCCAATACCCTCGACACAACCGTAAAGAAAATGGAGGACGGCAGCACCTACGTCATCACCGGAGATATCCCGGCCATGTGGCTGCGTGACTCGGTAGCACAGCTGCGCCCTTACCTGGTGCCGGCACAGAATGACCCGGAGCTGGCTGACCTGATCGCGGGCCTGATCCGCCGCCAGTTTATGTGCATCAACATCGATCCATACGCAAACGCCTTCAACGAAGGACCGAACGGCAACTGCTGGGAGAAGGACGAGACCGATATGGGACCGTGGATCTGGGAGAGAAAGTATGAGATCGATTCCCTCTGCTATCCGCTGCAGTTCTCCTACCTGTTCTGGAAGAATACCGGAAGAACCGATCAGTTTGACGAGGTTTTCTGGGAGGGTGTTGACAAAATCCTGACTGTATTTGAGACCGAAATGAATCACGAGGAGAAATCCCCGTACAGCTTCATCCGTAAAAACTGCTCCTACACCGATACGCTTTCCCGCGACGGAAAAGGTGCGCAGGTAAAATCCGGCATTGGCCTGATCTGGTCCGGTTTCCGTCCAAGCGACGACTCCTGCCGTTACGGATATCTGATTCCGTCCAATATGTTTGCGGTTGTTGTTCTGAACTACCTGAAAGAGATCGCAGATTTTGTCGGCGGTAAAGAGGAGATTGCAAAGAAAGCAGAAGAAATGGCAAAGACCGTAAAAGATGCGATTGAAACGTATGGTACGACTCATATCTGGGGACTGGGCGATGTTTATGCATACGAAGTAGATGGTTTTGGCCAGTACAATCTGATGGATGATGCCAATGTACCGAGCCTTCTGGCTATGAGCTATCTGGGCTATGAGCCAAAGAGCCAGGAAGTGGCTGACAATACAAGAAAGCTGATCTTAAGCGAGGCGAACCCGTTCTACTATTCCGGAACAAAGCTTTCCGGAATCGGAAGCCCGCACACACCGGTCCGCTACGTATGGCACATCTCAAAAGCCATCGAGGGACTGACCGCACCGACAAAAGAGGAGAAACATCAGATGATCCACGAACTGATGGCAACCGACGGCGGCACAGGACTGATGCACGAGGGTGTTTTCGTAGATGATCCGACCGTTTACACCAGAGAGTGGTTCTCCTGGGCAAACGCAATGTTCTGTGAGCTGGTCATGCAGTATTGCGGATATGAGATTAAGAAATAAACAAAAAGAAAAACGAAAAAGATAGAAAAGAGGAGGCTGTGTTCGCTGCACAGCCTCCTCTTTTCGTCTACACCAAAGAAAACTGTCAGTAACAGTTTCCCTGAAAGGAGGGACAGCAGTGGGGAGAATACTGCTGTCCCAGGGGAACATGGGATTTTCATTTTGATTCATTTCTCTACACACGGTGTATTATACACAGTTTTTTGCGATATGTAAAAGATATAATTGATATGAAAGATATAATAAATTAGCATGACGAAGAAATGTAAAAGAATCTGAGCATCAGAAAATCTTAGGAAATCTATTGGGATTTCTTTGGAAAAGAAGAAGCGGAATCCTAAGAATGTTTTGGTAGAATCCTCTTATCAAGTGAAGATGAGAGGGGAAAGAACATGACCTGGAAAAACGAGAAAAAATCAAAAGCATTACTTGTGGTATTCGGCATTTACCTGGCGCTGCTTGCCTGGTGCATTTTATTCAAATTCGCCTTGCGCCCGGAAGAAATTCCGCACCTGCGGGGGATTAATCTGATTCCGTATGCGGCGTCGGTTGTGGTGAACGGGAAAGTGCAGATTAGTGAAATTATCGAAAATATGCTGGTCTTTCTGCCGTTCGGCCTCTGCATCTCGGCCATCTACCCGGACAGCGAAATTCAGAACCGCATTCTCCTTGCATCGGGACTGAGCCTGTTTTTTGAGGTGACGCAGTATATTTTTGCGATCGGCGCGAGTGATATTACGGATGTGATCGATAATACGCTTGGCGCGGTGATCGGAATTCTATTGTATCTGGGGATGAAAAAAATCTGGAAAGAGAAGACGGGAAAGATCATTACCATTCTGGGAGCGGTGCTGGAAGTGCTGTTTCTGGCGTTGTTGTTTTTTACGTTTGCGGCGAATGGGATGTTTTAAGATTGGAATTCAGGAAAGGATAGTGTATAATCGAGAAAAGGACAAATTCCGAAAGCAGGTGTGATGGATGGAAAAAGTAATCAGTATAGGAAAACAGAATTTTGCATCCTTAAGGGAAAACCATTATTTCTTTGTGGATAAATCTCACTTCATCAAGGACTGGTGGGAAAACGGGGATGAAATCACCTTGATCACCCGCCCCCGCCGCTTTGGCAAGACACTGAATATGAGCATGCTGGACTGCTTTTTTTCTAATAAATATGCCGCCCGGGGCGATCTGTTTGAAGGACTTGGCGTTTGGAAAGAAGAAAAATATCGGGAACTGCAGGGAAAGTATCCGGTGATCTTTTTGAGTTTTGCAGCCGTGAAAGCAGATCAGCTTTCGGAAGCAAAAATCCAGATCAAACAGCAGATTGCGAGAGTGTATGAAGAAAACCGTTATCTTCTGGATGGGGATCTGCTGAGCGGAAATGAGAAGAAAGCATACAACGAGGTCAATCTGCATATGGGTGATGCGGAGGCCGCAGCGGCACTCAATAATATGAGTATGTATCTGGCGCGGTATTACGGCAGAAGAGTGATTATTCTGCTGGATGAGTACGACACGCCGATGCAGGAAGCGTATGTCCATGGCTACTGGGCGGAATTTACAACGTTTGTGCGGAGTCTGTTTAATGCGACGTTTAAAACGAATCCTTATCTGGAACGTGCGATGATGACCGGAATCACGAGGGTTTCGAAAGAAAGTATTTTTTCTGACTTAAATAATCTGCGTGTGGTGACGACGACATCGGATCTGTATGCGGACTGTTTTGGATTTACCGAAAAGGAAGTTTTTGCATCTCTGGACGAGTTCGGAATGGGAGACAAAAAGGACGTTGTGAAGCAGTGGTATGATGGATTTATCTTTGGCGGACACCGCGATATCTACAATCCATGGTCGATTACCAATTATTTAAAAGAAAAGAAATTGCGCCCGTACTGGGCAGATACGAGTTCGAACGGTCTGGTGGGAAAGCTGATCCGCACCGCCTCGCCGGAAATCAAAGAGTATATGGAAGATCTACTGAACGGACAGGCAGTCACGGTGAACTTTGATGAGCAGATGGTGTTTGAACAGCTGGATTACAATGAAAATGCAATCTGGAGTCTGCTGCTCGCGAGCGGTTATCTGAAAGCGGAAGAGGTGGAGTATCGCGGAATTACTTTGAAGCCGTGGTATCAGCTCCGTATCACCAATCTGGAAACGGTGAGCATGTTTGATGATATGTTCCGCGGATGGTTTGAAGCATCGGAAGCTGGGTACAGCAGCTTTGTGAAAGCACTGATGCAGGGCGATCTGGAAGCGATGAATTATTATATGAATAAAGTGTCCCTTGCGACCTTCAGCCATTTTGATGTCGGCGGGGAAACAAATGAAAGCCTGGAGCCGGAACGATTCTATCATGGCTTCGTCCTGGGACTGATGGCAGAGCGTGCGGAGTGTTATCAGATCCGGTCGAATCGGGAAAGTGGATTTGGACGGTATGATGTGATGATGATTCCGAAGAATAGAGAAAAAGATCCGGCGATTATTATTGAATTTAAAGTCTGCAGCCGGGTAAAAAAGGAGACACTGGAAGATGCGGTGCAGGAGGATTTAAAACAGATCGTGGATAAAAAATACGACGCAGAACTGGTGGCCCTTGGCGTGCCGCAGGAAAGGATCCGGCATTATGGGTTTGCATTTGCGGGGAAGAATGTGTTGATTGGAGCAGAATGAGAGAAACGGGTGATGAAGGTCATCCGTTTCTTTTGGCGTAAAATGGTATTCCTATTGACTCACTATGATATAGATAGTATGATAAATTTAATTTTTAAAATTTATTTTTACGTGAGGATATTTTATCTATGAAACGATTTTCTTCCACTACCTTAAAAACTGCTTTCGTAAAATCCATCCCGATTTTCTGCAGCTACGTTTTCGTCAGCATGGCCTACGGCATGATGATGGCATCCGCCGGCTTTCCCTGGTATGATTCACTGTTGGTAAGTCTGACGGTCTATACGGGCGCGTTCCAGTTCGTTCTGATTACGTTTCTTTCTAGCGGCGCTTCCCTCATCACCATTGCGCTCAATGCACTTCTGATGAACAGCCGCCAGAGTTTTTACAGCATTACCTTCCTGAAGGAATTCAAACAGATGGGGCGCCGCAAGCTGTACATGATTCACACGATGACCGATGAGACATACGCCGTAAACTGTACCTTAGATCTTCCGAAAAAAGAAAAAGAGGACACCATGTTCCTCGTCGCTCTGTTCAGCCGCTGCTATTGGATAGTTGGTTCGGTTCTTGGCGGCATTTTAGGCCAGATCATTCCATTTGACCTGACGGGCCTTGATTTCTGTATGACAGCCCTGTTTCTCATTATCTTCATTGACCAATGGGAAAAAGCAGAGAAGCACACGCTGTCGCTGTCTCCGCTCTGATCACCTTCGGACTCCGTGCACTCCCGTTTCTTACATTTTCCGGCAGCCGTAAAATGCCCGCATCACTCGAACGACTCGGCCGGGCACTGCCGTCTGCCATCATGGCGGTACTGATCATTTACTGTATGAAAGATATTCCCACCGGCGGTATCTCTGCCGCAGTACCGAAACTGCTCGCAGCAGCGGTCGTTTTTATCACCTACAAATGGAAACACCAGACCCTCGTCTCCATCCTTCTTGGAACCATTTCGTATATGATGCTTCTGCGTCTCTTTTAAAAAGAAACGGTGCAGTTCTGAATTCATGGCAGAAATTCAGAACTGCACCGTTTTTCTATTCTCTATATGCATTAGAAGGATTGGCAATTATTCGATGACTTCGTACTCTCCGTCGCCTGTCTTTTTGAATAACGGAAGCTTCTGCAGAAATACAATATCTTTTCGATCAGCAGCATCGCCCTCAGCAAGGATCGCTGCTTTTTTTACAACCTCTGCACTGGCATTCGCCATCAGGCATTCCAGTGCGTGCAGGGACTCGCCGGTGGAAATGACATCATCCAGCAGGCAGACACGTTTGCCGCGGATTTTATCTGCGTCTTTTCCATCCAGATAAAGATGCTGCTCACCCGCTGTTGTAATCGAATGAACGGATGCGGAAACCACATCTTTCATGTAGGATTTTGTGCTTTTTCGTGCAACGATAAATTCTTTATGGCCCAGCTCTTTGCTTACTTCATACGCTAGGGCAATACCTTTCGCTTCTGCGGTGACAATGGCATCGACTTCTCCGATTTTTGCGGCCAGCTCCGGCGCACATGCACTTACCAGCTCGGTGTCACCAAGGACAACAAAGCTTGCAAACGCCATCTCCTCACTGATCGGGATAAATGGAAGTGTTCTTTTCACTCCGCAGAGCTCCATGCTGTATTCTTTCATACGATTTTCCTCTTATGTTACTGAATTTATAATCCAAGCAGTTTTGCAGCAACACCGGCCAGCATTCCGAGGAACGGGTTTGTTACTGCAGTGACAACCATTGTGGTTCCGCCGACGGCTGCATTGACAGCGAAGGCAGACGGCGCATCCAGTACAACGGTTTTGAAGATACCGAGTACAAACAGGAAACCTGCGATCGAAGAAGACGGAACAAATTTTCCGATTTTCGGAAGCAGTTTCAGAAGCAGAATTACACCGATCACAACCATCATGATGACACCAGCCCATACAGCGTGCGGTGCATTGGCAGTTGCGGAAATGATTGCCTCAACCGGGGCTCCTCCGAAAAAGGAAGAAAACATATCGGCCAGGGAAGAAATCACGGTCAGGTTATCGACGTTGTAATTTCCACCGGTTGCCATTCCTGCGGTAATTCCGCCGAAGGAAATGTTGGAACCAATGTTCAGGCAGACCATACCGAGTGCGCCGAGAATTACGTTGGCATTGATTGTAAATTTCTGGCGGACAAATTTATCATCCTCTACGACAATGCTGGATTTCTCTTTGTTGAAAAATGCATTGGCAATGCAGGATGCTACAACGGAAATGACGATGGTATAAACCAGGGTATTGGCACTGTCTTTGGTAAAGTAATAGGTGATCAGTGCTGCGGCCAGGGAAACACCGCCGGAAATGGCATCACTCTTGATCATATCGATCGCGGCCTTTACCAGAATGATACCGACACCGGCCATCATTCCATAGGCAACATCCTCACCTACAAAGTTTACGATTTTTGTCAGCAGTCCAAACACTCCGATCAGAGCCATAATCACACCGCCGATAAAAATCATTGTACAGCGTTCCGAACGGTCTTTTCCAGCCGTTCCGGCGTAAGTGATCGTCTCCGCCTGGAAGGAAATTGGTGCGACACTCTGCGTAATCGTATTGCCCACCGCACCAACAAAGAATGCCAGCGCCGTCGGAACCGATGCAAATCCAAACGTCAGAGCAAGAAGACCCTGCGGCAGACCATTCAGCACAACGCCGATGATTGCCAGAAGATCTGTTAAAATGGATTTCATACTAAATACTCCTCCTCACTATGAAATATGTCGTTTTGAAGCAAAGAAAAGTGTAGCACCAAAACCGGTCAAAGTAAACCAGATCAGTCATGAAAAGTTTTTGTCAGTGATAATAAGTCAATCTTATATACAAAATATTATTATTTCTGTGTGCTAATAAATCAAGAGGATTTTTAAATGTCTGCATAGCCAATAATCAATAGTTACAAAACTGGGTGCCATTATTTGGAATTGTGCATATAGAAGCGAAGAAAAAGATTTGCTATACTAAATCTGTATGAGGGTTTTTATCACAGTTATAAGAAATGGAAAGGGGATTTTTAATTATGGCAATTACAGAGACAAAAACAAAATATGGACAGGTTCATGGTGTGCAAAAAGACGGCTACACGGTATTCCGCGGCGTTCCGTACGCAAAGCCGCCGGTAGGCGAAAAACGATTCTGCCCGCCGGAAGAGCCGGCGTGCTGGGAGGGCGTTTATAAGGCGGATCATTTCGGATGTGTCTGCCCGCAGACCGAGCATGAGCCGGACTCCTTCTATGGAAAAGAATTTTATCTCGATCCGGAATTTGGTATGAACCAGAGTGAGGATTGTCTGTACTTAAACATCTGGACACCGGCAAATGCAGCGGATGAAAAACTGCCGGTTGCCTTCTGGATTCACGGTGGTGCATTCATGCATGGATTCAGCCACGAATCCGAATTTGATGGAGTTGCTTACTGCGAACGCGGAGTGATTCTCGTTACGATCAATTACCGTCTCGGTGCTTTCGGATTTTTGGCACATCCGTGGCTGTCTGAGGAGAGCGGTGTCGGAAGAAGCGGAAACTACGCGATTCTCGACCAGATCGCAGCACTGAAATGGGTAAAAGAAAATATCGCAGCATTCGGCGGCGACCCGGAAAATATCACCGTATTCGGCCAGTCCGCGGGATGCATGAGCGTACAGACACTCGTCAGTTCTCCGCTGACTGAAAACTGGATCAGCAAAGCCATTTTCCAGAGCGCCGGCGGCTACGACACCGGACTGAACCGCGATATGCCGCTTTCCGAGGCAGAAACCATCGGCCAGGAATTTGTGGAGCTTAGCGGAGCAAAATCGCTGGAAGAACTGCGTACGATTCCGGCTGAGAAAATTGTGGAGCTGCAGGAGGAGTTTGGCCGCGTAAATCCATCGAGAATGCTGAGTTTCGTGCCGAACATCGACAATCACCTGCTGACCTGCGGCTATAACGAGGCAGTAACCGAAGGAAAAATCAAGAACATCCCATACATGCTCGGATCAACCGCAGACGACATCGGCGTGTTCCCGGAGATGAAAGAAAAAGGCGAGCACGGCGGCATCTATAAGGGATGCATCAACTGGAGCCTTGCGCTGGAAAAACTCGGAAGAAAACCGGCTTACGTTTACTACTTCACCCGTGCCCTGTTAGGCGACGACGCCGGAGCGTTCCATTCCTCCGAACTCTGGTACATGTTCGGAACCCTGGGCCGAAGCTGGCGCCCGAAAACCGAAGGCGACTATGCCCTCAGCAAAGAAATGATGGACGACTGGACCAATTTCATGAAAACCGGAAACCCGAACGCAGAGGGAAAAGACGACTGGAAACCATGCACAAAGGACGCCCCGTATGTGCAGGTGCTGGATGTGAGAAAATAAGCAGAAGGAAATAAAAATGGCAATCGAATATCAAATACTTATCCCAGAGGAACTTGATGCAGTATAAACTGTAGATAGCAACTGGAAAGTCAGGAACACAAACAGAGCAGCATTTTACCGGCGTGTGAAAGGTAAAAATGCTGCTCTTTTTGCGTGGCAGAATCAGTCGTCCAGATCGTTGCGCTCGCGGAAGATCTGATAAATGGTGTCGATCAGTTCATCGTCATCGAGGCCTTCGAACTCGGCTTCGTTGACATCGAGATTCTCGGAAATGATGCGCAGAATGTGTACCGGTTCGTCATCGCCGCCGTCGGCCGGATAGAGAACTGCGTACTCATCCTCCTTGTATTCTACGATATCCAGAAGCTCAAAACGGACAGAATTTCCGTCCTGATCGGTAAGGACAATAAGGTTGGAATCCATAATTGCAATATACTCCTTTATGTGTTATTTTTGCCGCTCAAAAACATGCAAATATAAATTTATTATACTATGAGCAATTGGATTTGAAAAGAAAAAAGTGTCTGGTGCGATACGCTTGATATTTTGCGCCGATACGGTATAATGACAACAGAGTAAAAACTGGCGGCTGTGGCCGTACCCGGAAAAATGGGGGGGGAAAGGAAGAACTTATGAATTATCAGGTATTAGATGTCAAAGTAAAAGATACAGAAGAAACTGCAAAATTATATACGTATTTTCTGGACAACTCGCGTGAGATTGCTCCGGAACGCGTGCGTCCGGTCATCGTGATCTGCCCGGGCGGCGGTTATGAATGGGTGTCCGAGCGTGAGGCAGAGCCGATTGCGCTGAAGTTTGTCGGAGCCGGTTACCACGCTGTTGTTCTGCATTACAGTGTTGCTCCGGCAGCTCACTATCCGACGGCACTCCGCCAGCTTGCCTGGACCGTTGCACATCTGCGGGAGCATGCGGCAGAATATCACATTGATCCGAACAAAGTAGTAGTAGCGGGATTTTCCGCAGGCGGCCATCTGGCAGCATCGTACGGTGTGTTCTGGAAAAAGAAAACATTCCTTGCAGAAGAACTTGGCGTAGACGCAGAGCAGCTTCGTCCGAACGGTCTGCTGTTATCCTACCCGGTTATCACATCCGGTCCGAAAGCGCACCGCGGATCCTTCACCAATCTGCTGGGAGACCGGTACGATGAGCTGGTAGACGAGATGTCTCTCGAGAATCAGGTCAGCCTCGATACGCCGAAGACCTTCCTGTGGCATACCGCGCCGGACGACTGCGTGCCGGTAGAAAACTCCATTCTGTTCTTTACTGCACTGCATGCACTGGAGATTCCGGTAGAAATGCATATTTATCCGGTCGGCGGCCACGGCCTTGGCCTTGCAAGCGAGGAGACACAGAGCTATGAATACCAGAACGCAGTACGCGAAGAGTGCCAGAGCTGGATTTCACTGGCACTGAGCTGGATGCAGCATTTATAAAAAATGTCCCAGAAGGGAGAACAAAGATGAAAGTATTAATTGTAGTAGATATGCAGAATGATTTTATCGACGGAAGTCTCGGCACGAAAGAGGCGGTCGGGATTGTTGACCGCGTTGCAGAGGTGATGGATTCGTTTGACGGAGCTGTTATCTGCACCAGAGATACCCATTTTGCGGATTATCTGGAAACGTCCGAGGGCAGAAAACTTCCGGTAGAGCATTGTATCGAAGGAACGAAGGGTCATGCACTGCAGGATACAATTCAGAAAATGGCGGAGAAAAAACAGGCCGTGGTGATGAATAAAATCACCTTCGGTGCAAAAAATCTGCCGGAGGAGATCGAAAAACTGGCAGGCGGCGTGCCGGAATCCATTGAACTCGTGGGACTCTGCACCGACATCTGCGTGATTTCCAATGCCATGCTGCTGAAAGCATTTTATCCGGAAGTGCCGATTTCGGTCGATGCATCCGCGTGCGCGGGCGTAACGCCGCAGAGTCATAAAAATGCATTGGAAGCTATGAAAATGTGCCAGATTGACATTGTAAACGAATAGACGGAAAAGAGGAAAAATTATGAGCACAACAAGATTATTTGATCAGGATGCGTACCTGGGTGAATTTGAGGCAACCGTAGAACGGAGCGTCTGCGAGGGCGGCATGTACCGCGTGCTGCTGGATCAGACCGCATTTTTCCCGGAGGGCGGCGGCCAGCCATCAGATGAGGGAACACTGGATGGAATTTTTGTAACGGATGTACAGGAAATCGACGGCGAAATCTGGCATACCGTGGAAGCACCGCTCGAGCCGGGCAAAACGGTAGTTGGAAAACTTGACTTTGAAAAACGTTTTTCCAATATGCAGAATCACTGCGGAGAGCATATCGTGTCAGGTATCGTGCATCGGATTTACGGTTTCAACAACGTTGGATTCCATATGGGAAGTGATGTCATTACCGTTGATTTTGACGGCGTTCTGACCGAGGAGCAGCTCTACGATGTGGAGCAGGAGGCAAACGAAGCCGTGCTTCGAAATGTTCCGGTTACGATCAGTTATCCGTCAAAGGAAGAGCTGGAAACCATGGATTACCGGAGCAAAAAAGAGATTGAGGGCCAGGTGCGGATTGTGACGATCGAAGGCTGCGACAGCTGTGCGTGCTGCGGAACCCACGTTGCAAAAACAGGGGAAATCCGTCTGATCAAAATCTTAAGTGCCCAGAAATACAAAGGCGGCGTCCGCGTGACCATGCTTTCCGGTGAAAAAGCGTATGCGGATTACTGCTTAAAACACATCAATACCCTCGGCATTGCACGTTTACTTTCTGTAAAACCGGAAGAAGCCGGGGATGCTGTCGTACGGCTGAAACAGAAAAATATTGAGATGAAAAAAGAAATCAAACAGCTCAAAAAAGAACTGTATGCACTGCAGGGAGCACCGGAGAGAAAATAATGGCAAAAGAAAAAGAAATCAAAACAAATGCAATGCGGATTCTGGACCGCCAGAAAATCAAATACGAAGTTCTTCAATATGAATGCGATGAATTTATCGACGGGCTTCACACAGCAGAGAAAACCGGCGCGCCGGTCGAGCAGTCGTTTAAAACGCTTGTGGCACAGGGAAAAAGCAAGCAGTATTATGTGCTGGTGCTTCCGATCGCAGAGGAAGTGGATCTGAAAAAAGCGGCGAAAGCGGTGGGGGAGAAATCCATCGAGATGATCCATGTCAAAGATATCACTGCAGTCAGCGGATACGTCCGCGGCGGATGCAGCCCGATCGGAATGAAAAAACAGTATCCGACCGTGATTCAGGAATGTGCGGCACAATTTGATAAAGTTTACGTGAGCGGGGGAAGAATCGGAACCACGCTGTGCATGGCGCCGGAGGATCTGAAGAAGGTCAGCAGAGCGGAGTATGCGGATTTTATTCAGTAAAAACAGAAAAAACTGTATGGAAGCAGACCAGAACGAAGAAAAAAGTTCTGGTCTGTTTCTTTTTGCTGTGATGCGGCTGGAAAATTTCTTTCAAAAAAGGATCATAAAATAATAGCCAAAAAGCAGCGGCGAAATTGCGATACGATTCTACGAATCCGCGAAAAACGGAAAACCTTTCACACGATTTTTCTTTTTGGTGTGAGAAATTTTCATCCCGTTTTTGGAGGCAATTCACAAACCGGAAAAAGTTGCCGAAAACCGCTGGACAAATCGAAAAGAGGCAACTATAATGACCTCACAATCAAGTTGACCCAAACGAAACGGGAGGTGAGAGACAAAATGTCTTTGCAGCACTGTCTGGTACTGACAGTTGCGACAGGGGCGGTATGGATGGATTTAAGAACACGCAGAATTGCAAATGAATGGATTATCACCGCATGGATCGCCGGGCTGGTTACACAGCTCATCCGCTATGGCGCCGCGGGAGCGGGTATTTTTCTTTTTGGGATGCTTTTCCCGATACTCGCACTTTACATTCTGTTCTATTTTCATATGCTGGGCGCGGGAGATATCAAACTCCTATCCGCTGTTGGAGGCTTTCTCGGTGTGCCAGCGATCCTGAAATGTATGATTGTGTCGTTCCTGTCTGGAGCGGTCTTATCTATCGGAATTATTCTCGTCTGCGGAAATTTACCGCAGCGTCTTACCAAATTTTTCAATTATTTCCAAACTTATTTTACCAAAAGAAAATACCAGAAAAAAACAGAGCCGGTTCCCTATTACGATGGGAAGTGGGGCATGGAGTGCATCCATTTTTCCGTTCCCGTGCTGATGGGAGTGCTGCTCTGGATTGGGGGATTTTATTGAATACTGCAAAGAAAAAGAGTGTTTTTGCAGTCTGTGACACGGAAATGGAATATGCACGCAATTTTATGGAATATCTGAACCAGAAGAGAAATATTCCGTTCGAAGTGCATGCGTTTTCCAGTGCGGAGATGTTCCTGGAGTTCGCAAAGAATAACGAAACAGAGATTCTTCTGATTTCGGATAAAGCGATGAAAGAAGAGATCCGCCGGTATCCGATCCGTCAGATTATCATTCTGTCTGAGGGCGTACACAGTCCGGTGCTGGATCAGTATCCGGCGGTCTACAAATACCAGTCGTCGGAAAAGGTGATCCGCGAGGTCATGGCGTGCTACGGCGTAGAAAATGGTGTCGATACATCGCCTGCACTGCTGCCGAAAAAGGAAATGCGCATCATCGGCATTTATTCGCCGGTCGGACGGACGCAGAAGACCTCGTTTGCCCTGACGATGGGGCAGATTCTGGCAAAAGAGCGGGCAGTGCTGTATCTCAATATGGAGAGCTATTCCGGATTTGAACGGCTGCTGGAATGCAGTTACGACAGGGGGATGAGCGATATTCTGTATTATGCGAGACAGGAAAATCAGGGCATCATCTACAAACTGGGCGGAATGGTCCAGTCGATGCAGAACCTGGATTATCTGCCGCCCGCCGCATCGCCGATGGACATTCAGACTGCAAAATATGAAGAATGGAAATGGCTGTTTCAGGAGATTGAGAAGAACAGCAGCTATGAAGTGCTGATTCTCGACCTCGGGGATGGCGTGGCGGATCTGTATCAGATTCTGGATTTTTGCAATGAAATTTACGTTCCGATAAGGAATGATGTGATTTCTGCGGCCAAAATGGAGCAGTTTGAAAATTTGCTGCGCCGGTGGGACTGCCAGTCGGTGTTGGACAAGATGCGGAAAATCCACGTTCCGTTCCACACGGCAAACCGGACGGGAAAAGCCTACTTTGAGGAGCTTGTCTGGAGCGAGCTGGGCGACTATGTGCGTCAGATTCTGCGGGACGGCAGAAGAGGAGAAGAAACATGACAATGCCGGAAATTCTGCGGAGAAAACTGATGGAGCGGATCGATATCGCATCCGAACCGGATGACGGAGAGGTTCTCGAAGAGATTGACGGTCTGATTTTAGGGGAAGAAGAAACACGGTATCTTCCGGTGGCACAGAAGGCGGAGCTGCGCAGACAGCTGTTCTACAGTGTGCGGAGGCTCGATGTCCTGCAGGAGCTGCTGGAAGATGCGGGAATTACCGAAATTATGGTAAACGGTTATCAGCATATCTTCGTGGAACGGAA
This sequence comes from Blautia sp. TF10-30, assembly GCF_003481245.1. Lineage (NCBI taxonomy): Bacteria > Bacillati > Bacillota > Clostridia > Lachnospirales > Lachnospiraceae > Blautia > Blautia sp. TF10-30. Next base: position 38,709 of record NZ_QUKM01000021.1, read on the forward strand.
CGGCAGAATCGAGAGATACGGCAAAAGCTTTACCTCCGCAGAAAAGCTGGAGGATGTGATTCAGCAGATTGTAGGCCGGTGCAACCGCGTGGTGAATGAACAGAATCCGATTGTGGATGCACGGCTGGAAAATGGAGACCGCGTCAACGTTGTCATGAAACCGGTCGCATTAAACGGACCGATTCTGACCATCCGCCGCTTTCCGGAGCAGGCGGTGACGATGGAATTTCTGGTCTCCATCGGGAGTATTACAAAAGAGGCGGCAGAGTTTCTGCAGGCTCTCGTCCGGACCCGCTACAGTATGATGATCGGCGGGGCGACCGGATCTGGCAAAACGACATTTCTGAATGTGCTTTCCGCCTACATTCCAAAGGGCGAGCGCATCATAACCATCGAAGACAATGCAGAGCTGCAGATCCAGGGTGTGGAGAATCTGGTGCGGCTGGAAGCAAAAGAGGCAAATCTGGAATCAGGAACAGAAATTACGATCCGCGATCTGATCCGCGCAGCTTTGCGTATGCGGCCGAACCGCGTAATTATCGGTGAAGTGCGCGGAGCGGAAACGTTTGAATTATTATCCGCACTCAATACCGGGCATGCGGGATCTTTGAGCACGGCACATGCAAACAGCGTGAAAGATATGATCTCCCGTCTGGAAACGATGGTGCTGATGGGAGTGCAGCTCCCGTTGGAAGCAATCCGCCGCCAGATTGCATCGGGAATCGAAATTCTCGTGCATTTAGGACGCGGAGAGGATGGAAGCCGTCGGGTGGAGGAGATCGCAGAGATCACAGGGATGGAGGAGGACGAAATCAAAACGGTTTCTTTGTTTCGAAGAGAATATGGGAGAGGCCTGCAAAAGACAGGCGAACTGGTACACAGAGAAAAACTGGAGGGGAAAACAGGATGAGAATACGTGAGGGAAGCCAGGCAAAGACGGGCATGGCAGAGGAGAAGGAGACGAAGGGGATCGACTATCAGACCTGGGAATTTACCGGTCGGGAATATCTCGAAATAGCGGGAATCAGTCTTGGGATTGCCGCCGCTGTGAACCTGCTCTGTTACCGGGCGTGGTGGGCATGCATTGCTGTGGTTCCGGTTGGAATCGTATGTTTTCACACGTATCGGAAAAACCGGATTCAGAGACGGAAAGAGGAGCTGTACGACAGCTTCCGGGATCTGATTGCGTGGATGCACACGGCACTGCGTTCCGGCTATTCCATGGAAAATGCAGTGCTGGAGGCGGCAGGACAGCTGGAACAGTCGCTGGGAAAAGAAAACATTCTGGTACAGGAACTGCGCCGGATGCGTCATAAAATGATGATTTCCGTGCCGGTGGAACAACTGTTTCAGGATCTTGCGGTGCGAAGCCGCATTGACGATATTGCGACGTTTGCAAGTGTACTGGTGATTGCGAAGCGGACAGGAGGAAATGTCTGCGAGATCTTTCAGAATACGTGGGATATTTTCTGTACGAGAATTGACATGATGCGGGAAATCCGTGCGGGCGTTTCTTCCCGGCGGTTCGAGCAGAATATTATGAGTGTTGTGCCGTTTGGAATTCTGGGATATGTACAGCTTTCCTTTCCGGAATTCTTAAGTGTGATGTATGGGAATGTAATCGGGGTTTTCTTCATGAGCGGATGCCTTGCCGTGTATCTGGCGGCATGGGTGCTTGGAAAGAAGATTCTGGACATTGAGTTTTAAGAAGCAATTGAAGTTTAAAAAGTAAGACTGCGAATCATAACGATTCGTCCGCAAAAAAGGGGAGGAATCAAATGTTGTGGATTTGTCTGACCGCATGGGCGGGGCTGTTCATCTGGTATTTCCGGATGAGAAAAAAGGCGGAAGATCACAAATTGGTGAGACGGATTTTCTGCCTTGCAGCGACAGGGTTTATAGCGGGCACTGCACTCTGCCTTCCGATCGGAGTGCGAAAAGTTTCAGGAGATGAAAAAGCGGAACTTCAACTGGAACGGGGTGCCTTAGGCAGCCAACCGACAGAGGAAAAACTTGAGGTTTCTGTTGGAAATCAGAAACCGGAAAGAATTACACTGTCTGTACCTGCAAGAGCTTACAGCGCAGAAGAGATAGAAGAGGCGTTCAGTGCGGCGATAGAGGCGCTGGATGAAATCATCTTAGGTGAGAATCTGTCTTTTCATACGGTAAACAGAAACATGGATCTGGTTACGGAAATACCGGGAAGCCCGGTGGCGCTTAGCTGGGAAACAGACAGGCCGTTGTTGATTGACAGCCGGGGTTTGCTGTCAGACGAGATTCCCGAAGAAGGAGTGGAGGTTACGCTGAAAGCGGAACTGGAACTTCAGGGGGAAACAACAGAATATATACGGAAGGTTCAGGTCTATCCACCGGAGATAAAAGGGCGGGATGCGGTTCTTAGGGCACTGAAAAAAGCAGTGGAAAAAGAAAACGAAGCACATCCCGAAGAAACAGCCTATTATCTGCCGGAGACACTGAACGGAGAAACTGTAACATGGTCAAAAGTGCCGGATCTGACAGGTCTGGAGCTGATGGCACTTGCCGCGGCGGCAGGAGCAGTCTGCTGGGCGGCAAAAGGAAGGGAAGAAGAAAAAGCAAGGCAGAAAAGAGAAGAACAAATGCTGCGGGATTATCCCGAGATTGTCAGCAAAATGGTTCTTCTTCTGGGTGCCGGGCTTGGGATGCGGAAAGTACTCGAGCGGATTGCAGTGGATTACCGGAAAAATCTGGCGCTTGGCGGGCAGAAACGTTTTGCCTATGAAGAGATTGTATTTACCTGCCAGGAGATGGAAAACGGTGTTTCCGAGCAGGAAGCGTACCAGCGCATGGGAATGCGTATGGGAACCGGAGCGTATCGTTCCCTTGCTGTTCTGCTGACGCAGAACCTGAAAAAAGGCAGTAAAGGACTGCTGGAATTATTGAAACAGGAATCGCAGGAGGCCTTTGAGGAGAGAAGAAGGCAGGCGAAAACAACAGGAGAAAAGGCATCGACAAAGCTTCTTCTTCCGATGGGCATGATGCTTGCGGTTGTATTGGTCATACTCACGGTTCCGGCATTTTTGTCCTTTTATGCATAGGGGATGTTTTTATCCCCACAACAGCTGGTAAAGAGAGGGAGGTGGGAATTATGAAGCTGATATCGGAGTTCTGGAAAGAGGAAGATGCGGTGGGTGTTGTGGAAGTGATTCTGATTCTCGTTGTGCTGATCGGACTCGTACTAATCTTTAAAAAGCAGCTTGTGAGTCTGGTCAACAGTCTGATGGAGAAGGTCACAAACCAGAGCAACACCGTATAAACGGGAAAATGTCCAATACGGAACTCCAAAGAAAAATTTAGAAGCCGGTACGGACCTATATGTCATTTGCATATCTGTGTCTCGGTATATCCTTTATCCGATCCACGGCATCTAAAGTTCGAAAAAGTAAAAGTAAAGTGGAAGGAGCTGTATCCCATGAGGGAAACAGAAAGACAGAAAAGATGGGCAGCCGGAAGCATAACAGCATATTTGTGTCTCGTTCTGATACTGATGCTTTCCCTGATTTCCGGGACAATTGCGTCGGTGCGAAATGCCCATGCACGGGTGATGACGGCCTGCGCAATGGAACAGGGACTGTATTCTCTGTTTGCCGGGTATGACAGAACACTGCTGGGACAGTACGAGCTGTTTTTTTATAACGGCGGGGATAAGAGCGGTGTCTGGAAACCTGAAACCATGAGCAGAAAAGTCGCAGAAACTGCGGGAGAAGTTCTGTCCCCCACTGCATCGGGGATGGGAATTCTATCAGGCAGTTTATCTGGCGGACAGGTTACAGAAGTTTATCTCGGCGGCTATCGTCTTGCGACAGACGAGGAGGGAAGTGCTTTCTCCCGTCAGATCTGTGAGGCAATGAAAGCCAGCCTTGGAACTTATGGAATACAGCAGCTTTCCCAGAAATTAAGAGGAGAACAGGAAACCGTGAAACGTCAGGAGGACGGACAGAGCGGTTACGAGGAAGAGGAGGTTTTAAAACAGTATGAAGAATCCAAACAGCCAGAAGAGGGAACAGAAAAAACAAAAGGTGAAGGAGAATCTGGAAACGGCACGCCTTCGGAACCGGATCAGAAGCAGCCGGTACCGGAAGATTTTGTGAATCCGATTGAGGTCATTCAAAAAGTAATGAAAATGGGAATTTTAGGACTGGTCCTCCCGGAAGGGCAGGCACTGTCGCAGGGGGAAACGGATGTATCGTTTCTTGCATCAAAACGGGAGCTGCAGAGCGGGTTTGGCATGGCAGAGTGTGGAAAAGAACTGAGCTTTGTGGATAAGATGCTTTCGTCCGAATATATTCTGTGGAAATTTCCGTGCTATACCAGCAAGGAGAAGAAGGAAGGGCTGCAGTGCCAGGTGGAATATGTGCTCTGCGGAAAAAACAGTGATCAGGATAATCTGGCGGGAACCGTGAACCGTCTGCTGGCGCTACGGGAGGCGGCAAATCTGGTGTATCTGGCGAAAGATGCGCAGAAGCAGGGCGAGATGGAAGCAATGGCGGGGGTAATTGCCGCGTCGTTTGGAGTTCCGGCGGCGATGCCGGTTGTGAAAATGGCACTTGCCGTGTGCTGGGCATTTGCAGAAAGCATTCTGGATCTGCGGGAACTGCTGGATGGTGGAAAAGTAGCACTGTTCAAAACGGCAGAATCGTGGCAGCTTTCTCTGGAACAGCTTCCGAAACTGCTGGAAACAGGGGATCAGAGCAGAAAAAATGCACCGGGCGGCATGGAGTATTCCGATTATCTGCGGCTGCTTTTGATGCAGAAATCGGGAAAAGCGGTAACGTTTGGAGCGATGGATCTGGTGGAATACAATATGCGGACAGAACAGCAGCAGCCGGGTTTCCGACTGGATTGCTGTGTCGATGAACTGGAAGCCGGTTTTACGGCGGTAATTGGGAAACGAGAGTATGAGATTACGAGAAATTATGGATATGAGATGCAGGGAGCAGCCTGAAAAATGGGATGACTCCGGCAGGGATACAAAAGGGTGTTCTTCTGAACGGCACATTTATTTCTGGAACCTTATCAAAAAACTTATCCACTCTTCCGGGAATTTTTATAAATCCGGATCAGGAGAGCAGCCTTTTGTAAAACGAAAATGGAACAGGGCAAGCCTGACGGTGGAAGCTTCACTGGCACTTCCTGTTTTTCTGATCGCGGTTCTTGTGTTATTAAAAATCGTGGATCTTTACCGGCTGCATGGAATGCTGACGGTATCTCTGCAGGAGTCCGCGCGGTATCTTTCCGTCTGTGCCTACGCGGTGGATGAGACGGGAAAAGAAACGTATGAAATACCAGAAACGGCTGCGTGCATTGCTTATGCAGAAGCAAAGATTCCAAAAGAAATCCGCGAAAATGGAATGGTGACACTGGCAGGAAGCCGTGTGAAAAATGGATGGCTGGAACTGAAAGCGATTTACTGGCCGAAAATGGGAAACCGCCTCGTTCCGGTGCGGAACCGGGGAATTGCAGCGTGTGCGAAAGTGCATCTGTTCTGCGGAAAGACAGAAGAGGAGGCGGATGAAGAAGAGGGCGAAGCAAAACAGATGGTGTGGGTGACTGAGAACGGCAGTGTGTATCATACCGATTCGTCGTGCAGTCATATCAATCTTTCGATCCAGGTTTCCTCACCGGGTGCGCTTGCGTGGAAACGGAATCAGGATGGAGAAAAATATAAGGAATGCGAACAGTGCGTGGGAAATGGCGCTGCGGGTGCGGAAGTTTACTATACGAAATACGGAAACCGGTATCATAACAGTCTTTCCTGCAAAGGGCTGAAACGTAAAGTAAAACTTGTAGCACTGGAACAGACGGATGGACTGCCGCAGTGCTCGAAATGCGCGAAAAAGGCGGCGTAAGAAAGCCGGATATGAGCAGAGCAGGTGTATTCTTTCCGGGTGAGACCGGAAAGAAGGACGGTAAACAGAAACTCGGGTTTGCGGAAAGGAGGAAAATATAAGTAACTAAATATATTGTCAAATGTGATATAACGTGTTT